>NZ_JAIWIH010000061.1:0-29035 GCF_052851135.1 Streptomyces sp. BRA346 | reverse complement strand
GTCGAACCTGACCGGTGCGCTCGCGACGGCTGGTGAGCTGTGCTCACCGGAGTACTGGGTACGGCATGTCCGCGAGACCGTACGGTTCGCCGACGGGGTACGGACCCTCTCCGAGAGCGGTGTGAAGACCTTCCTCGAACTCGGGCCCGACGGCGTGCTCTCGCCGATGATCCGCGAGTCGGTGGCCGACGGGACCACGGTCGTCCCGGCCCTGCGCAAGGACCGGGACGAGGAGACCGCAGCCCTGACCGCCCTCGCGTGCCTGCACGTGGCCGGGGTGGACGTGGACTGGCGGGTGTTCTACGCGGGCACCGGTGCGCGCCGGACCGACCTGCCGACGTACGCGTTCCAGCGCGAGCGGTTCTGGCCGACGGCGTCGCTGCGCTCCGCGGACGCGGCCGGCCTCGGCCTGGCCCCGACGGAACACCCCATGCTCGGCGCCGTGATGGCCGTCGCGGGCTCGGCGGAACTGGTCCTCACCGGCACCCTGTCGCTCGCCCTGCACCCCTGGCTCGCCGAGTACACCGTCGACGGTGCGGTCATCCTGCCGGGCGCGGCCTTCCTGGAGGCCGCGATCCGCGCGGGCGACCAGGTCGAGTGCGAGCGGGTGGCGGAACTGACCCTGACCGAACCGCTGGTGGTGCCGGAGCGGGGCGCGGTGCGGATCCAGGCGCGGATCGGCGAACCCGACGACGCCGGGCGCCGGGAGCTGTGGTTCCACGCGCGCCCCACCGACGACCCCGACGCCGCGTGGACGCCGCACGCCCACGGGTGGCTCGAACCGGGGGAGCGGGGGGTCGGCTTCGACGCGGCACAGTGGCCGCCGGCCGGTGCGACCGGGATCGGGCTGGACGACCTCTACGAGCGCTTCGCCGACGCGGGCCTGGTCTACGGGCCCGCGTTCCAGGGCCTGCGGGGGGTCTGGCGGCGCGGCAAGGACCTCTATGCCGAGGTCGCGCTGCCCGACGAGGTGCGCGACGCCGACGGCTTCGGCCTGCACCCGGCACTGCTGGACTCCGTGCTGCACGCGGCGGTGTTCACCGGCGGCGAGGAGGACGGCGAACGGCTGCTCCCGGCCGAGTGGCGCGGGGTGTCGCTGCACGCCGCGTCCGCGCGGGTGCTGCGGGCCCGGCTGACCCGCGAAGCGGACGGGCTCGTCCTGGCCGCGTCCGACGCGCAGGGCGCGCCGGTCCTCTCGGCGGACTCGGTGGTGCTGCGGCCTCCGGCGGCCCGGCCGGACGCACCGGCCGGCCCGGACCACCGGAAGTCCCTGTTCCATCTTGAGTGGGTGGAACGGCCGGAGCCCGGGACAGTCGCCGACGACTCCGCCTGGTTCGTCCTCGGGGCCGACGAGCTCGGGCTGGCCGACGCGCTCGGTCAGGACGCAACACCAGTGAAGTCCCTAGCCGAAGTGCGCGATCGTGGCGGCGCGGTGGCACCGCGGATCCTCGCGGTACCCGTCGCGGGCCCTATGGATGGCGGCCCGGAGACGGTGCACGAGGTGACGCATCGGGTGCTGGCGCTGATGCAGGAGTGCCTGGCCGACGACCGGCTGGCCCGCACCCGCCTGGTGTTCGTCACCAGGGGAGCGGTCGCGCCGGAGGGCGGGGACGTCACCGACCTGGCCGCCGCGGCGGTATGGGGCCTGGTGCGGTCCGCGCAGATGGAGAACCCCGGCCGGTTCCTGCTCGCCGATCTCGACGGCTCGGCCGCCTCCGCGGCCGTGCTGCCGAGCCTGCCGGATACGGACGAGGAGCAGTTCATGGTGCGGGAAGGGACCGTTCGGGTCGCGCGCATGATGCACGCGCCCGAACCGTCCGCGCCCGCCCGCAACGGCTCCCCCTGGGGGCCGGAGGGCACGGTGCTGATCACCGGTGGCACCGGCGGCCTGGGCCGCGAACTGGCCCGGCACCTGGTGACCGAGCGTGGGGCCCGGCACCTGGTGCTGGCGAGCCGCCGGGGCGCCGAGGCGCCGGGCGCCGCAGAGCTGCGCGAGGAGCTGACCGCCCACGGCGCGGAGGTGTCCCTCGCAGCCTGCGACTTCGCCGACCCCGTCGCCGTACGGGAACTCCTGGGCGCGGTCCCGGCCGCGCACCCGCTGACCGCGGTGGTGCACACGGCCGGTGTGCTCGACGACGGAGTGCTCGACGCGCTGACCCCGGAGCGGGTGGACACGGTGCTGCGGCCCAAGGTCGACGCCGCGTGGCATCTGCACGAGGCGACGCGGACGGCGGACCTCGCGGCGTTCGTCGTCTACTCCTCGGTGGCGGGCGTCATGGGCAGCCCCGGGCAGGCGAACTACGCCGCCGCCAACGCCTTCCTCGACGCGCTGGCCCAGCACCGCAGGCGTGCGGGGCTGGCCGCGACATCGCTGGCGTGGGGCCCCTGGGCACAGGGCACCGGTATGACCAGCGGGCTGGGCGACGCCCACATCGAGCGCATGAAACGGTCCGGGACGCCGCCGCTGACCCTGGAGCAGGGCCTCGCCCTCTTCGACGCCGCCACCGGCCGCGACGAGGCGAACCTGATCGTGATGCGTACGGCGGGCAAGGCCGGTCCCAGCACGACGATGTTCGCCGGCGCCGTGCCCCCGATCCTGCGCGGCCTGGTCCGCGCCGGTCGCCGGACCGCCGCCGCCGACAACCGGGCTGCCGACCTGGCGGCGCGACTGGCGGACACCCGCGAGCACGAGCGGGTGCGCCTTCTCACCGATCTGGTACGGGGCGAGGCCGCGGCCGTACTGGGGCACGGTTCGCCGGACCAGGTAGACGCCGGACGGGAGTTCGATCGTCTCGGGTTCGACTCGCTCACCGCGCTCGAGCTGCGCAACCGGCTCACCGCCACGACGGGGCTGCGGATGACCGCGACCCTGATCTTCGACTATCCGACACCGGCCGCCGTCGCCGACTTCCTGGCCACCCGCCTCGGCGAGCCCGGCCGGGCGGACGCGGGCCCCGCCCTGCCCGCCGAACTCGACCGGCTGGAATCGGCACTGTCGGCAGCGCTGTCGGCGGAAGACCTCGGCGAGGCCGCCAGGGCCGCGGCCGCGGCGCGGCTGCGGAAGATGCTCGCGCGGGTGACCGGCACCGGTACCGGCCCCGGCACCGAGACCGGCGAACAGGACGTACAGCAGCGGATCGAGGCGGCGAGTGCCGACGAAGTCCTCGCCTTCATCGACAGTGAGCTCGGTCGGCCGACGGACCACTGACCCCCGGCCCCCGGCCGATCACTCAAGCGGAAGCGGAAAGGCGCCTTGACCATGGCGGACGAAGAGAAGCTCGTCGAATACCTGAAGTGGGTCACCGCGGATCTGCACCAGACGCGGCGGCGGCTTGAGGAGGCCGAGTCCGGCCGGCACGAGCCGGTGGCGATCGTCGGCATGGCGTGCCGTTTCCCCGGCGGGGTGCGCTCGCCGGAGCAGCTGTGGGACCTGGTGGCCTCGGGCGATGACGCGATCTCCGGCTTCCCGACCGATCGCGGCTGGGATGCCGCGGTGCTCGGCGGGGACGGCCGCGGCCGCAGCGTCACCGGCGAAGGCGGATTCCTCCACGACGCGGCCGATTTCGATGCGGGCTTCTTCGGGATCAGCCCGCGCGAGGCGCTGGCCATGGATCCGCAGCAGCGGCTGCTGCTCGAAGTGTCCTGGGAGGCGATCGAACGCACCGGGATCGACCCGCTCTCGCTGCGCGGCAGCCAGACCGGCGTGTTCGTCGGGACCAACGGCCAGGACTACGTCCGGCTGGTGGCCGAGGCGCGGGAGAACATGGACGGCCACGGGGGGACCGGGCTCGCGGCGAGTGTGATCTCCGGGCGGCTTTCCTATGTGTTCGGCCTCGTGGGCCCCGCCGTCACCGTGGACACGGCGTGCTCGTCGTCGCTGGTGTCGCTGCACCTGGCCGCGCACGCGCTGCGCAGCGGGGAGTGTTCCCTGGCGCTTGCGGGAGGGGTCACCGTGATGGCGACCCCCGCCAGCTTCGCCGGGTTCAGCATCCAGGGCGGGCTGGCGCCCGACGGCCGCTGCAAGCCCTTCGCCGATGCCGCGGACGGCACCAGCTGGTCCGAGGGCGTCGGCGTGCTCATGGTGGAACGGCTGTCCGACGCGATACGCAACGGGCACGAGATCCTCGCCGTGGTACGGGGCTCCGCCGTCAACCAGGACGGCGCGTCCAACGGTCTCACCGCGCCCAACGGCCCCTCCCAACAGCGGGTGATACGTCAGGCCCTCGCCAGTGCCGGGCTCTCCCCGGCGGACGTGGACGCGGTGGAGGCGCACGGCACCGGCACCACCCTCGGCGACCCGATCGAGGCCCAGGCCCTGCTCGCGACGTACGGGCAGGACCGGGCGCAGCCGCTGTACCTGGGCTCGGTGAAGTCGAACCTCGGACACACGCAGGCCGCGGCGGGCGCAGCCGGACTCATCAAGACGGTCATGGCCATGCGGCACGGAGTGCTGCCGCGCACGCTGCACGTCGACACCCCCTCGTCCCACGTGGACTGGACCGAGGGCGCGGCCGAACTGCTCACCGCCGACACCGACTGGCCCCGGACCGACCGCCCACGCCGGGCGGGAGTGTCCTCGTTCGGGATCAGCGGCACCAACGCCCACGTCATCCTGGAACAGCACACGCCTGACGAACCGGAGGCCGCCGGGGGCCTCGCTCCGGTGCCCGGCGCGGTGCCCTGGCCCGTCGCGGGCAGGACCGAGGCCGCGCTGGCCGCGCAGGTGGAGAGCGTGAAGCGGTTCGCGGCACAGAACCCGAAGTGCTCGCCGCTCGACGTCGGTTTCTCCCTCGCCACCGCCCGGTCGGCGTTCGAGCACCGCGCCGTGCTGCTGGCCTCCGACGAGGGGCTCCTCGAAGTCGCCCGGGGCGAGGCCGGGGAAGCGCCGGTGGCCGTCGTCTTCTCCGGGCAGGGCGCACAGCGGCTCGGCATGGGACGCGGCCTCTACGACCGCTTCCCGGCCTTCGCGGAGGCGTTGGATGCCGTGCTCGCGGAGTTCTCCCCGCCCCCGTCCACGGCGTCGGAAAGCCCCACAGAGCCGCGGCCGGAACGGCTTCGCGACGTGATCTGGGGCGAGGACGCGGACCTGCTGGACCGGACCGGCCACGCCCAGCCCGCCCTCTTCGCGGTCGACGTGGCGCTGTTCCGCCTGGTCGAATCGCTGGGAGTGCGCCCGCGGTTCGTCGCCGGGCACTCGATCGGCGAAGTGGCGGCCGCACACGTCGCGGGCGTACTGTCCCTCCCCGACGCCTGCCGCTTGGTCGCGGCCCGCGCCCGGCTGATGCAGGCTCTGCCCGCCGGCGGCGCCATGGTGGCGGTCGAGGCCACCGAGGACGAGGTCCGGCCGCTGCTCACCGACCAGGTGTCCATCGCGGCCGTCAACGGTCCCTCGTCGCTGGTCGTCTCCGGTGAGGAGGACGCCGTCGCCGAGGTGACCGCCCATCTGACGGGGCGCCGCACCAGCAGGCTGGCGGTCAGCCACGCCTTCCACTCGCCGCTGATGGACCCGATGCTGGAGGAGTTCCGCTCCGTCGTCGCGCGCCTGACCTTCCACCAGCCCGGGATCGACATCGTCTCCAACCTGACCGGCGCGCTCGCCACACCCGACGAGCTGCGCTCGCCCGACTACTGGGTGCGGCACGTCCGCGAGACCGTACGGTTCGCCGACGGCGTACGGGCCCTGGCCGCCGCCGGTGCCGGTGTGCTGCTCGAACTTGGCCCGGACGGGGTGCTCGCGCCGCTGATGCGCGAGTCCGTGCCGGAGCGCATCGCCGTCGTTCCCCTGCTGCGCAAGGACCGCGACGAGGAATCAGCGGCCGTCACCGGCCTGGCCAGGCTGCACGTGGCCGGGGCCGGTGTGGACTGGCGGGCGTTCTTCGCGGGCACCGGCGCCCACCGGACCGACCTTCCGACGTACGCCTTCCAGCGCGAGCGGTACTGGCCGGAGGCGGCCGGGCCCGTCCCGCTCTCCGGTGCGGCGGACGGGGCGGATGCCGAGTTCTGGGCCGCGGTGGAGCGCGAGGACCTGCCGTCCCTGGCGGCCCGCCTGGACATCGACACCGACGCGCTGGGCGGCGTGGTGCCCGCGCTGTCGGCCTGGCGCGCCAAGCGACGGGCCCGTTCGCTCGCCGACTCGCTGCGGTTCCGGGAGAGCTGGCAGCCGCTGCGCGGCG
The DNA here is from genome assembly GCF_052851135.1 of Streptomyces sp. BRA346. NCBI lineage: Bacteria > Bacillati > Actinomycetota > Actinomycetes > Kitasatosporales > Streptomycetaceae > Streptomyces > Streptomyces sp. BRA346. Next base: position 22,862 of record NZ_JAIWIH010000061.1, on the reverse strand, counting down.
CGTCCGCGGCCGCCCTGCCGGGCGTATGGCTGGTGGCGCTGCCCCACGACGGGTCGGAAACCGACACCCCGTGGGTGCGGTCGGTGCTCGACGGGCTCGGCCCGGACGTGGTCCCGGTGACAATGGAGAAGCGGCCAGACCGTTCCGAACTCGCCCAGAAGCTGGGCGAGTTGAAGGCGGGCGGCACGAGGATCGCCGGAGTGGTCTCGCTGCTTGCGGCGAACGAGGCACGCCGCTGGTCGAGCGTGCCGGTGGGTCTGGTCGACACCGCCGTACTCGTGCAGGCCCTCGACGACGCCGGGATCCACAGCCGGGTCTGGGCGCTGACCCGCGGCGCCGTGTCGGTGGACGAGAACGACCCCGTCACCAGCCCGCGGCAGGCCGCGCTCTGGGGACTCGGCCGGGTCGCCGCCCTGGAGTACCCGGACCGCTGGGGCGGCGTGATCGACCTGCCGCCGGAGCCGGACGACCGTACGCTCCGGCGGCTCATCGGCATCCTCGGCGGGCCCGGCGACGAGGACCAGGTCGCCATCCGCGCCTCCGGCGTGTTCGGCAGGCGGCTGCTGCCCGCCCCCTCCCACGACGCGGCGCCGACCTGGCAGCCCGCCGGCACGGTACTCATCACCGGCGGCACCGGCGCGCTCGGTGCGCACCTGGCCCGCTGGCTGGCCGAGCACGGCGCGGAACACCTGCTGCTGCTCAGCCGCCGCGGTCCCCAGTCGCCGGGCGCGGCTGACCTGGAGGCGGAACTGACCGCGCTCGGCGCGCGCGTCACCATCGCCGCCTGCGACACCGCGAACCGCGCCGAGCTGGAGGCCGCCCTGGCGGCCATCCCCGAGGAATTCCCGCTGACCGGGGTCGTGCACGCCGCCGGCGTACTGGACGACGCCGTGCTCAACGGGCTGACCCCGCAGCGCTTCGGCACGGTGTTCCGGGCGAAGGTCTCCCCGGCCATGCTGCTCGACGAACTCACCCGCGACCGGGACCTGTCCGTATTCGCCCTGTTCTCCTCGGTGGCCGGTGCCGTCGGCAACCCGGGCCAGGCGAACTACGCCGCGGCCAACACGGTGCTCGACGCGCTGGCCCAGCAGCGCCGGGCGCAGGGCCTGCCCGCGACCTCCATCGCCTGGGGCGCCTGGGAGGGCGGCGGGATGGCCGCCGGCATCGAGGAGGTGCTGCACGAGACCGGCACCACGGTGCTGCAACCCGGGCTGGCTCTCGGCGTGCTGGCCGAACTGGTCGCCGCACCCGACCCGGTCACGGTGGTCGCCGACCTGGGGCAGCAGGACGTACTGGAGGCGCTGTTCAGCCTGCGGCCCAGCGCGTCGCTGAGCGCGCTGCCCGCCGCCCGCGAAGCGCGGCGGTCGGCCCGTGACGTCCGGCGCGAGAGCGAGTCGGCGGCCTCCGACCTGCGGCGGCAGCTGTACGCGGCGCCGGAGTCCGAGCGTACGACGCTCCTGCTGGACCTGATCCGGACGCACGCGGCCGGGGTCCTCGGGCACGCCGGCCCGGACGCCATCAGCGTGGAGCGGGTCTTCCAGGACCACGGCTTCGACTCGCTGACCTCGATGGAGCTGCGCAACCAACTGGCCCGCGCCACCGGCCTCGCGCTGCCCGCGAGCCTGCTCTTCGACTACCCGAGGCCCCAGGCACTGGCCGAGCACCTCGCGGCCGAACTGATGGGCCACGGGACCGAGGGTGACGAAGCGGCGCTCGTCGTGGCACCCGCCGGTGTCCCCGACGGCGCCGACGACCCGGTCGTGATCGTCGGCATGGCCTGCCGCTTCCCCGGCGGCGTCGACTCGCCCGATCAGCTGTGGGACCTGGTCTCCTCCGGCCGCGACGCCATCTCGGACTTCCCCACCGACCGCGGCTGGGACCTTCAGGGCGAGGGCGGATTCCTCTACGACGCCGCCGACTTCGACCCGGAGTTCTTCGGCATCTCGCCGCGTGAGGCACTGGGCATGGACCCGCAGCAGCGGCTGCTGCTGGAGACCGCGTGGGAGGCGATCGAGCGGTCCGGCATCGACCCCGTCGGACTGCGGGGCAGCAGGACCGGCGTGTTCGTCGGCAGCAACGGCGTGGACTACATGCATGTGATCGCCCGCGCCCGGGACATGGAGGGCCGGGGCGTCATGCTCGGCCCCAGCGTGATGTCGGGTCGGGTGTCCTACGCCTTCGGCCTGGAAGGACCGGCGGTCACCGTCGACACGGCCTGCTCGTCGTCGCTGGTGTCGCTGCACATGGCGGCCCAGGCTCTGCGGGGCGGTGAGTGCTCGCTGGCGCTGGCCGGTGGCGTGACGGTCATGACCACCTCGGCCAGCTTCGCGGGGTTCAAGCACCATGGCGGGCTCGCCCCGGACGGGCGGTGCAAGGCGTTCGGGGACTCCGCCGATGGCACCGGCTGGTCCGAGGGGGTCGGCGTGCTGGTCGTGGAGCGGCTGTCCGACGCGCGGCGGGCCGGCCATCCCGTCCTCGCGGTCGTGCGGGGCAGCGCGCTCAACCAGGACGGCGCGTCCAACGGACTGACGGCGCCCAACGGCCCCTCCCAGCAGCGCGTGATCCGGCAGGCCCTCGCCAGTGCCGGGCTCTCCCCGGCGGACGTGGACGCGGTGGAGGCGCACGGCACCGGCACCACCCTCGGCGACCCGATCGAGGCGCAGGCCCTGCTGGCGACCTACGGCCAGGACCGGACGCGCCCGCTGCTGCTGGGCACGGTGAAGTCCAACATCGGCCACACCCAGGCCGCCGCCGGCGCGGCCGGGCTGATCAAAACGGTCATGGCGATGCGCCACGGCGTGCTGCCACGGACGCTGCACGTGGACGAGCCGTCGTCACACGTGGACTGGTCGGCGGGGGCCGTTGAGCTGCTGACCGAGAACGCCGCATGGCCGGAGGCGGGGCGCCCCCGCCGCGCCGGGGTGTCCTCGTTCGGCATCAGCGGCACCAACGCGCACGTGATCCTCGAACAGGCCCCGCGGGAGCCGGCGGAGGATGCCGAACCGCCCACCGTCACGCCCGGCGTCGTGCCGTGGGTGGTGTCGGCCAAGAGCGAGACGGCCCTCGAAGCCCAGGTGGACCGGGTGCGCTCCCTCACGGCCGGGACCGCGGAACGCGCTCCGCTGGACATCGGGTTCTCGCTCGCCACGGAACGGTCGGTGTTCGACCACCGGGCGGTGCTGCTGGCCTCCGAGGACGGAGTGGCCGAGGCCGCCCGGGGCGTGGCCGGCCAGGGCGCGCCGGCGGTGCTGTTCTCCGGTCAGGGCGCGCAGCGGCTCGGCATGGGACGGGAGCTGTACGGCCGGTTCCCGGTGTTCGCGCAGGCCCTGGACGCGGTGCTGGCCGAGCTCGATCCCGCGCTGCGCGAGGTGATGTGGGGCGAGGACGCCGAGGCGCTGAACCGGACCGGGGCCGCTCAGCCCGCCCTGTTCGCCGTCGAGGTGGCGCTGTTCCGGCTGGCCGAATCCCTGGGCATCGCGCCGAAGTTCGTGGCCGGCCACTCGGTCGGTGAGATCGCCGCCGCTCACGTCGCGGGAGTGCTGTCCCTCGCCGACGCCTGCGCGCTGGTGTCGGCGAGGGCCCGGCTGATGCAGGCCCTGCCCGGTGGCGGGGCGATGGTGGCGGTCGAGGCGACCGAGGACGAGGTGCGGCCGCTGCTGTCCGACCGGGTGTCGGTCGCGGCGGTGAACGGGCCGTCGTCGGTGGTGCTGTCCGGAGAGCGGGCGGCGGTCGAGGAGGTCGTCGCACGGTTCGAGGACCGCCGGACGAGCGGGCTGGCGGTCAGCCACGCGTTCCACTCGCCGCTGATGGACCCGATGCTGGACGAGTTCCGTGCGGCAATCGTCGGGCTCACCTTCCACGAACCGCGCATCCCGGTCGTCTCGAACCTGACCGGGCGGCTCGCCACGGCCGGTGAGCTGGGCTCGCCCGACTACTGGGTGCGTCACGTCCGCGAGACCGTACGGTTCGCCGACGGCGTCCGGACACTGGCCGATGCGGACGTGCGAACGTTCCTCGAACTGGGCCCGGACGGCGTGCTGTCGGCCATGGTCCAGGAGTCGGCGCCGGAGGCGGCCGTGGCCGTGGCCGTGCTGCGCGCGGACCGCCCGGAGGAGACGGCGGTGGTCACCGCGCTCGCGCGGCTCCACGTGAGGGGCGTGCCCGTGGACTGGCAGGCGTTCTTCGCGGGCACCGGCGCCCGGCGGGTGGACCTGCCGACGTACGCCTTCCAGCGCGAGCGGTTCTGGCCGTCGGGCTCGACCGTCCCGGCGGACCTGTCCGGCGTGGGCCTCGCCCCGACCGACCATCCGCTGATCGGCGCGACGGTGAACGTGGCGGGCTCGGACGACATCGTGCTGACCGGGACCCTCTCCCACGCCACCCACCCCTGGCTGACCGAGCCCCGGTCCGGCGGCTCGGCGTACTTCCCCGGTACCGGATTCCTGGAACTGGCCATCCGCGCCGGCGACCAGGCCGGCTGCGACCGTGTCGAGCAGCTCACCATCACCACGCCGCTGATGCTCCCCGCGCAGGGCGCGACCCAGGTCCAAGCACAGGTGGGCGAGCCCGACGAGAGGGGCCACCGGGACATCCGGCTCTACGCACGGCCCGCCGACGCCGCGAGCGGGGACTGGCACCTGTACGCGACCGGCGTGCTCACCTCCGATGCCTCCCGAGCCCCGGCCGCGGAGTTCGACGCGACGGTCTGGCCACCGCCCGAGTCGACCCCGGTCGACCTCGACGGGCTCCACGAGCGCCACGCCCGGGCGGGCCTGGAGTACGGACCGGCCTTCCGCGGCTTGCGGGCCGTCTGGCGCCGTGGCGAGGAGGCGTTCGCGGAAGTCGTCCTGCCGGACGAGGCAAGGGACGCGGAGGGCTTCGGGATGCACCCGGCGCTGCTCGACGCGGTGCTGCACGCCGCCGTGTTCGCCGGTGAGGACAATGGCGAGTGCGCCCTGCCCTCCTCGTGGAACGGGGCCGTACTGCACGCCACCGGCGCGTCCGTCCTGCGTGCCCGGCTGGTGCGCACCGGCCCGGACACCGTCACGCTGGCCGCGACCGACGTCGAGGGCACACCGGTGATCACGGTGGACTCGCTGACGCTCCGGCCACCGTCGGCCCAGCCGGATACGCCCGCCGGGCGGGACCCGCTCCACTCGCTCCACCGGGTCGAATGGGTCCCCGCCCCGACCGATCCCACACCCCTCGCCGGGGCACGGTGGGCCGTCATCGGAGACGACCAGCACGACCTGGGCAACGCGATGGCCCTGGCCGGCGAGACCATCACCGCCTACGCCGAGACCCTGGCCGACGCGATCGGCGAGGGCGGCGACAACGGACCCGTGCCGAACGGCTTCGTGGTCCCGGTCGCGGGGGGCCCCGGCCCCGAGGCCGTACACGAAGCCACACACCGGGCGCTGGCGCTGATGCAGGAGTGGCTGGCCGAGGAGAGGTTCGCCCGCTCGCGGCTCGTATTCGTCACCCGCGGCGCCATGGCCGCGGACGGTGAGGACGTCACCGACCTGGCCGCGGCGGCGGTGTGGGGCCTGGTGCGGTCCGCACAGTCGGAGAACCCCGGCCGCTTCCTGCTGGTCGACCTTGACGATGCGCACATATCGGCCGGGGCGCTGTCCGGTCTGCTGGCCGCCGACGAGGAGCAGTGGTTGCTGCGGAAACGGACCGCACGGGTCGCCCGGCTCACGCGGGTGCCCGCACAGCCCCCGTCGGGGCGGGCCTGGAACCCCGACGGCACGGTGCTCATCACCGGCGGCACCGGCGGCCTCGGCGGGGAACTGGCCCGGCACCTGGTGGCCGAACGCGGCGTACGGCGGCTGCTGCTGGTCGGCCGCCGGGGCGCCGAGGCGCCGGATGCGGCAGAGCTGCGCGACGAACTGACCGCTCATGGCGCTGACGTGTCCGTCGCCGCCTGCGACGTCACCGACCCCGCCGCCATAGCCCGCCTGCTGGCCGACGTGCCGGCCCGGCATCCGCTGACCGCGGTGGTGCACACGGCCGGCGTGCTCGACGACGGCGTGATCGCCTCACTGACCCCCGAGCGCGTGGACACGGTACTGAGGCCCAAGGCCGACGCCGCCTGGCACCTGCACGAGGCGACCCGCGAACTCGACCTGTCCGCCTTCGTGCTGTACTCCTCGGTGTCCGGAGTGATGGGCAGCCAGGCCCAGGCGAGCTACGCCGCGGGCAACGCCTACCTCGACGCCCTCGCGGCCCACCGGCGCGGCCAGGGGCTGCCCGCCACCTCGCTGGCATGGGGCTTCTGGGGCCGCCGCACGGCAATGACCGGCCACCTCACCGAGACCGACATCCAGCGTATGAGCCGGTCCGGCACGCCACCGCTGACCCCGGAGCTGGGCCTGGCCCTCTTCGACGCGGCCCTCACGCGCGACGAGGCCCAGCTGGTCCCGCTCCTGGTGGACCGGTCGCGGGCGCTCCAGCAGGTGCACCCGCTGCTGCGCAACCTCATCCCCAGCTCCCGGGCCACGGCGGCCGGGACGGCGAGGCCGCTGGCCACCGTACGGGACCGGCTCCGCGGCCTCGACCCGGACGAGCAGGAGAAACTGCTGGTGGACTTGGTGGTCGGCACATCGGCCGTACTGCTCGGCCGGCGCGACGCGGACGCGATCGATCCGCAGGGCGCGTTCCTCACCATGGGCTTCGACTCGCTGATCGCGCTCGAATTGCGCAACCAGCTCGGTGAGGCGCTCGGCATGCGGGTGCCGACCTCCGTGGTGTTCGAGACCCGGACGCCCGCCGGGCTCGCCCAGTGGCTGCGCGACCGGCTCGCGCACCAGGGCGGCATGAGCGCGGCCGCCGAACCCGGAGCGCTCACCGCCGTCCGGGAGAACGCCCAGGACTCGCTGGTCGGCATGTTCTTCGACACCGTGAACTCCGGCAGGCAGCTGGAGGCGATGCGGCTGCTGATGGCGGTCGCCGCCACCCGGCCGTCCTGCGAGGTGTCCGCCGAGGTCGAAGAGCTGCCGCAGCCGGTGACCCTGGCCACGGGCCCGGGCAAGCCCCGGCTGATCTGCATCAGCGCCCCCGGCGCGAACGGAGGCGTCCACCAGTACGCCCGGATCGCCTCCCGGTTCCGCGGCGACCGACACGTCTCCGCGCTGCCGCTGCTCGGCTTCGCCGAGGGCGAGCCGCTGCCCGCCACGAGCGAGACCGCGGCCCGGCTGATCGCGGAGAGCGCGCTGCTGGCCAGTGACGGCGAGCCGTTCGTCCTCGTCGGCTACTCCACCGGCGGCACCTTCGCCTACCGGGCCGCGGGCGTGCTGGAGGAGGTCTGGGGCGTCCGCCCCGAGGGAGTCATCATGCTCGACACCCTCAGCCTCCAGTACGAGGCCGGGGAGCAGGTCGACTGGGACGTGGTCCAGAGCAACTACCTCGCCGGCATCGACTCCCCGTCGGTGAAGCTGAACAGTGCCCGGCTGTCGGCGATGGCGTACTGGTTCATACGGATGACCACCGGAGGCGCGGAGCGGTACACGACCTCGGTGCCGAGCCTGCTCATCCGGTGCGCGGAGTCGCTGCCCGGGGTCGGGCACGGGGATACGGTGCCCGCGGTCCCGGCCTCCACCACGCGCCTGATCGACGCCGACCACCTGACGCTGATCGCCGACGATTCCCGGGAGACCGCACGCCTGATGGACGAATGGCTCACCACCCTGGAATCCGGCGGTGGCGCGTAGTTAGCTCCATCCGCCGCAAGGACTAAGGGAATGTAAAGATCCCGCGGCCTTAGCCTCCGGGCTGAACTCCACTCGTCCGACTTTCTCAGAGGCGGTACGGCGTCATGACGGTCAGGCCCGGCACCGAGCCCTCCGGCGATCCGGTAGTGATCGTCGGAATGGCGTGCCGATACCCAGGCGGGATCGATACTCCCGAAGACCTGTGGAACCTCGTCGTGTCGGGGCAGGACGCGACCGGCGGCCTCCCCGCCGACCGGGGCTGGGACCTGGCCGCCCTCGCCGGCGACGGCCCGGGCCGCAGCGCGTCCCAGCGGGGCGGCTTCCTGCGCGGCGCGGCGGAGTTCGACCCCGGCTTCTTCGGGATCAGCCCGCGCGAGGCCCTGGCCATGGACCCGCAGCAGCGGTTGCTGCTCGAGGTGTCCTGGGAGGCGGTCGAGCGGGCGGGAATCGACCCGCTGTCCCTGCGCGGCAGCCGCTCGGGTGCGTTCATCGGCACCAGCGGCGAGGACTACGCACTGGTCGTCCAGCGGGCGGAGGAGGACCTGGCCGGGCACGCCGTCACCGGCACCTCGCCGGGCGTGGCGACCGGCCGGCTCGCCTACTTCCTCGGCCTGGAGGGCCCGGCGATCACGGTGGACACCGCGTCGTCGTCCTCGCTGGTGGCGCTGCACTGCGCGGTGCGGGCGCTGCGGGCGGGAGAGTGCTCGCTGGCGCTGGCCGGCGGCGCGACCGTCATGTCCACCCCGCGGGGTCTCGTTGGCTACTCCCGGCAGGGCGGGCTCGCGCCGGACGGCCGGTGCCGGGCCTTCTCCGACGACGCGAACGGCACCGTGTGGGCCGAAGGCGTGGGCGTACTGCTGCTGGAGCGGCTGTCCGACGCGCGGCGCCACGGCCACCCGGCGCTCGCCGTCGTGCGCGGCAGCGCGGTGAACTCCGACGGCGCCTCACGCGGGTTGACCGCGCCGAACGGCGCCTCCCAGGAACAGGTGATCCGGCAGGCACTCGAGGACGCCGCGCTGGGCACCTCCGAGGTGGACGCGGTGGAGGCGCACGGCACCGGCACCCGAGTGGGCGACCCGGTCGAGGCGCGGGCCCTGCTCGCCACGTACGGCCAGGGCCGGACCCGCCCGCTGTATCTCGGCTCGCTGAAGCCGAACCTCGGCCACGCGCAGGCGGCGGCGGGTGTGGCGGGCGTGATCAAGACGGTGCTGGCGCTGCGGCACGGGACGCTCCCGCGCACCCTGCACCTGAACGTGCCCACGTCCCAGGTGGACTGGGCGGCGGGGGCGGTCGAACCGCTGCGTGAGAACACCGCGTGGCCGGATACCGGCCGACCGCGCCGCGCCGGAGTGTCCTCGTTCGGCATCAGCGGAACCAACGCGCACGCCATCCTCGAACAGGCGCCGCCGGTCGCACCGGCCGACGAGCCCGAGCGGAACCCGGAGATCTCTCCGGCCGTGGTGCCCTGGGTGGTGTCGGCCAGGACCGAGGCCGCGCTGGACGCCCAATTGGACCGGATCCGGTCCACTCCGGTGTCCACAACGGATCCCCATGCCGCCGTCGACGTCGGATTCTCCTTGGCCACCGGCCGTTCGGCGTTCGATCACCGGGCGGTCCTGCTCGCCGCCGGCGAGAGCCGGTCCGAAGCGGCGCGCGGCGTCGCCGGGAAGAGCCGGACGGCGGTGGTGTTCGCGGGGCAGGGAACCCAACGGCTCGGCATGGGGCGGGAGTTGTACGGCCGTTTCCCGGTGTTCGCCGAGCGGCTGGACGCGGTGCTGGCGGAATTCGACCGCCATACGGACCTGCTGCGGACGAACGTGCCGCTGCGGGACGTGCTGTGGGGCGAGGACCCGGACCTGCTCGACCGGACCGGGTTCGCCCAACCCGCGCTGTTCGCCGTCGAAGTGGCCCTGTACGGGCTCGTGGAGTCGCTGGGCGTGACACCGGACCTCCTGGCCGGGCATTCGATCGGCGAGGTGACGGCGGCACACGTGGCCGGGGTGTTCTCGCTCCCCGACGCGTGCCGCCTGGTGGCCGCGCGCGCCGGGCTGATGCAGGCGCTGCCGGACGGCGGAGCCATGGTCGCGGTGCGGGCCACCGAGAACGAAGTGCGGCCGCTGCTGACCGACCGCGTGTCGATCGCGGCGGTCAACGGCCGGTCGCGGGTGGTGCTCGCCGGAGCGGAGCGCGAGGTTGTGCGGATCGCCGGTGCGCTGGCGGCCGGAGGCCGCAGGACCACCCGGCTGTCCGTGTCGCACGCCTTCCACTCGCCGCTGATGGACCCGATGCTCGCGGAGTTCCGGCGCACGGTGGAGCGCCTGGAGTTCCAGGAGCCGCGCGTCCCCGTGGTGTCGAACCTGACCGGGCGGCTCGCGACGGGCGGGGAGCTGTGCTCGCCGGAGTACTGGGTGCGCCACATCCGCGACACCGTCCGCTTCGGCGACGGCCTCACCACCCTCCGCGAGGCGGGCGCCACCGTCCTGCTGGAACTCGGCCCGGACGGCACGCTGTCCGCCATGGCCGGGGACGACCTGGCCGGTACGCGGGTGACCGCGGTGCCCGCCCTGCGCAAGGACCGGGGTGAGGAGGCCGCGTTGGTGACCGCACTGAGCCGGCTGCACGTGGCCGGGGTGCCGGTGGCCTGGCGCGTGTTCTTCGCGGGCACGGGCGCACGCCGGGTGGACCTTCCGACCTACGCCTTCCAGCACGAACGCTTCTGGCCGACCGTCCGGGCGGAGGGAAGCGGCACGTCCCGGAACGGCTCGGGACACCCGCTGCTGGGCACGGTCGTGGAACTCGCCGGGGACGTCGGCCTGGTGTGCGGCGGCCGCGTCTCGGTGGCCGGGCAGCCATGGCTGGCCGACCACAACGTGTGCGGCCGGGTCGTGCTGCCCGGCACGGCCCTGGCGGAACTGGCCGTCCGGGCCGGTGACGAGGCCGGGTGCGCCCACCTCGAAGAGCTTGTCCTCACCTCGCCGCTCGTCCTGCCCGAATCCGGGGCGGTGGAACTTCAGCTGCGGGTCGGGGCCGCCCGGGAATCGGGACGGCGGCCGGTGACCGTGCACGCGCGGCCCGCCCCGGCCTTCGGCGCGCCGTGGATCGAGCACGCCTTCGGTGTGCTCGCCCCCAAGAGCGGCGCGGACCGCGGGCTCGACACGGCCGCATGGCCGCCTCCGGGGGCCGAGCCGGTCGAGGCCGAGGGTTTCCGTCGGCGGTGGGCCGAGGCCGGATTCTCCTACGGGCCGATGCTCCAGGGGCTGCGCGCGGCCTGGCGGCGCGGCGCGGACGTGTTCGCCGAGGTGGTCCTTCCACCGGGAGCCGACACGGCCGCGTTCGTCCTGCATCCCGCGCTGCTGGACGCCGCCCGGCACGCCACCCCGCCCGGCGCCGACATCGGCCTTCCCTCGTACCTGCACGGCTTTTCCCTGCACGCGTCCGGTGCCACGGCACTGCGTGTGCGGCTCTCGGCCCAGCGGGACGGTTCGCTGGCGATCGAGGCCGTCGAACCGGGCGGGGAGCCGGTGCTGTCGGTCGACACCCTGTTCGTACGCCCGGTGCCGCGGCTCGACGACCCGTCCCCGGCGACCGAACCCGCCGCCGAGTACGCCGCCGAGTACGCCGCCGAGTACGTCGCCGAGTACGACGCCGACCGGCCCGCCGGGCGACCGGGAGTCGCCGCGCCGCGCCCGGAGAGGCTGCGGGGCATGCCCGCCGCTCGACGGGCCCGCGTCCTGCTCGACCTGGTGCGTGCCGAGGCGGCCGCGGTGCTGGGCCACGCGGACCCCGGCCAGGTGGACGCGAACCTGGCCTTCCGGGAACTGGGCTTCGACTCACTGACCGAGACCGAACTGCGCGCGCGGCTCGGCGCGGTCACCGGGCTGAGACTGCCCGACACCCTCGTGTTCAGCCATCCGACGCCCGCGTCGGTCGCGGACCACTTGGCGGACCGCATGGGTGACGGTCAGGCGGACCACACCGACCCCGACGCGAAACCACCCGATCCGATGCCCGATCGGGTCTCCACCGAGGACATCGATTCGCTGCCGGTGGACCGATTGCTCGACCTCATCGACGAGGAATTCGAACCCCAGTAAGCAGTCACACTTTCGTTGAGCCGTGAGGACGGTCCGGTGCCAGAAGACCAGCAGGGCAAAATCGTCGAGTACCTCAGGCGGGTCACCGCCGACCTGCGGCGGGCGCGGGCGCGGGTCGAGGAACTGGAGCAGCGCGCCGGCGAACCCATCGCGATCGTCGGCATGGGCTGCCGCCTGCCCGGCGGGGTCGGCTCCCCGGAGGAGCTGTGGGAACTGGTCCGCGCCGAAGGGGACGCCATCACGGGGTTTCCCACCGACCGCGGCTGGGACCTGGGCGCCCTGCACGGCGACGGCCCGGGCGGCAGCCCCACCCACGAGGGCGGATTCCTGGCCGGGGCCACCGAGTTCGACCCCGGCTTCTTCGGCATCGCCCCGCGCGAGGCCGCGGCGATGGACCCGCAGCAGAGGCTGCTGCTGGAGGTGTCCTGGGAGGCGCTGGAACGGGCCGGGATCGACCCGCTGACCCTGCGCGGCAGCCGCTCCGGCGTGTACGTCGGCACCTACCACTGGGGTTACCGGCAGCCGCCGGACGCGGACGGCGACGACCAGCAGGGCCACGTGATGACCGGCACCGCGGCCAGCGTTCTCTCCGGCCGCCTCGCCTACACCCTGGGTCTGGAGGGCCCGGCCGTCACCGTGGACACCGCGTGCTCGTCCTCGCTGGTCGCGCTGGACATGGCGGTGCGGTCGCTGCGCGGCGGGGAGTCCTCGCTCGCCGTCGTCGGCGGGGTCACGGTGCTGTCGGACCCGGCGATCTTCCCGGAGTTCGGCAGGCAGGGCGGGCTGGCCCCGGACGGGCGGTGCAAGGCGTTCTCCGAGCAGGCGGACGGCACCGGCTGGTCCGAGGGCGTCGGGGTGCTCGTCGTCGAACGGCTGTCGGATGCGCGGCGGCACGGTCATCCCGTACTCGCGGTGGTGCGCGGCAGCGCGGTGAACTCCGACGGCGCCTCGAACGGCCTGACGGCGCCGAACGGAACGGCGCAGGAGCGGGTCATCCGGCAGGCATTGGAGAACGCCGCGCTGACCACCTCCGACGTGGACGTGGTCGAGGCGCACGGCACCGGCACCCGGCTCGGGGACCCCATCGAGGCGCAGGCGCTGCTCGCCACCTACGGCCAGGGCCGGGAGCCGGACCGCCCGCTGTGGCTGGGCTCGCTCAAGTCGAACATCGGCCACACGCAGGCGGCCGCCGGAGTCGCCGGGGTCATCAAGATGGTCCAGGCGATGCGCCACGCCACGCTGCCCCGTACGCTGCACGCCGAAAGGCCCTCCACGCGGGTGGACTGGTCCGCCGGCCGGGTCGCGCTGCTGCGCGAGACCATCGCGTGGCCGGAGACCGGCCGGGCCCGGTGCGCGGGGGTGTCGTCGTTCGGGATCAGCGGTACGAACGCCCATGTCGTCCTGGAACAGGCCCCCGAGACACCCGGGGCCCCCGAGGTCCCGGGGGCGCCGGAGAGCGACGCCGACCCGGTGCCGATCGTGCCCGACGCGGTGCCCTGGGTGGTCTCCGCCCGGACCGGCGCCGCCCTCGACGAGCATCTCCTGCGGGTGCGGTCCCTGCGAGGCGGGCCGGCCTCCCCGGCCGACACCGGATTCTCCCTGGCGACGGGCCGGTCGGTCTTCGAGCACCGCGCCGTGCTCCTGGGCTCCGCCGAGGGCGCACCGGAACTCGCCAGGGGCGTCGCGGCCGAACGGCCACTCGCGGTGCTGTTCTCCGGACAGGGCAGCCAGCGGATCGGCATGGGCCGCGAACTGCATGCCCGCTTCCCGGCCTTCGCGGAAGCATTCGACGCGGTACTCGTGGAGCTGTCCGAGCACCTGCCACCGCCCGGCACCACCGGTCTCCTCCGCGAAGTGATCTGGGGCGAGGACGCCGAGCGGCTGAACCGCACCGGCTTCGCCCAACCCGCTCTGTTCGCCATCGAAGTAGCCCTCTTCCGCCTCGCGGAGACATGGGGTCTGAGGGCCGACTACCTGGCCGGGCACTCGATCGGTGAGATCGCGGCCGCTCACGTCGCGGGAGTGCTGTCCCTTCCGGACGCCTGTGCGCTGGTGGCGGCGAGGGCCCGGCTGATGCAGGGCCTGCCCGGTGGCGGGGCGATGGTGGCCGTCGAGGCGGCGGAGGACGAGGTCCGGCCGTTGCTGTCCGGTGAGGTGTCGGTGGCGGCGGTGAACGGGCCGTCGTCGGTGGTGCTGTCCGGCGAGGAGACCGCGGTCGAGGAGGCCGCCGCGCGGTTGGCGGGCCGCCGGACGAGGAGACTGGCTGTCAGCCACGCGTTTCATTCGGCGCTGATGGACCCGATGCTGGAGGAGTTCCGTGCGGCTGTCGGCGGGCTCACGTTCCATGAGCCGCGCATTCCGGTCGTGTCGAATGTGACGGGGAGACTCGCGACCACCGGTGAGCTGAGCTCGCCCGACTACTGGGTGCGCCACGTCCGCGAGACCGTACGGTTCGCCGACGGGGTGCGCGCGATCGCCGCCGAGGGCGCCGGCGCCTGGCTGGAGCTGGGACCGAACGGCGTCCTCACGGCCATGGCCCAGGAGTCCCTGGCGCCCGACGCCGTCGCCGTTCCGTTGCTGCGCGAGGACATCGGCGAGGAACTCGCGGCCGTGACCGCGCTGGCGCGGCTCCACGTATCGGGGGTGGCCGTCGACTGGCCCGAGCTGTTCGCGGACACCGGCGCGCACCGGGTCGACGTACCCACCTACCCGTTCCAGCACCAGCGGTTCGCGCCGGTCGCGGACACACCCGTCCGGGACGGCGACGGCGCCGAGGCGGAGTTCTGGGCGGCGGTGGAGCGGGAGGACGTCGCATCGCTGGCGACGGATCTGGACACCGACGCCGCGGTGCTGCGTACCGTACTGCCCGCCTTGTCCTCGTGGCGGACCCGGCACCGCCAGAGGTCCACCGTGGACTCGTGGCGCCACCGCGAGGTCTGGCGGCGGCGGAGCTTCCCGGCCGGGAAGGCATCGGGTACCTGGCTGGTCGTCACCCCGCCGGGCGGCCCGGACGAGGACTGGATCTCCACCGTCGCCGATGCCCTGGGGCAGGACACCGTCCGCATCGAAGCCCGGGAAGCCGGGGACGCCGGCCGTGCCGCCCTCGCCGAACGCCTCACCACCGCGACCGACGGCCTTCCGTCCGTGGCCGGGGTGCTCTCCCTGCTGGCAGCGGACGAATCAGCGGACGACGCCGGAGTACCCGCCGGGCTCGTCCGCACGGCCGCGCTGGTGCAGGCGCTGGGCGACGCCGGACTGCACTGCCCGTTGTGGTGCGTCACGCGCGGCGCGGTGGCCGTGAACGACGCCGAGCACCCGGTCGGCCCGGCGCAGGCGGCGCTGTGGGGGCTGGGACGCGTGGCCGCGTTGGAGTACCCGGACCGCTGGGGTGGCCTGATCGACCTGCCCACCGAGCTGAACGAGCCCTCGGCCGCCGCCTTCGTCGCGGTACTGGCGGGCCGGGACGGCGAGGACCAGGTCGCCGTACGGCCGTCCGGTACGTACGTACGCAGGCTGGTGCCCGCCCCGGCCCCGCGCCCCGCGGCGGAGTGGGAGCCGTCCGGCACGGTGCTGATCACCGGCGGGACCGGCGCGCTCGGCGCGCACGTGGCGCGCGCGCTCGCCCGACGCGGGCCGGCCACCCGCGGACCGGCCGGGAGCGACGGACCGCACCTGCTGCTCATCAGCCGGAGCGGCCCCGCCGCCTCGGGCGCGGCGGACCTGCGCCGGGAGCTGACCGAGCTGGGCGCGGACGTCACCATCGCCGCCTGCGACGCCGCCGACCGGGCGGGGCTGGAGGCCGTACTGGCGGACATCCCGGCCGACCGGCCGCTGACCGGGGTGGTGCACGCGGCGGGTGTGCTGGACGACGGCGTACTCGACCGGCTGACCCCGGACCGCTTCGCCGCGGTGTTCCGCGCCAAGGTCGCATCGGCCCTCCTGCTCGACGAGCTCACGCGGGACGCGGACCTGTCGGCGTTCGTCCTGTTCTCCTCCGTGTCGTCGGCCGTGGGCAATCCCGGACAAGCCAACTACGCGGCCGCCAACGCCTCACTGGACGCGCTGGCGCAGCGTCGGCACGCGCGGGGCCTGCCCGCGACCTCGATTGCCTGGGGAGGCTGGGGCGGCACCGGCATGGCCGCCCGACCGGGTTCCGAAGCATCCGGCGTCGCGCTCGCACGGCTGGATCCGCGGCTCGCGGTCTCGGCGCTGTCCGAGGCGGTCACCGAACCGCATCCGACGCTGGTGGTCGCCGACCTATCGCACCTCGCGTCGCAGGCCCCGCCCTCCGGTCTGCGCCGGACCCCACTGCTGGAAGAGCTGCCGTACGCACGGCGCGCGCCCCGCGAGGGCAGCGCACCGGCGCCGCGGCTGCGCGACCTCCCGGAAGCCGAGCGGGCCGCGCGGGCGCTGGAGACGGTACGGGAGCGCGCGGCCGCCGTGCTCGGGCACCCGTCCGCGAACGCGACGCACCTGGTGCACGCGGACAAAGCCTTCCGGGACTCCGGATTCACTTCCCTGACCGCGGTGGAGCTGCGCAACCACCTCGCGGCCGACACAGGACTGGCGCTGCCCACCGGCGTCGTCTTCGACTACCCGACCCCCCGGCTGCTGGCCGAACACCTGGTGGCCGGACTGGGCGGTGAACGGTCCGCCCCGGACGTACCGGCCCCGCCCGCGGCACCGGCCGGGGCCGCCGACGAACCGCTGGCGATCGTGGGCATGGCCTGTCGGCTGCCCGGCGGCGTGAACACCCCCGAGCAGCTGTGGGAGTTGCTGGCCGAGGGCCGGGACGCGATCTCGGACTTCCCCGCCGACCGCGGCTGGGACCTCGGCGCCTTCGACGGCGACGGGCCGTGGAGCGGCGCCCGCTTCGAGGGCGGATTCCTCTACGACGCGGCCGAGTTCGACGCCCCGTTCTTCGGTATCTCGCCACGCGAGGCGGTGACCATGGATCCGCAGCAGCGGCTGCTGCTCGAAGTGTCCTGGGAGGCCGTCGAACGCTCAGGACTCGACCCGCGGTCCCTGCGCGGCAGCCCCACCGGGGTCTTCATGGGCAGCAACGGGCAGGACTACGCGCACGTGGTGACCGGATCCCGCGAGGACATGGCGGCCCACGCCGCCACCGGACTCGCGGCGAGCGTGCTCTCCGGCCGGCTGTCCTACACCTTCGGGTTCGAGGGCCCCGCCGTCACCGTGGACACCGCATGCTCCTCCTCCCTGGTCGCCCTGCACCTGGCGACGCGGGCGCTGCGCGCGGGCGAGTGCTCGCTGGCCCTGGTCGGCGGAGCGACCGTGATGACCGACTCGGTCAGCTTCGCCCGGATCTCCCGGCTGGGCGCGATCGCCCGCGACGGCCGGGCCAAGGCGTTCTCCGACGACGCGGACGGCACCGGATACTCCGAAGGCGTCGGCGTGGTGGTGGTCGAGCGCCTGTCGGACGCGCAGCGCAACGGGCACCGGATCCTCGCGGTGGTACGGGGGAGCGCGGTCAACCAGGACGGCGCGTCGAACGGCTTGACCGCGCCCAACGGCCCCTCCCAGCAGCGCGTCATCCGCCAGGCGCTCGCCGACGCGGGCCTGTCCGGCGCGGACATCGACGCCGTGGAGGCACACGGCACCGGCACCCGGCTGGGCGACCCGATCGAGGCGGGAGCGCTGCTGGCCACCTACGGCCGACAGCGGCCGGCGGACCGGCCGCTGTGGCTGGGCTCGCTCAAGTCCAACATCGGCCATACCCAGGCCGCGGCCGGGGTCGCGGGCGTCATCAAGACGGTGCTGGCCCTGCGACACGACACGCTCCCCCGCACCCTGCACGCCGACACCCCGTCCTCGCGGGTGGACTGGTCCTCCGGCGCCGTGGAACTCCTCACCGAGCAGCGGCTGTGGCCCCGGGCGGACCGGCCGCGCCGCGCCGGGGTCTCGGCGTTCGGCATCAGCGGAACGAACGCACACGCCGTCCTGGAGGAGGCACCCGACACCCGTGAACACCCCGCCCCCGAGACCGACGGCCCCGTACCGTGGGTGCTGTCGGCGCGGTCCGCGACGGCGCTCGGCGCACAGGCCGCACGGTTGCGGGCGTTCGCGCTGGAAGACCCGACACCCCCGCCCGCCGAGGTCGGATGGTCCCTGGCCACCACCCGCTCCGCCTTCGACCACCGTGCGGTCGTGCTCGGGAGCAACCGCGACGAACGCTTGCGCTTCCTCGACACACTGGCGGCCCAGGGCAGCGTTTCCGGCCTGGTGCGCGGGACCGCGCTGGAGAACGAGACCGGCCCGGTGTTCGTCTTCCCGGGCCAGGGCTCGCAATGGTGGGGCATGGGCCGGGAGCTCTTCGCGGCCTCCCGCGTCTTCCGGAACACGGTGACCGCCTGCGCCGACGCACTCGCCCCCCACATCGACTGGTCGCTGACCGACCTGCTGGCCGGTGCCGGGGATCCCGAAGTGCTGGAACGGGCCGATGTCGTACAGCCCGCGCTGTTCGCGATGATGGTGGCGCTGGCCGAACTGTGGCGCTCCCACGGCGTCGAACCCGGCGCCGTCGTAGGGCATTCACAGGGCGAGGTCGCCGCGGCTCATATCGCCGGCGCCCTGTCGCTCGAGGACGCCGCCACGCTCATCGCGCTGCGCAGCAGGACGATGCTGAAGCTGGCCGGGCACGGCGGCCTGATGTCGGTGGCCGCCCCCGCCGAGCGGGTGGGCCCGCTGCTGGAAGCCTGGCCGGGGAGGCTGTCCCTGGCGGTGCTGAACGGGCCCTCGACCGTGGTGGTCTCCGGAGACCCGGCGGCGCTGGACGAACTGATGCGGGAGTGCGAGGCCCAGGGCCTGCGCACCCGCAAGGTGCGATCCGACATCGCGGGCCACGGACCGCAGGCCGAAGCCGTACGGGACGAGCTGCTGACCGTCCTGGCGTCGCTGCGCCCGGTGTCCTCGCGGGTGCCGTTCTACTCCACGGTGACCGGTGAGCGGCTGGACACGGCCACGCTGGACGCCGACTACTGGTACGCGAACCTGCGGCAGATGGTGCGCATGGAGCAGGCGACCCGGTCGCTGCTGGCCGACGGCCACCGGATCTTCGTCGAGACGAACCCCCATCCGCTGCTGGCCGGCGCGATCGAGGAGACCTGCGAGACGGCGGGTGCCGACGGGGCGGTGGTCCTCGGCTCGATCCGCCGGAACGACGGCGGCGCCCGGCGCTTCGTGACCTCGATCGCCGAGGGCTGGGTGCGCGGGCTCCCGGTCGACTGGCGTACGGTGCTCCCGGACGGTTGCGGCGGCCGCCCCGTCGACCTGCCCACCTACCCGTTCCAGCGTCGGCGTTACTGGCCGGAGCCCACAGCGGAGCGCGTGCAGGCCGTCGGTGGCACCGGCGCCACCGACGGTGAGGACGCCGCCTTCTGGACACTCGTGGAGAGCGGCGACCTCGACGCGCTCTCCGCGGAATTGGGCGTCGACGCCGACGGCGGTCGGGAATCCCTCTCCGCCGTGCTGCCCGGACTGTCCGCGTGGCGTGAGCAGTACCGGCGGCGGTCGGCCGCGGGTGCCTGGTGCTACCGGGCCGACTGGACCCGGCTGCGGGAACCCGCGGCCACCCCGCTCACCGGCAGGTGGCTCGCGGTGGTCCCGGCCGAATGCGAGGGCGATCCATGGGCCGAAGCGGTGCTCGACGCCCTGGGCCCGGACGTGGTGCGGATCGATGTGGAGTCCACCGAGGACACCGACCGCGAGCAGTTGGCGGCCCGACTGGCCCATGCCGGTGAGAACTCTCCTCACCCCGCCACGGAGTTCACCGGAGTCCTCTCGCTGCTGGGCCTCGCCGAGCGGCCGCACTCCGGGTTCACCTCCGTCCCGAGCGGACTGTCCGCGACCCTCGCCCTGGTCCAGGCGCTGGGCGACGCGCGGCTGCGCGCGCCGCTGTGGTGCGTCACGCGCGGCGCCGTCTCGGCCGCGCGGGAGGACCGGGTCAGCCACCCGGTGCAGGGCGCGCTGTGGGGCTTCGGCAGGGTCGTCGCGCTCGAACAACCGGGTTTGTGGGGCGGCCTGGTGGACCTCCCGGAGACGCTGGACCAGCGCGCCGCCGCTCGCTTGGCCGGAGTACTGGCGGGCTTGGACGGCGAGGACCAGGTGGCTGTCCGCGCGTCGGGCGCGTTCGGCCGCCGGCTGTTCCACGCCGAGCCCGCCTCCGCGCGGCCCGAGCGGCCGTGGCGTACCCGCGGGACCGTGCTCATCACCGGCGGCACCGGCGGTCTGGGCCCGTATCTCGCCCGGTGGGCCATCGAGCGCGGCGCCGGCCACGTCGTGCTCGCCGGCCGTCGTGGCCCGGACGCGCCGGGCGCCACCGCACTGCGCGCCGAACTGGAGGGCCTGGGCGCGCGGGTGACGGTCGTGGCCTGCGACGCGGCCGACCGCGACGCGCTCTCCGCCGTGCTGTCGGCCATTCCCGCCGAGTTCCCCCAATTTCCGCTGTCCGCGGTGATACACGCCGCCGGGGTGACGGACGGCGACAGCGAAGCGGCGTCGCTGACCCCCGACCGGCTGGACGCGCTGATGCGGCCCAAGCTGACCGCCGCGCTCAACCTGCACGAACTGACCACGGATGCCCAGCTGGACGCGTTCGTGCTGTTCTCCTCGGGCGCCTCGGCCTGGGGCAGCGGCGGACAGCCCGGCTACGCGGCGGGCAACGCCTACCTCGACGCGCTGGCCGAACACCGCCGTGCCCGGGGCCTGACCGCCACGTCGATCGCCTGGGGCGCCTGGGGCGAGGCGGGTATGGCCACCGACCCCCGCTTGGTGGAACAGCTGGCGAAGCGCGGCGTTCTGCCGATGGAGCCGCCCAAGGCCATCGCCGCGCTCCAGCGGGTCCTTGACGACGACCGGACCACCATGACGGTGTCGGCGATGGATTGGGCCGCGTTCGCCCCCAGCTTCACCGTGTCCCGTCCCAGCCCGCTGCTGTCCGGCCTGCCGGAAGCCCGCGAACCGGCGCCCGCCGACGACACGGGGGAGGCCGGGGACGCCGGGGACAAAACCGCGGACGGTACGCCGTCGTTGCCGCACCGCCTCGCCGAACTGCCTGACGCGGAACGGCGCCGCGTCCTGCTCGACGCGGTACGGGCCGAGGTGGCCGCGGCCCTCGGCCACTCCGGGACGGACGCCGTCCCGGCCGACCGGGCCTTCCGTGACCTCGGCTTCGATTCGGTGAGCGCGGTGGAACTACGGAACCGGCTCAAGGCGGTGACCGGGCTGCCCCTGCCGGCCGCGCTGGTCTTCGACCACCCGAACCCCACCGCCCTCGCCGGGCACATCGGGGCCGAGCTGTTCCCCGGCACACGGGAGCCCGCCGAGGACCCCGAGGCCGAGATCCGCCGGGTCCTGGCTTCCATTCCGCCGAGCAGGCTGCGCAAGGCCGGACTGCTGGACCTGGTACTGGGACTCGCGGACAGCGGCGGTGACGACACCACTCGTGCGGCCCCCGCGCGGACCGGTCCCGAAAACGACCCCGACGACCTCGACGACCTCGACGGCGAGAGCCTGCTGCGGCTGGCGGCCGAGACCACCACGGAATGACGCACGGCATGGCGCACGGCGCCACATCCGGACGCACGCCCGACCTGAGAGAACGTGCATGAACACCCCCAACCAGTACATCGAAGCGCTCCGGTCCTCCCTCAAGGAGAACGAGCGGCTGCGTCGGCAGAACCAGCAGCTGACCGCGTCGGCGGTCGAGCCGATCGCCATCATCGGCATCGGCTGCCGGTTTCCCGGCGGCGTGGCCTCGCCCGAAGACCTGTGGCAACTGGTCGTCGAGGGCCGGGACGTGATGTCGGACTTCCCGGCGGACCGGGGCTGGGACCTGGCCAGGCTCGGCGGCGACGGGCGCGGCCGCAGCCTCGCCCGCCAAGGCGGCTTCCTCGACCACGCGACGGAGTTCGATCCCGACTTCTTCGGCATCTCGCCGCGGGAGGCGGTCGCGATGGACCCGCAGCAGCGGCTGCTCCTGGAGACCGCCTGGGAGGCGCTGGAACGGGCCGGGATCGCGCCGACGCGGCTGCGCGGCAGCCGGACCGGAGTGTTCGCCGGAACCACCGGGCAGGACTACGGCAAGGTGGTCGCTGCGGCCCGCGAGGACATGGAGATCTACTCCACCACCGGCCATGCGGCGGGCGTCATCTCCGGGCGGCTGTCGTACGTACTCGGTCTCGAAGGCCCTGCCGTCACCGTCGACACGGGCTGCTCGTCCTCGATGGTCGCGCTGCACTGGGCGGTGCAGTCACTGCGGTCGGGCGAGTGCACTCTTGCGCTGGCCGGTGGTGCGACCGTGATGTCCACGCCCGGCATCTTCGTCTCGTTCACCGCGCAGGGCGGGCTGGCCTCCGACGGGCGCTGCAAGCCCTTCTCCGACGCGGCCGACGGAGTCGGCTGGAGCGAGGGCGCCGGGGTGCTGGTCCTGGAGCGGCTGTCGGACGCCCGGCGCAACGGACACCCCGTGCTCGCCGTGGTGCGCGGCACCGCGATCAACCAGGACGGCGCCTCCAACGGCCTGAGCGCCCCGAACGGCCCCGCGCAACAGCGAGTGATCCGGGCCGCCCTGGACAGCGCCGACCTCACCGCGGATCAGGTGGACGCGGTGGAGGCGCACGGCACCGGCACCACCCTCGGCGACCCCATCGAGGCGCAGGCCCTGCTGGCCACGTACGGGCAGGAGCGCGAACACCCGTTGCTGCTGGGGTCGGTGAAGTCCAACATCGGCCACACCCAGGGCGCCGCCGGGGTAGCGGGCCTGATCAAGACGGTGATGGCCCTGCGGCACGGGGAGCTGCCGCGCAGCCTGCACTCCGAGCTGCCCTCCTCCAACGTGGACTGGACGGCCGGTGCGGTCCAGTTGCTGGCGGAGCACACCGCGTGGCCCGAGACGGGACGTCCCCGGCGGGCCGGAGTGTCGTCGTTCGGAATCAGCGGCACCAACGCGCACGTGATCGTGGAGCAGGCGTCGTCGCCGGAGCAGCGGGTCGAGGAGCCGTCGGTGGTGCCTGGCGTGGTGCCGTGGGTGGTGTCG
>NZ_JAIWIH010000060.1:0-29729 GCF_052851135.1 Streptomyces sp. BRA346 | reverse complement strand
ACTACCAGCCGACCGGCCGCCCACCCGGCCCACAACGACGATGACCCCGAACCCAATCGTGGGTTCGGGGTCATTCCGATGTCCTGCGACATCACATGGCAGGGGCGGCAGGATTCGAACCTGCGGCGCGCGGGTTTGGAGTCCGCTGCTCTGGCCTGGCTGAGCTACGCCCCTTCAGCACGGCCAGTCTGGCACCGGCCCGAGGCCCCCGGCCAGGGGTTTTTGAGGGCCCGCGACCCTCTGTCCGCCGTACGGTGGCGGCGGTTCGCGGTCGGCGAGGTCGACGTGCACGCGACGGCCGCGTCGAAATCCGCTCGGCAGCGCACAGCGGCACACGGCACAGTGGCCCCATGAACGAACGAGGGCTGGACCGCGACGGAACCATCGCACGCGAAGGCGCACTGGACCGCGTCCCGGAAGCGTTCGCCCCCGTTGTCGATGCCGCCCGCGCTCACCTCACCGGGACGTTCGGTGGCACGCGCCTGCACAGCGCCTACCTCTACGGCAGCATCCCCCGTGGCACCGCCACCCCCGGCGTCTCCGACCTCGACCTCCAACTCGCCCTGCACGACGAGCCCACCGAGGCCGACCGCGCCGACGCCACGGCAATCGAGGCCGCGCTCGACCGCGCGTTCCCGCAGATCGACGGCGCCGGGATCCTGGTGACCAGCACGCGGTTCCTGCTCAGAGACATCGAACGCCACGACGCCGGATTCTTCATCGCCTGCCTCTGCACCCCGTTGCTGGGCCCCGACCTCGCGGAACAGCTGCCCCGCTACCGCCCCACAGCCCTCCTCGCCCGCGAGACCAACGGTGACCTGCCCCGCCTGCTTCCCCACTGGCGGGCGAAGGCGGCCGAAGCCACCACGGACGCCGAACGCCGGACCCTCAGCCGTCGCGTCGGCCGTCGCACCGTCCGCACCGGATTCACCCTGATCATGCCCCGATGGGGCGGCTGGACCAGCGACCTCGACCAGTCCGCGGAGCTGTTCGGCCGCTACTACCCCGAGCGCGTCGAGCAGATGCGCGTCGCCGCGTCCATGGGGCGTGTGCCCTCGGCCGATCCGGCGGTGCTCGGGATGGTCATCGACGACCTCGGACCTTGGCTCGCGGCCGAGTACACCGCCGTGCACGGCGAGAGAGCCCCGCGTCCCTGAAGGTCGATTCACGCAGCGACTCTTACTCGACCCCGGCAATGACCGTGGTCACGACCTTGCGGACGGCGCCAGCCTCCGGCGGGGTGCCGTGGCGGTCGGCGAAGAGCATGTGCGCGGCCCCGATCAGGGTGGGGGCGAGCGTGTCGACGTCGGCATCCGCGGTGACGCGGCCGCGTTCCCGTTCGGCGGTGAGGTAGGAGGCGATCGCGGTCGCGGCGTCGGTGAGGATCGGGATGCCGGTGGGCCTGGCCTCCCGCAGCCGGGCGCGCAGTTCGTCCCGGGAGGTGACGAGGCTGACGATGGACACCGCGACCGGCCCGAACAGGTCCATCAGCGCCTGGGTGAGGTTGTCGGCGACGGTGCCGGTTCCGGCGGACGTACGCAGGGCGGCGGCCTGGCCGTCGATCCGGGCGACGCGGTCCAGCACGAGTTCGGCGAGGAAGGCGTCGAAGTCGGCGAAGTGCCGGTGCAGGACGCCCTTGGCGCAGCCCGCCTCCGTGGTGACCGCCCGACTGGTCAGGGCGCTCGGCCCGTCCCGGAGCAGGATGCGCTCGGCGGCATTGAACAGTTGGTCGCGCACATCGCGGATGGCTACTCCCGTGGGCACCGCGCAACTCCTTCTTCCCTTGACGGGTGGGCATGTGCCCACTCATAGTGGGCACATGCCCACCTTACCTCCGGAGCGAGCCCCTCGCTCCGAACACGCGCCCCATCACCACCGACAGGTGGCGGAGTCGTTCGGCTCGGACGCCGAGCGCTACGACCGGGCTCGGCCCCGCTACCCTCAGGCCCTGGTGGACCGGATCGTTGCCGCCAGCCCCGGCCCGGACGTCCTGGACGTCGGCTGCGGCACCGGCATCGTGGCCCGGCAGTTCGCCGCGGCCGGTTCCCGGGTGCTGGGCGTCGAGGTCGACGCCCGGATGGCCGACCTGGCGCGCCGGTGCGGACTCGACGTCGAGGTGGCGCCCTTCGAAGACTGGGACCCGGCGGGCCGGAGTTTCGACGCCGTCGTCTCCGGCCAGACCTGGCACTGGGTGGACCCGATCGCCGGACCCGCCAAGGCGGCGCAGTCCCTGCGTCCCCATGGGCTGCTGGCCCTGTTCTGGAACGCGGGCCAACCCTCGCCCGAACTGACGGAAGCCTTCACCGATGTCTACCGCCGTGTGATCCCCGACTCGATCGCCGTCCGCCAATGGGCGGTGCCCGCCGCGGAGGGGTACACGGCGCTGTGTGCCCAGGTGGCCGCCGGGATACGGGAGGTAGGCGCGTTCACCGACCCCGAGCAGTGGCGATTCGACTGGGAGCAGCCCTACACGCGGGACGAGTGGCTGGACCAACTCGCCACGCAGGGCGCCTTCACCCGGCTCCCGCAGACCAAGCTGGACGAGGTGCTGGCGGGCGTCGCCACCGCCATCGACGCCGCGGGAGGCAGCTTCACGATGCACTACGCCACCGTGGCGGTCGCCGCGACGCGAACCGATACCGCCTGAGTGAGCCGCTGCTCCGTCAACTACGGTGCTCCGTCACATAGACCGTCTGCGGCTGGCCGTATGCGACCGTCTCGTAGTCCGCGGACAGGCCGATCGCCTCCAGCAGGCGCCGGGAGCTTGTGTTCGCGCTCTGCGTCACGGCCACCACTGGGTTTCCGCCCGGCAGCTCCCGAGCCCACTGGACGGCGACGGCAGCCGCCTCCCGGGCCAGGCCGCGTCCCCACCACTCCGGCAGGAAGGTGTACGAGACCTCGGCGCCACCCCGGGGCGAGCCCGGCTCGACGGTGACCAGCCCGATGCACGCACCCGTGGCGCGGTCCTCGGTGGCGAACGCCCCGGGCGCCCCGGGCAGGTGGTGGCGCCGGAGTGCGATCTTCTCCTCGGGCACCGGGCCACCGAGGAAGCGGCGAACCCGCTCGTCGCGCCACAAGCGCTCGATGGACGGCAGATCGTCTGCCGCCACCGGCCGTAGTGTCAGGCGGGCTGATTCCAGATGGACGGGCCACCAAGTAGGTGCCTGCCCAGCAGAGTTGGAGGTCACCCGACACATCATCCCAGCCGAACCCGGCGGACTCGATGCCTGTTTCCGCGCGAGGGTGCGCGCGGCCCGCTGGGCAGACTTACCAACATGGCGACCTACGACACGCTCGGCGCGGCATACGCCCGGACACGGCGACCCGATCCGCGCATCGCCGCGCAGCTCCACGCCGCACTCGGGGACGTCGCGGACGTGATCAACGTCGGCGCGGGCACCGGTTCGTACGAACCGGTGCAGACGGTTCTCGCGGTCGAGCCCAGCCGCGTCATGCTGGCCCAGCGCCCGTCCGGATCCGCGCCCGCGGTGCGGGCGGTCGCCGAGCGGCTGCCGCTGTGTGACGACGCCGCCGACGCGGTCATGGCAGTGCTGACGGTCCACCACTGGACCGACCTGGCGGCGGGAATCAGGGAGCTGCGCCGGGTCGCCCGCCGCCGCATCGTCATCCTGACCTGGGACCAGCGCATCTTCCGCGAACGGTTCTGGCTCGTACGGGAGTACCTCCCCGAGGCCGCCGCGTTCGACGACACCCGTGCCGTCCCCACCGAGCAGTTGGCTGACCTGCTCGGTGGCGCGCGCCGGGAGCCGGTGCTGGTTCCGCATGACTGCACGGACGGGTTCGCCGCCGCGTACTGGCGGCGTCCGCATGCCTACCTCGACCCGCAGGTGCGCGCGGGGATCTCCCTGCTCGCGCAGACCGGCGAGACCGTCATCGCGCCCGGGCTGGCCCGGCTCGCGGACGACGTGACGACCGGGCGCTGGCATCTCCGCCACGCCGATCTCCTCGGGCTCGAGGCCATCGACATCGGGTACCGGCTACTGGTCGCCGACCTCTGACGCAGCTCCCATGGGGCCGGTGATCAGTCCGGGAAGATCTATTTCACCCAGCCGGTGTAGCTCTGGCTGACGTGCGGGGCCCGTCGTTCGCTGCGGCGGCCGGGATCCTCCTGGTGCAGCATCGCGGAGGCCGCCCGCACGAGCCAGGCGTTGGTCGTGCGTCACCGCGCGGATGTCCGCCTGTTGCGCCTCGTCGCCCAGCATGGCCGTCACGATCCCGAGTCGCCGGTGCAGCGCAACCCGTGGAGCCGGGCGATCGCGGCGTCGAACGCGGCGCTGTCCCGCAGGCCGACGTCCTGCATGGCCGCACCGCGCCACAGTCCGAGGGCCTCGCACAGCAGCCGTGCGCGCCGGGCACTCTCGTCGGTGCGGGCCCGGGCCGCGGTGACGAGGCGTTCGAACCCCACCGCGTCGACGGCGTCGGGCTCCACCGCCAGCCGGTAGCCGTCCGTCCGCCCCTCGACCACTCCGCCCGGCAGCGCCTTCCCCAGCTGGGACGCCAGGCCCTGGAGGGCGTTCGTCGCATCGGCGGGCGGGTGCTCACCCCAGATCCCCGCTGATTTTCCCATGGCCGCCCGGCAACCGGCCGGGAGCCGGGAGTGTGATTTATCGGCGCCCACAAGATCCCTCAGAAGGTCGTGCCATGGGGTGTGCCGCGGGGGTTAACTAAGTGTTCCCCTACTTCTGGGAGAGGTAAGATATGTGCTTTGTATTTGCTGGCCCTCCGGGAGGTAATATCGAGCGGCGGTCTTGGCTGAATTTTCGCTATTGACTCGATTCATCTCGCGGCATCCGAGAGTTCATCTATGGATTCCATGCTCCCCTAAGCGGCTTCGCCGCAGCCATTGAGCCTGGTGAGAGCGGTTGTGTGGCCGGAAACCGATTCGCATGTTTTTTATCTTAAAATGCGTTCAGGTGGTCATGATCGGCCACGTTAGTTGACACGTGCACTTGGCAGTCGTACCGTCCCTTGCTAAGGGAATGAAGTGAATGCCTGCCCATGCAGGCCTCTGATAAAGCATTGCACTA
This sequence comes from Streptomyces sp. BRA346, assembly GCF_052851135.1. Taxonomy (NCBI): domain Bacteria; kingdom Bacillati; phylum Actinomycetota; class Actinomycetes; order Kitasatosporales; family Streptomycetaceae; genus Streptomyces; species Streptomyces sp. BRA346. The sequence goes on along the minus strand of NZ_JAIWIH010000060.1, from coordinate 24,681 downwards.
TATGCAACGACAGGGGGAGCTGGATGGGGAATTCCAAGGGAAAGAGTGTGCAGGTTCTCGGTATGCTGCGTTTCGTCGACGACGGCGAGGTGGAGAGCCTGGCGTTGGCCCACAAGCCTCGCACCGTGTTGGCGATGTTGGTGGCTCACCCTGATCAGGTTGTGTCGCTGCCGTCGCTCGTTCGTGAATTATGGGGTGAGCGCCCTCCGGCCAGTGCCCTCAGGGTCGTCCAGACGTACATACTCCAGGCACGGAAGGCTCTCAGTCAGGCCACCAGGCTCCCTATCAAGGTCATCATCGAAGATGCCCTCACGACGCATGCCGGTGGCTACATGTTCAGCGAGTCGTTCGCCCGGCTCGACTACCGGATCTATCAAGAGCTGGTCGACTCGGGGCGCAAAGCGTTGGCCAATGGCGACCTTTCCGTCGGGGTCAGTCATCTGGGCGATGCTTTGGGGATCTGGCGAGGGTCGGCGTTCGCTGATGTGGTCGTCGGAAGGATGCTGGAATCCCGGCGGCGGCAGTACGAGGAGTCCCGGCTGGGGGCCTTGGAAACGCTCGCCGAAGCGAAGATCGAGATTGGGCGCCACTTGGAGGTCACTGCCGACCTCGCCGCACTTACCGCCGAGTATCCCTATCATGAAGGGTTGCACTCCCAATATATGCGCGCCTTGGAGAAGGCCGGGCGCCGAGCGCAGGCACTCGAAGTGTTCCATCGCCTGCGTGTCGGTCTCGTGTCGGAGCTGGGTATCGAGCCCGGCCACACGATCAGCCGTCTGCAATACAGCATTCTCAACTCCTCTCCTGTCAACGGCATCTGACGTGCCCGGATGGGCCCGGTCCTTTGATCGTCTCTTGATTCGGATCATTTACACGACGGTGTATCCGCCGTCCACGGCGAAGATGGCACCCGTCGCATAGCTGGCCAGTGGGTCCGTGAAGTTCAGGATCCACCACGCGATCTCCTCCGCCGTGCCCAACCGGCCCATCGGTATCTGCTCCTGGGTCTGGTGGACGGTCATCACCGCTTGGTCGTCAAGCGCGTTGTTCTCCAGGATCGGCGTCTCGATCGGCCCCGGAGCCACGGACACCACCCGGATGCAGCTCCGGGCCAATTCGGTTGCCCAGGAGCGGGTGAAGAAGTCGAGCGCCGCCTTGGTGGCGCCATATACGGACAGGCCCGGCCAGCCATGCTGGCCGATGGCCGCGCTGATGTTCACCACGGTCCCACCCGCGCGCTCCAGGCAGGGCAGCGCGGCCTGGGTGATCAGTAGAGGGGCCCGGAGGTTCACGGCGATGAACTCGTCGAACTCCGATGGAGTGATCATGCCGAGGTGGGTCGGCCGGAAGACGCTGGCGCTGTTGACCAGGATGTCGATGCCACCGAAGGCCGCCACTGCCTGCGAGGTGATCGCCTGAGGGGCGTCCAGTTCGCTGATGTCCGCTTCCACCGGTGTGATAGACGGCCGCCCCTTCGCGGTGGCCTCAAGCTTTTCGAGTGTCCTTCCCACAGCCAGCACATTCGCCCCGTGGTCAGCGAAAGCTCGCGCCGTGGCACGACCGATCCCGCTGCCGGCCCCCGTGATGACAACGGTCTTGCCGGTCAAGGTGGACTCCATCGAAAAGCTCTCCCTGGATGCATCGGCAATGTGCTGTACACACTATGAACACCGTATGCTCCCAGGGAGTTGCACACCGTTAAGTGCGGCTTTGTGTGGAAGTGGCGCGAAGCGCACCCGTCAGCACACGGGTTGACCATCCCGCTCGAAGTGCCGGACCAGGGTGCGGTCGGCGAGCAGGATCTGGTCGAGACCGCGAGTGAGCGCACGCCGGTCGGCCAGCGGGTCGAAACGGCCGAGGACACGCAGCGCTCCGCTCGCCGGATCCTGCTCCACCAGATCACGGGTCCGCAGCCAGCCGGCCCGGGTGTGCTCACCATCGGGAAGGAAGCGGCCTGGAGGCCCCGCCTGCGGCAGATACGGAGAGCGGTCGAGGCGCACCTGCAACTCCCCGTCCACCAGTCGCAGCTGGAGGCCGGGCACCGGCATCCCGACGGTGTCGGGCCCGTACCACCCGGTGGGGTCCGTGGCGATGATCCCGGTTTCCGTGGTGCCGTAGGCCTGCCCGATCCGCACCCGATGACGCTCGGCGAAGCGGGTGTACACCCGGTGGGCCATCCGCTCACCGCCGGATATCGCCAGCCGGAGCCGAGGGATCCGCACGGGACGGTCGATCTCGGCCAGAGCGGCGAAGTGCTGGGGGGACCCGATGATGGTGTCGGCCCCCGACCGGATCGCCGTACGGAGCACGGTACGGCGGCCCGAGTGGGGGGCCAGCAGGACCGTGCTGCGGGTGCTCGTCGCGTACAGCACGCCGCCGACCAGGCTGAAGGAGTGCGCGAGCGGACCGAGGACCAGGACCCGGGATCCGGGCTCGGGCATACCGCCGACGGTCTTGAACCGCTCCAGCTCGGTCAGCAGCGACTCGGGTGTCCGGCCGATGGCCTTGGCGAACCCGGTGCTCCCGGAGGTGAACTGGACCAAGCAGTGATCGGTGGCGGCGGGGCGGCCTCTGAGGAGGCGGCGGACGAAGACCTCGCACTCATCGTGGAAGGTTTCCTTGCCGTGGCCCGGCGCGTCGAAGGAGACATGGAACTGGGGCCGGCACCAGTCCAGCTGGCGGCCCAGCTCCTTGCCGCGCAGATGCGGCCCGATGAGCATGACCTGGGCGCCGCAGGACCACAGGGCGAACAGGGCCCATAGCTGGCTGAAGCTATGGGCACCCTGGAGGGCGACGGTGTGTCCGGAACGGATCCCATAGGCGTCGAAGAGCCGCCGCATCTGGGCGACCTGGGTCCGCAACGTGTGATAGGTGACGCCGTGACCGGCTTGGGCCCAGAGGGCGCTGCCCGGTGGTGCGCCCAGCAGTTCGGCACCCCACCAGTCGGGCTCCGGGTCCACATATGCAGCCATGACGGGTTCCCCTTCCCGCTCCACCGCTCGGCGCCGGAGAGGACCTCATGCGCCGTCACTGGGAAAACACCGGACAGCCGCCGAAGGTTGCATCGGAGGTGCAGTGGAGGGGAACCGGTGCGGCGGAAGCGATCGGCGAGCGCGAATCTCCCGGTCAGGCGGCCGCTTCCGTCGCGAGCAGGTATTGCTTGGCGGCGACCCCTCCGGCGTATCCGGTCAGTGAACCCTTCGCCCCGACGATGCGGTGGCAGGGCAGCACGACGCACAGCGGATTGGAGCCGAGCGCCATCCCCACCGCCCGCGCGGCGCGCGGGCGGTCCAGCGCGGCGGCCAGCTCCCCGTAGGTGGCGGTGCGGCCGTAGGGCACGAACGCCTCCAGCGCCAGCACCGTCTGCGCGGTGAACGCGGAGGCGAGCGAGAGGTCCAGGGGAACGGAGAACGAGCGGACCTTCCCGGCCAGATACGCGGCGAGCTGGTCCCGCGCCTCGGTCAGCACGGCCAACTGGCCGGGTGCGGCGTCGGCCTCCGTCCGGAACTCCACCCCGCTGCCGACCGCACGGGTGGCGCGCCGGCACACGGCCTCCGCGGTGTCGTACGCGCAGGCGAGCAAAGCCTCGTTCGTGGCCGCGAGGACCAGCCGGCCACACGGGGTCGACTCCTCCGCGAGCGCCACGGACGTCACCGGGGCACGGGCCTCGGACTGCATGGACCTTCCTCCTTCTCCGCTTCTCCGTTTTTTCCGCATTTTCCGTGCCGGAGGCTCAGACCGTTGCGGGACGACAGCTCTTGCAGGCACGGTAGCCCGCCTGCCGGGCATCCCCGGCGGTACGGAACGGAACCTGGTGCGGCCGGGTGATCCGGCGGGCGTGCGCACAGGTCGGATGGCAGTAGATCCGCGTGGTGTCGCTGCCGAGGAAGACGGCCCCGCGCAGGGTCAGCTCCTCCAGCCGGTCCATGTCGATGCCCTCCGCGCTCCGCAGGGCATCCCCGACGCGGTCCGCATAGGCGGCGTCGCAGGGCGCTCCGCCCTCATAGGTGACGCGGTGGCAGGGGATCAGCACCGGCACCGGGTTCTTGGCCAGAGCCTCGACGATCGGCCTGGTGGCGGAGGGCAGCGACGCCTCTCGCGCGAGCCAGGTGATCGGCCGCAGCTGGCCGGAGGGGATCGACCGCACCGCGTGGAGCACGGCGCGCTCCACGTCGGTCAGATCTCCCAGGTCGATCGGCAGTCGCTTCGCCCGGCCCGTGCGCAAGGCGGGGCGCAGCCCGGGGAAGGGCGCCGAGGCGCGGATGGCGGTCCGGCCGGTGCGGGCGTGATGCAACCGCTCGAACTCGTCCGCGTCGGCCACCATCGTGTCGACGGCCGAGCCGGTCACCGCGTCCGGGCTGTAGGCCACGAAGAGGCCGCCGGCCACGCTGTCAAGATGGCTGTAGGTGTCGTAGCGCTCTCGCGGAATTCCTACGCGCTGAAGTACCCTCAGGGCGAAGTCCGCCGGGGCAGGGGCCGCGAGATCGGCCAAGGCGTGCTCCAACTGTCCCTCCGCGGGCCGCTCTTCCTCATCATTCCGGTAGTTCATCTGGTCACCTCCCCCAACACCGCCGCCTCGGGTGTCAAGATCTCACGTAGTGTGCCGATCCCTCTTGATACTTGTGCCTTGACGGTACCCACGGGGCAGCCCTGGGCTTCGGCCATGTCGCTGTAACTCATCCCTATGACATGGCGCATCACCACCGCGACGCGATGCTTCTCGGGCAGCTCGGTGAGCGCCTTGACCAGAACCGTGCGGTCGGCGGACGTCGCCGCCAGCTCCTCCGGTCCCGGGCTCTCGTCCGGCCAGCTGCCGCAGGCGTCCTCCGCGCGGGTGGCCGAGACCGGGTGACGGACGCTGGTACGCACATGATTGCGCCAGACGTTCGCCGCGATCGTCATCAGCCAGGCCCGGGGTTTCAGCTTGCGCCGGCGCTCCGGCGAGTAGGTCTGGAGCGCCGAATAGGCGCGTAAGAAGGTGTCCTGGCCCAGGTCGTCCGCCTCGGCGGCCGATCCCGAGACCCGGAACAGAAAGGCACGCACCGCCGAGGCGTGGACCCGGACCAGCTCTGTGAAGCCGTCATCCAGATCTGACGCCAGGCGCTCGGTCAGCTGCTCCGCCATATCGTCCATCAGCTACAGAAACACCGGGACGTCAGCAATGGTTGCACAGCCCGCGCCGCGGCGCCCGGGAGCGGAGCCGGACCGGTACGCCGAAGCACCGCACCGGCCGCCGGAATCGGCAGCCGGTGCGGTGTCCGCGCAGCGTGGGTACGGGTCAGTGCGTACCCGTCAGTCGGGCAGCCCCACCGACTGGCTGTGCCGGAAGACGTTCCGCGGGTCGTACTTCTTCTTCACGGCCTGGAGCTTCGGGTAGTTCTCCTTGTAGTAGAGGTCGTGCCACGGAACCTTCGACGTGTTGTACTTCGGGTCGCCGAGGTCGATGTCCGGGTAATTGACGTAGCAGCCGTCGGTGATCTTGTTCGGCACCGGCACGCCGCCCGTCTCGGCGTAGACCTCCTGGTAGCACTCCCGTATCCAGGCCAGCGACTTGGCCTCGTCGGCCGCGTCGGTCCAGTACAGCATCCACGACATCTTGAATGCCGAGCTGCGGTGCGAGGAGGCCGTCGCGTCCTGGGCGACCGCGTTGACCTGGCCGCCGAAGGAGCTCAGCTGTACCGATGCGGTGGGGTTGTCGATGGCGTCGCTGGTCAGATGCTTGTAGAGCGCGTCGAGATGCGAGTCGGGGAAGTTCGCCCGCATATAGGCGGACTTGAAGTCCCCCTTCAGCGTCGGGTCGTTGAGCGTCAGGGTCGAGGTGCCGAGGTAGCGGGTCGCCTGGAGCCACGGCATGCGGCGCGGCTTCACCAGCTCGGGCATGGCGGCAAGCTCACCCGTCCTGGTGGTGGCCGCCTCGTGCGCTACGGACACACCCTTGCTGATGGCGGCCACGAAGTCCGCCAGCATCTGCTCGGCGTTCGGCACGGTGGCGTCCATCTGGGTGATCATCCCGATGGCGCCGTTCGACCGGTGGTTCAGCCCCAGGTAGCTGCACATCCCGGCGTACGGGTCGCCCGGGGCGCTGTGCTCGACGTGCCAGGCGCCGTAGTTCTTCACCAGGGTGTCGAAGTCCTTGCGGGAGAGCGAGCTCCACGGCCAGGAAACGGCGTTGATGAGCACCTCGGCCGGAGGGCGGGGGAGCAGGGCCGAGGGCTCGGAGCCCTTGGCGTCCGGGCTGCGGAACCAGTAGCGCGTGACGATGCCGAAGTTGCCGCCGCCCCCGCCGGTGTGCGCCCACCACAGGTCGCGGTTCGGGTCCGACTCCTCCCGGGTGGCGACGACCGCCCGGGCGGTGCCCGAAGCGTCCACGACGACCACCTCGACCGCGTACAGATGGTCCACGACGAGGCCCAGCAGACGGCACAACATCCCCCAGCCGCCACCGCTGACGTGGCCGCCCGCGCCGACCTGGTGGCAGATGCCCGCGGGGATGACGACGCCCCAGCGGCGGTAGAGCCCTTCGTAGACGTCGAGCAACTGGCACCCCGACTCGACCATGAACGCCTTGCGCTCGGCGTCGAAGGCGACCTGGCGCATCTCCGACAGGTCGACCACGACCTTCGCGTCCGGGTGGTAGACGAAGTCCTCGAAACAGTGCCCGCCGCTGCGCACCGCGAGGCGCTTGCCCTCCTTCACCGCCTGCTGGGTGACCTTCACCACCTGGTCGGTCGTGGTGACCAGATGCACCTTCTCGGGCTTGCCTATGTACCGCTGGTTCCAGCCTCTGACCACATCCGCGTAGTTCCGGTCGGCGGGTGTGATCGCGACGGCGTCCCCCGCCGCCGCGGCACGCGTCGCGGCGTCCCGCGTCGTGGCGGCCGCCGCGGTACCGGCCGTGCCGCCGAGCAGCATTCCTCCTCCAACGGAGGCGCCCCCGTAAAGGAAACGTCGCCGTTCCATCCCGCCTCTGCTGTCTGTCATCACATGGCCTCTCTGGCCGTCGTCGTGGAGGCTGCGAGCCGGTTCCGGCGCAGCGCGCGACGGCCGCGGGCGACGCTACTTGCCGCTCGACGGGCCCCTCACCCGGAATATTGCTCCGCAATTCGCGGGCGGAAGCCGTCGGCCACTGGGCTTCCGCGGCGATGCAACCCCCCGGCGCTCGACGGTGTTTCTCCTCCCGTCGGCTCGATCACGGGCCGCGCCGTGGGCCGGTGTCCGGCCCTCAAGACGCCACAGCGGCGCGGTGCGAGCCGACGGACGCGAGAGTCATCAGAGGAGAGGAAAGCCATGACCGAGCTCGATGCCATTAGTGAGGCGCGGGACAAACCCGCAGAGGATCGGATGACGCCCCGGCACCGGCTGATCCTGGTTCTCCTGCTCGGTGCCCAGTTCATGCTCGCGGTCGACTTCTCCGTGCTGAACATCGCCGTGCCGACCATCGGGTCCGACCTCGGCTTCGAGCTGAGCACCCTTCAGTGGATCGTCACCGGATTCATGCTGCCCGCCGCGGGCTTCACGCTGCTGTTCGGCCGCATCGCCGACCTCTTCGGTCGGCGGAACCTCTTCCTGGTGGGCATGCTCATCCTCGGCGTCGCGTCGCTGGTCGGCGGCCTCGCCCAGTCGCCCGGCATGCTCCTGGCCGGCCGCATCGGGCAGGGTCTCGCCACGGCCATGGCGACACCCGCCGCGATGTCGCTGCTCACCACGTCCTTCCCCGAAGGCCCCCTCCGCCAGCGTGCCCTTGGGCTCAACGGCACCCTTCTCACCGGTGGCTTCGCGCTGGGTTCGGTGCTCGGCGGGGTGCTGACCGAGCTGCTGAGCTGGCGCTGGGCGTTCCTGATCAACCTGCCGGTCGTGGTGCTCATCCTGGCGTTCGCCCCGCGTGTCCTGAGCGACAGCAGTGAGCGGACCCGCAACCGCCTCGACGTTCCCGGTGCGGTCACGGTCACCGGCGGTCTCGTCAGCCTGGTCTACGGCATCTCCGCGACCGAGCAGAGCGGCTGGGGCGACCCCGTCGTCATCGGCTGCCTGATCCTCGCCGCGGTGCTGCTGGTCGCCTTCTGGTTCATCGAGCTGCGCAGCTCCAACCCGCTGGCGCCGGTCAGCGTGCTCAAGCGGCCCACCGTGCGCTGGGGCAACTTCGCCGGGCTCCTCGTCGTCAGCATGCCCAGCGCGGTGGTCTTCCAGATGACGCTGTACCTCCAGGACGTGCTCGACTACAAGCCGCTCGCCTCGGGTCTCGCGTTCGGCGGGTCCAGCATCGCGGCCATCGCGGGTGGCCTCCTCGCCCCCAAGGTGATCGGCGCCATCGGCAGCAAGCGCACCCTCGTCACCGCCCTCACGGTCCAGGGACTCGGCCTCCTGGGGCTGCTCACCGTGGACCAGGGCGACGCCGGGATCTACATCGTCCTCATCGCCGTCGCGGTCGCCTTCTTCGGCCACGCGATGGGTCTCGTCTCCTACACGGTCATCGCCACCTCCGGCCTGCCCAATGAGGAGCAGGGGCTGGCGACCGGTCTGAGCACGATGAGCCAGCAGATCGCCCTCACGCTGGGCACCCCGGTGCTGGCGGCCGTCGCGGTCTTCGGCGCCGACGCGACCGAGGGCGTGGAGGCGAGCATCGCCGACACGCTCGACGGCATGCACCTGGCGGTGCTCGTGGGTGCGGTGGCGAGCCTCGCGGTCGCCGCTCTCGTGGCCGCCTTCTTCCGCTCCGGTGCCGCGGCCCGGAGCGAGGAGTCGACCGCCTGAGCCCGGCTCCCGCGCCGTCCGCTCTCTTCTTTCTTCCCTGTTGTCCCATCCGGCTCCGGCCGGTTCCACGAAAGGCACACCCATGACCACTGTCGAGCAGCTCGGCGCCACCGTCACCGAGACCCGCACGATCACCCTCGCCGGCGCCCAGCAGGGCATCACCGCGGCGCTGCGCAAGGCCGAGGAGCTGGGCGCTCGGGTGGCGATCGTCGTCCTCGACGCCGGCGGCCACGTCCAGGCGCTGGCGCGCATGGACGGTGCCCCCGCCGTGGCCACCAGCGTCGCGCAGAACAAGGCGAGCACCGCGCTCGTCGTCCGTACGCCCACCAATGAATTCGCGGAGGCCATCAAGCAGGACGCGGTCCTGGTGAGCAGCCTGGCCAGCCAGCCCGGTATGGCGCTGTTCTCCGGCGGTCTGCCGCTGGTTTCCGACGGCACTCCGGTCGGTTCCATCGGCGTCAGCGGCGGAATGGGGGACGAGGACCTGAACGTCGCCCGGGCGGGAGCGGCTGCCATCGTCTGACCGGACGGTGGTGGTGAATGCGAGGGCAAGAATGTGAGTGCGTGCCCAGGGCCTTGGCGCGCAGGCTGTAGTCACGTTGCGAGAAGCGTCGTGGACGAAGGAGAGATTCCGGTGAACGTCAGCCCTGGAGAGGTCTACGAGAACCCCCGTTGCGGCGAGCGGATCGTGGTCCGCACGCCGGCTTCGGAGACCGGGGGAAAGCGCTCGGTGATGGATCTGTATGTCGAACCCGGCGGCTTCGCCGCAGGCGAGCACATTCATCCGATCAGCCATGAACGCTTCACCCTCGTGCGCGGAAAGCTCGCAGTCATCCAGGGCGGTCGTAAGACGGTGCTCGACAAGGTGGGACAGAGCATTCTGATCCAGCCGGGAATCGAGCACCGTTGGTGGAACCCGACGGGTGACAAGACCTACGCCATATGCGAGGTCATCGGAAACGGCACGCGCTTCGAGCAGATGGTCATGCGTCAGCTCTTCTGCCTCGCGGTGGACGGAAAGACGAACGCCGAGGGGATGCCCAAGCTGCTCCAGCGGGCGGTGACCTCCCTGGAGTTCCAGGATGTGCTGCGGTTCGTCAAGCCGTCCTGGAAGCGGCAGCGCATTCTCTACGAGATCCTCGCACCGGTCGCCCGTCGCCTGGGGTACGTGGGGTGCAATCCCGAGTACATGAACCGCAAGCCGTCTGAGATCGCGGTTCTGGAGGATCTCCCCGACGAGGTCCTGGCCTGGCACTACTGAACTGACCTGGCACCTCTGACCTGGAGTATCCCGGGCTGAATCGGCCGCTCGCAGGCCCGGGAAAGGCAGCACAGACCACTCTGTGGTTTGTGCTGCCTTTTTTATGCCCCGAGATAAGCGAAGCCTTTAATTCCACTTTTCTAGACAGTTATTAGACGGCCTCTAGTGCTGCCTCTGGAAGACTTCTTGGCATGAGACCAACGACGGTATCTGAGCGCTTGTATTCGTACATGGTCGAAAACAGCGTCCCGGTCGATGAGCCGCAGCGGAATCTCATTCAGCGAACCGCCGGAGTCGGTGAGCGGGCGCGGATGCAGATCGGTACTCCGCAGGGCACGTTCTTCACCTTCCTCACGCAGATCATGCAGGCGCGGAATGCGATCGAGGTGGGGACCTTCACCGGGTACTCGGCCCTGTGCATCGCCAAGGGCCTGCCGGTCGACGGCCATCTCCTCACCTGTGATGTGAGCGAGGAATGGACCAGCCTCGGCAGGGAGGCGTGGAAGGAGGCGGGTGTCGACGAAAAAATCGAACTCCGCCTCGGCCCGGCGCTGGAGACGCTGCGTTCCCTGCCGGCCGATCCGGTCGTGGACCTGGCCTTCATCGACGCGGACAAGCAGAGCTACATCGCCTACTACGAGGAATTGGTGCCGCGCATGCGTCCCGGCGGCGTCATCCTCGTCGACAACGTCTTCTGGTTCGGAACCGTCGTCGACGACCGGGACGGAGAAGGCGCCACGATGCACGCCTTCAACGCCCATGTGGCCGCGGACGAGCGCGTCGAGGCCGTCATTCTGTCGATCGGCGACGGATTGACGATGGTCCGCAAAAGGACCTGACGCCCACACATCGGCAGCACAAGGGAGTGTCTGATGCCGAGCACGTCTTCATCGGGTAAATCACTAAGACTAGCCAGGCTTTCCGGGCACGGCGACGAGCGGTATCTCTTCGTGCCACTCGATCATTCCGTCTCCGACGGGCCGATCGCGACGGTGAGCGGCTTCCAGGACCTCGTCCGTGACGTGGTCGACGGCGGGGCCGACGGAATCGTCGTCCACAAGGGCCGGGCCCGGGTGCTCGCCCCCGAGCTCCTCGCGGACTGCTCGCTGCTCGTCCACCTGAGCGCCAGCACGGCACACGGCCCGGACGTCAACGCCAAGGTGCTCGTGGGCGACGTCGACGAGGCCATCAGCCTCGGGGCGGACGCGGTGAGCGTGCACGTCAACATCGGCTCCGACACCGAGGCCGATCAGTTGGCCGACCTGGGCACGGTGGCCGCGGCCTGCGACCGCTGGGGGATGCCGCTGCTGGCGATGATCTACCCACGTGGTCCGCGGGTCACCGATCCTGCCGACCCGGCGCTGGTGGCGCACGTCGTCAGCATCGCCGCCGACCTCGGCGTCGACATCGTCAAGACCGTGTTCGCCTCCCCCGCGGAGCGCATGGCCGAGGTGGTCGAAAGCTCCCCCATCCCCATCATCGTCGCGGGTGGTGGCGACGCCTCGCAGAGCGTCCAGGACTTCGCGGTCTCGGCGCTCGCGGTCGGTTGCAGCGGACTCGCCGTCGGCCGGCGCGTCTTCAACTCGGCGTCTCCCCGCACGACGGTTCAGGAACTGGCCGAGATCGTTCATGGGCCCCAGGGCTCTCCCGTCCCCATCCAAACCTCGCGAATGGCAGGTGCACTGTGAAGCTCAGTTGGGTCGACATCCGCTCGGTCGGTTCCGCGAAGGACGCCATCGTCCAGGAGGCGATTCACGCCCGGGTGGAGGGCATCCTCGCCGCCGACCCGGCGGACCTGGAGAAGCTGCCGCCGACGGTGAAGAAGGTCCTCTTCCCGCAGGGCCAGACGCTCCCCGAGAGCTTCGGCGCGGCGGACGTCGTCATCGTCGACCCCGCCAAGCACGGGGAGCCCGCCGAACTGGCCCTCGCCCACCCCGATGTGGAGTTCGGCCGGTTCGTCGAGATCATCGACGCCGAGACGCTGGAGGACGCCTGCCAGTCCGGCCGCGTCGACAAGTGGAGCGTGCTGCTCTTCCGCGACCCCACCAAGATCCCGCTGGAGATCGTGATCGCGGCCGCCGCCCGTGCCAACGGCAGCCTCGTCACCATCGCCAAGGACGTGGAGGAAGCCGAGATCATCTTCGGTGTGCTGGAACTCGGCTCCGACGGGGTGCTGATGGCCCCCGCGAAGGTCGGAGACGTCACCGCGCTCAAGGCCGCCGCCGAGGGCGGCATACCCGACCTCGAGCTGGTCGAGCTGGAGGTCACGGCCACCACGCACGTCGGCATGGGCGAGCGGGCCTGCGTGGACACCGCCACCTACTTCGGCAAGGACGAGGGCATCCTTGTCGGCTCGCACTCCAAGGGCATGATCCTCTGCGTCAGCGAGACCCACCCGCTGCCGTACATGCCCACCCGCCCGTTCCGGGTCAACGCCGGTGCCATCCACTCGTACACCGTCGGCCAGAACGAGCGCACCAACTACCTGAGCGAGCTGAAGGCGGGCAGCAAGGTCACCGCCGTGGACATCCACGGCAAGACCCGCCTGGTCACCGTCGGCCGGGTCAAGATCGAGACGCGTCCGCTGCTCTCCATCGACGCGGTCGGCCCCGACGGCCGCACGGCCAACCTGATCCTTCAGGACGACTGGCACGTCCGGGTGCTCGGCCCGGGCGGCACGGTGCTCAACAGCACCGAGCTGAAGCCCGGCGACAAGGTGCTCGGTTACCTGCCGGTCGAGGACCGCCACGTCGGCTACCCGATCAACGAGTTCTGCCTGGAGAAGTAGCCACCCCCGGGCGGGCCGGTGACACGCAACGGCGCCACCGGCCCGCCCCGGCGGGACCGCGGGACCACCTCCCCGCACGCGCACCTCCGAAAGACCCCCACCACGGAAACAGTGCATCCCGGAGGATCAGTCTTGGACGGGACAGTGGCGTCCTACGTCGATGACGACGAGCGGTGGAGAGCCGTGCTGCGCCGTGACCGGCAGGCAGACGGAGTTTTCTACTACTCGGTGCGGACGACGGGCATCTACAGCCGGCCCTCCTGCGTCTCCCGGCCGGCGCGCCGGGCGAACACCGTCTTCTTCACCGACGCGGAGGCCGCCGAACGCGCCGGATACCGGCCGTGCCGCCGGTGCCGACCGCGTGAGGACAGCGCACACGCCTCCTATGTGACCGCCATCGCCAGGACCTGCGAGCTGATCCACGAGGCGGGCGAGACACCGAACCTCGACACCCTCGCCGAGGCGGCCGGTTTCAGCCGCTTCCACTTCCACCGGGTCTTCAAGCGGCTGACGGGAGTGACCCCGCAGGCCTACGTGGCCGCCTGCCGGGCCGACCGGCTGCGCCGGGTGATTTCCGAGGCCGAGACGGTGACCGAGGCCATCTACCGGTCCGGCTTCACCTCCCAGGGCAACTTCTACGCCGTGTCCCAGCAGATTCTGGGCATGACGCCGACCAACTTCCGTGCCGGCGCGGACTCCATCGCCATCAGCTTCTCCCTGTCGGAGAGCCTCCTCGGCCCCGTCCTGGTCGCGAAGACCGAGAAGGGGATCTGCTCCGTGCTCACCGGCGACGGGCTCACCGGTGACGGGCTCACCGGTGACGCGCTCACCGGTGATGGCGAAGCAGCGCTCGTCGGACGGCTGAGGGAGCGTTTCCCCAAGGCGCATCTCATCCGCGCCGGACGGGAGTTCGACGATCGGGTCGCCGCCGCCGTACGCCAGTCGGAGCCGCCGAGGCTGGGCCGGGACCTGCCGCTGAACATCCGCGTCACGGCCATGAGCGAGCGCCTCAGAAGAGCACTTCGCGAGACACCGAGCGAACCATCCGTCCAGACACGGTGAAAGAGGATTGGTGATGTTAATCTTCGGCACTCAACGGTCGGCGGCCCAGCGACTGCGGCTGCACGCCGATCGCGGGCTCGGCGCGGGCAACTTCTTCTGGCGCGCCTGGTCGATCGCCAAGGACCGGGACCGGCCACTCCTCTATCACCCGGATGTCACCGCCCCCGGCTGGGCGGAGACCGAGCCGACCGGCATCTCCCTGAACGACATGCGCATCACCGTCATCCGGTACGCCACCTGGTACCGCGACCACGGGGTGCGGCCCTCCTCCCACGTCGGTGTCTACACCCGCGACGGGCTGGCCGGACTGCTCCACCACATAGCGATCAACAGCCTCGGCGCCGCCGCCGTGCACTGCAACCCCAAGATGGCGTCGCCGACCGCGGCCGACTACTTCCAGCGCACCCAGACGACGGTCCTCGTCGGTGACAAGGACCTGCTCGACGGCTGCACCGAGGCGTGGTCGCAGCAGGGCATCCCCACCGCCCGGACCCCTCTGCTCCAGGACATCCGGCAGCTGGACGAGACCGCCCCGCTGCCGCCCGCCCCGCTGCCCGGGTTCCCCTACCGTCACGGTCCCGACGACCTGGTGATGGTCTCCCACTCCTCCGGGACCACCGGCCGCCCCAAGGCACCGATCTTCAGCCACCGCGGGTTCTTCGTCGGCAAGCGCGAGCGGCTGTGGAGCTTCCCGTCCCTGCGTACCGACCGCATGCTGACCGCCCTCCCGCACAGCCACTCGTCGGGCATCAGCTACTTGAGCATGGCGCTGCTGCTGGGCATCCCCACCCTGATCCTGGACGATCCGAACGGACGGTCCGTGGCCCAGGCGATCAACCAGTTCCACCCCACCTTCGTCCTCGGCTTCCCGCTGACCCTCGCGGAGATCGACGTCGCGGACATCGACCCCCGCGCCGCCCGGAACATCCACTCGTGGAACGGCATGGGCGACGCCTCGCACGAGCGGCACATCAGGCCGCTGATGGGCCTCGGCTCCCGCCCCGGCAAGACCGGCTCCCAGTACAACGACGGCCTGGGCTCCTCCGAGATGGGCATGGTGCTCTTCCGGCAGGTGTACGTCCCCGAGTCGACCGAGTACGGACGGCTCATCGGCCGCCCGGCCGGGGTGGTCCGCAAGGCCGCCGTGCTCGACGAAGCGGGGAACGAACTGCCCGACGGGCAGGCCGGGATGCTCGGCGTCCGCACCCCCAGCGTCACCCCCGGCTACTGGGACGACCCCCAGCTCAGCCAGGACTCCCTGCTCAGCGGCTACTTCCTCACCGGCGACATCGTCCGGCGCGACGAGCAGGGCCGCTTCTTCCACCTCGACCGCACGCCCGATGTGATCCACGCGGCCGACGGGGCCGTGCACAGCCTCCCCCTCGAGGAGGTCCTGCTGCTGACCACTCAGGCGCTCGACGCCGCGGTGGTGGGCGTCGAGGACCCGGAGGCCCCGGGGAAGGCGGCCCCCATCGGTATCGTGCTCTTCCGCGACGACCGCGACGACCGCGACGACAGCGACAACCGTGACAGCGGCGGCCATGGCCCGGAGCGCTCCTCCGACGCCCTGCTGGAGGCGGTCAACGCCGAACTCGCCCGCAAGCGGATGCCGTTGCTGCGCGCGCTGCTCATCGCCGCCGACCGCGACGAACTGCCCGTGGGCGTCACCGGCAAGGTGCTCAAGCGGCAGCTCCGCGAGCGCCACCGCACCCTGCTGCACGACACCGCCCAGGGGGCCGCGCCGCGGGCGAACTGACCGGCGCAGCCGTACGCCGCTCATCCGCCGTACGCCGCTCATCCGCCGTACGCCGCCAAGCCGCCGTACGCCGCCCCAGCCCGCGTACGCCGCCCGGCGGCCTCACCACCGCCCCACCCGATCCACCCGATCAGAAGGGCCAGTCATGCACGACGGACACGCCGCGCGCCAAGTAGTCGACATCATCACCGGCTCCTGGCAGTCACAGGCGCTCTACGCCGCGGTCGCCCTGGAGATCCCCGACCACATCGCCGCCGGGCACACCACCGACACGGCCCTGGCCACGGCCACCGGCTCGGGCCCGGACGGCATCACCCGGCTGATGCGGCTGCTGCTGGCCATGGGCGTCTTCGACCGCTCGCCGGACCAGGGCTACGCGCTGACGCCGGTGAGCGAGGTGCTCCGCGCCGACAGCGACGCGTCGATGCGCGACATGATCCAGCTCTACGGCGAGGAGTTCCACACCGCGTGGGGAGCGGTGGTGCCCGCCGTCCGCACCGGATCCTCCGGCTTCGAACACGCCCTCGGCACCTCCATCCACGCGTATCTGGCGAGCGCGCCCGGCGCGGGCGCCAAGTTCCAGCGCGCCATGAACGCGGGCAATGTCTTCTTCCCCGACGTCCTGGACGCCTTCGACTTCTCCCGCTGCACCACGGTGATGGACGTCGCGGGCGGCAGCGGCCAGTTCCTCTCGATGGTCCTGCGGGCCCATCCGCATCTGCACGGGGTGCTCCTCGACCTGCCGCACATGATCCCCGTCGCCCACGCCCACCTGGACGCCTCCGTGGGCCCCGACCGCTACGAGGCCGTCGAGGGGGACATCTTCGCCTCGGTTCCCGAGGGCGCCGACGCGTACCTCCTCTCCCGGGTGCTCCAGGACTGGGACGACGACCGGTCCGTGACCCTCCTGTCCAACATCCGCAAGGCGCTGCCCGAGGACGGCCGCCTGCTCGTCGTGGAGCGGGTCATCCCCGAGGAAGGCGCCCCGGAGCTGCTTCCGCTCCTGTACGACCTGCATCTCCTCATGGCCGCGGGAGGGCGCGGGCGGACCCTGGACGGTTACCGCGACGTCCTCACCGCGGCCGGGCTGCGCCTGGAATCCGTCCACCCGCTGGCCCTCGAAACCACGTTGCTGGTCGCGGCCGCCGCCTAGGCGCCGCGCCGGGGACTCCCGACGCCGACGACTCACGAGAAGGCGAATACGAGGCACTCGATGAACCTCTCACCCCCAACCCGACCGAGCGACGACCCCCGGGTCCTGGACGTCCCCGTGCTGATCATCGGCGGCGGCGGCGCGGGCCTGACGGCATCCGTCGTCCTCTCCGACCTCGGCGTCGGCTCATTGCTCGTCGAGCGCCACGCGACGACGTCGATCCAGCCCAAGGCGCACATCCTCAACGCCCGCACCATGGAGATCTTCGGCCACCACGGACTGGCCCGGGACATCTACGCCGAGGGCTCCCCGCCCGCCAACTGCGGCGCCATGGCCTGGCTGACCAGCCTCGGCGGCGACGAGCCGTACGACCGCAAGGTGCTCCACCGCGCCGATGCCTACGGCGGCGGCGCCCTGGCCGAGCGGTACGCCGAGGCGTCCGCGTACCCGCACGCGAACCTCGGCCAGCGCTGGCTGGAGCCGCTGATCCGCCGCCATGCCGAGGAGCGCAACCCCGGCGGCATCCGCTTCGGACACGAGATGGTGGAGTTCGAGGACCACGGGGACAGCGTCACCGCGACGATCCTGGACCGCGACGCGGACCGTACCTACCGCGTCCGGGCCGGATATCTGATCGCCGCCGACGGCGGCCGCTCGGTGAGCAAGCGGCTCGGCATCCGCATGCTGGGCACCCCCACCTTCCTGGAGTGGATCAACCTTCACATACGGGCCGACTTCTCCGAGTTCATCCCCTTCGACGACACGGTGGTCAACCGCGTCTCCAGCCTCGCCGACGACGGCAGCCTGGAGCACTGCGGCGTCGTGCCCATGGGCCCCAAGCAGTGGGGACGCCACTCCGAGGAGTGGACGCTGATGTTCTCCCGGCCGCCCGGCACGCGGGAGGCGGCGGAGCTGGACGACGAGACGGTCGTCAAGATGGTCCGCCGGACGCTGAAGCTCCCGCAGGACCACCCGATGGAGGTGCAGAGCATCAGCCGCTGGCCCGTGGAGGGCACGGTCGCCGAGCACTTCCGCGCCGGTCGCGTCTTCCTGGTCGGTGACGCCGCCCACCGTCATCCGCCGTCCGGCGCGCTCGGCCTCAACACCGGCGTCCAGGACTCCCACAACCTGGCCTGGAAGCTGGCCCGGGTGCTCTCCGGCGACGCCGCGCCCGCGCTGCTCGACAGCTACGAGGCCGAGCGGCGCCCGGTCGCCGAACGCGTCGTCGAGCGGGCGCTGTTCTCGCTGTTCAACCAGATCGCCTTCACCGCGGGCACCGGCGTGGTCCCGGGGGCCCGCCCCGAGTGGAACCGGGCCCAGATGACCGCCCTGTTCTCCGACACGCCCGACGGGCGGACCCGGCGCGCGGTCCTCGCCGAGTACTTCGAGACCAATCGGATCACCACCGCCCACCTGGGCCTGGAGATGGGCTACGACTACGCCGACGCCGGGTTCGTCACCGGCGACGGCACCGAGCGGCCCGAGCCGGATCCGCTCGGCCTCGACTACGTCCAGTCCTGCCGCCCCGGCAGCAGGATGCCGCACGCCTGGCTGCGGCGCGGCGGGGAGCGGACGGCGACCCACGACCTCATCGACCACGGGGCGTTCCTGCTCCTGGCCGGTGCGCGGGGCGAGAGCTGGGTGCGCGCCGCGGCCGAGGTCTCCGCCCACCACGGCCCGGCCGTCACCGCCCATGCCGTCGGCCCGGACCACGAGGTGGCCGACCCCGACGGCGTCTGGGCCGCGCTGCGCGGCCACGGCGAGGACGGGGCCGTCCTGGTCAGGCCCGACGGGTTCGTCGCCCTGCGGCTGAGCTCGGCGTCCCCGGACCCGGTGCGGGAACTGCGCCGGGGGCTCGATGTGGCCCTGGGGCGCGCCGTATCCGCCACTGCCTCGCCCGGTGCCGAGGGGGACCGCTGACATGACCGACGTCCAGCGCACTCCCGTCGCCATCGTGGGCGCCGGCCCGGTGGGCATCATGCTCGCGCTCTTCCTCGACCGCTACGGCATCGAGTCGGTCCTGTTCAACGCCGAGCCCACCATGGAGGACAAGCCCCGCGGCAACACCCACAACGCCCGCACCATGGAGCACTACCGGCGCCTGGGCATCTCCGGCCAGATCCGACGGCTGGGCCCGCCCGCCGACCACACCCTCGACATCGCCTACTTCACCCGCTACAGCGGCTTCGAACTGTCCCGGCTGACGCTGCCCTCGCCGGGGGAGCGGATGCGGGCGCTCGCCGGTACGCCCCGCACCGACCAGACGCCCGAGCCGGTGCACCGCGCCAACCAGATGTACGTCGAGAAGTTCCTCTTCGAACACGTCATGACCCGCCCCAACATCACCTTCCGCTTCGGCTGGCGGGTGACCGGCCTCAAGCAGAACGCCACCGGCGTCACCCTGGAGGCCGAGAGCGTCTCCGGCGGGGGCCGGGAGACCTGGAAGGCGCCGTACGCGGTGGGCTGCGACGGCGGCCGCAGCTTCGTGCGCCGCACCCTGGGCGTGCACTACGAGGGACCCGGATCGCTGGAACAGGAAATCCTGGGGCGCCGCGCCACCGCCGCCCATCTGCGGCTGCCGACCTTCCACTCGGACGTGTTCACCGGCCGGCGGGCCTGGAGCTACTGGTCGCTCAACCCCGACCTGGTCATGAACCTCATCGCGCTCAACGGCCGCGACGAGTTCTTCCTGCTCACCAGCTCCGTCGACCCGGACACCACCAACGCCGCGGAACTGTCCTCGCTGGTACGGCGCGCGGCGGGCACCGAGCTGCCCGTCGAGGTGCTCAGCCACCGCCCGTGGACCCCGGGCGCCGCCCTGGTCGCCGAGCGGTTCACCGTGGGCCGGGTGTTCCTCGCGGGCGACGCGGCCCACCTGTTCACCCCCAACGGCGGTTTCGGCATGAACACCGGAGTGGACGACGCCGCCAACCTCGCCTGGAAGCTGGCCGGGACGCTCCAGGGCTGGGGCGGCCCCGGGCTGCTCCGCTCGTACGAGAGCGAGCGGCGGCCGATCGCCCTGCGCAACACCGCCGCCGCCCGCGAACTCAACACCGGCCTCGCCGACATCGAGCGCCCCGGCGTCATGGAGGACGACTCGCCGGAGGGCGCGACGGCGCGGGCCCGGGTCGGCGCGCTCGTTCGCTCCTACGGGGAGCGCACCCACTCCATCGGCGTGCAGCTCGGCGCCCGGTACGACGGCTCCCCGCTCATCGATACCGACGAGGAGCCGCCGAGCGACTCCATGGGCACCTACACGCCCACCGCCATCCCCGGCGGACGCGCCCCGCACGTATGGCTCGACGACTGGCGCGGCCCCGGCAGCTCGCTCTTCGACCGCTTCGGCCCCTACTACACCGTGCTCCGGCTCGGCCCCGAACCGCCGCCCGTCAAGGGGCTGGAGGCCGCCGCCCAGGCCGCCGGTATGCCCCTGCGCACCCTGGACGTCGAGGACCCGGTCGTCCGCGACCTCTACGAGCGCGACCTCGTGCTCATCCGCCCCGACCAGCACGTCGCCTGGCGCGGCAACGCCCTGCCCACCGACCCCGGCGACCTCGTGGCCCGGGTGACGGGACAGCGGGCGGCAGGCGCGGCGCGTGACGGGGATCCCGCATGAACCGACATGGCACGCGCCGGGACGAACTGAAGGTCGGAATCGTCGGCGTCGGACCCCGCGGGCTGTCGGTGCTGGAGCGGATCTGCGCCAACGAGCGCAAGTCCGGCTCGCACCGCGAGGTGTCCGTGCACGTCGTGGACCCCTTCCCGGTGGGCGCCGGACGGGTCTGGCGCACCAGCCAGTCCGACCAGCTGCTGATGAACACGGTCGCCTCGCAGATCACCCTGTTCACCGACGACAGCGTGGAGATGGACGGTCCGGTGGAACCGGGCCCCAGTCTCTACGAGTGGGCCAGGGAACTCGGCCGGAACGCCGACGGGGACGGCGCCGACGACCGCACGCTGGCCGAGGCCCGTCGGCTCGGCCCCGACGCGTACCCCACCCGGGCCTTCTACGGCGTCTACCTGAACAGCGTCTTCCGCCGGGTGGTGGCCGACGCCCCGCGCCACGTCACCGTCACGGTCCACCAGGCCCAGGCCGTCGGCCTGGACAACAGCGGACCGCTCGCCGACGGTCCGCAGACCCTCACCCTCGACAACGGCGTCCGGCTGACCGATCTGGACACGGTCGTCCTCGCCCAGGGGCACGTCCCCGCCCTGCCCGCGCCCCACGAAGAAGAACTCGCCCGGGCCGCCGCCGAGCACGGCCTGCTCTACATCCCGCCCGCCAACCCCGCCGATGTGGACCTCGGCGGCATCGAGCCGGGACAGACCGTGCTGCTGCGCGGCCTCGGGCTGAACTTCTTCGACCACATGGCCCTGCTCACCGCCGGCCGGGGCGGCACCTTCCGGACCGAGGACGGACGCCTCGTCTACGAGCCCTCCGGCCGGGAGCCCAAGATCTACGCGGGGTCCCGGAGGGGCATTCCGTACCACGCCCGCGGGGAGAACGAGAAGGGCGCCCACGGGCGGTACACGCCGCGGCTGCTCACCCCCGAGACGATCGCCGGGCTGCGGCGGCGGGCCGTCGACGGCGAGCGGGTGCACTTCGGGACCGACCTGTGGCCGCTGATCGCCAAGGAGGTCGAGAGCGTCTACTACGGCACCCTGCTGGAGGTACGGGGCCGCGCCGCCGACCGCGAGGCGTTCACCGAGCGGTATCTGGCCGCCCCGGCGGGCGAGGCGGAGCGCCGCCTGCTGGACGCGTTCGGCTTCGCGCCGGACGACCACTGGAGCTGGGACGCCCTCGCCCGTCCGCACGGCAACCGGACGTACCCCAGCCCGGCCGCGTTCCGGCAGTGGCTGCTGGACTACCTCGGAGAGGACGTGCGCGCCGCCCGCGCGGGCAATGTGAGCGGTCCGCTCAAGGCGGCCCTGGACGTGCTGCGCGACCTCCGCAACGAGATCCGGCTCGCCGTCGACCACGGCGGCCTGGAGGGCAACTCGTACCGCGACGAGCTGACGGCCTGGTACACCCCGCTCAACGCCTTCCTCTCGATCGGGCCCCCGGCCTCGCGCATCGAGGAACTCGTCGCCCTCATCGAGGCGGGCGTGGTCCGCATCCTCGGGCCCGGCCTCCAGCTCACCGTCGACGAGGCCCTCCCGTCCTTCGTCGCCGGGTCGGACACCGTACGGGGCGGGCGGATCCGGGCGAGCGTCCTCATCGAGGCCCGGCTGCCCGAGCCGGACCTGCGCCGCACCGCCGACCCCTTGCTGCGCCATCTGCTCACCACGGGGCAGTGCCGCCCGTACGACATCCCGGGCACCTGCGGGACGACCTACCGGACGGGCGGACTCGCGGTCACCGAGCGGCCGTACCGGACCGTCGACGTCCACGGCAGCCCCCATCCGCGCCGGTTCGCCTACGGGGTCCCCACCGAGGCCGTGCACTGGGTGACCGCGGCCGGGATCCGGCCCGGCGTCAACTCCGTGACGCTCGGCGACTCGGACGCCATCGCGCGCGCCGTGCTGAGCATCCGGGCCGCGGATTCTCCCCTCCACGTGGTGCGGGGCGGGGCGCCGCAGGGGGGCCACGACGGGCTGCACGGCGGCCAGAAGGAGGCGACCGCATGACCGCGACGTTCGACGGCGGCCGGGACACCGGGCTGCTCTCACCCGTACGGGCGGGCACCCCCGTCGAGGCGGACGTGGCGGACGAGGCCTGGCTCCAGGCGATGCTCGACGCCGAGGCGGCCCTGGCCCGGGCCCAGGCCCGGCTCGGCACCGTCCCGGCGGAGGCCGCGGCCGCCATCACGGCGCAGGCCCGCGCGGACCGGTTCGACCCGCGGGCGCTGGCCCTCGTCGCCCGCGAGACGGCGAACCCCGTCGTCGGCCTCGTCCAGGTGCTGACCCGGGCGGTGGCGGCGACGGCCCCCGCGGCGGCCGAGTACGTCCACCGCGGCTCCACCAGCCAGGACGTCTTCGACACCGGGGCCATGCTGGTGGCCGCCCGCGCCCTGCGCCGGATACGGGCCGACCTGGACCGGACGTGCGCCGCGCTGGCCGTGCTCGCCGCGGATCACCGCGACACGCTCATGGTCGGCCGGACCCTCGCCCTGCACGCCGTCCCCACGACCTTCGGGCTCAAGGCGGCCGGGTGGCGCCATCTGCTGCTGGACGCCGTCGCACGGATCGACCGCCTGCTCGACGGGGGCCTGCCGGTCTCGCTCGGCGGCGCCGCGGGCACCCTGGCCGGGTACCTCACCTACGCGGCGCTGGACGACGGGCCGCAGGGGGAGTCCGGCGCCGAGGAGTACCTCGACCGGCTGGGCGCCGCGTTCGCCGAGGAGACCGGGCTCGCCCGGCCCCTGCTGCCGTGGCATGCGCTCCGTACGCCGCTCGCCGACCTCGGCGCCGTGCTGTCCTTCACGGCGGGGTCGCTCGGCAAGATCGCCGTGGATGTGCAGTCGATGACCCGGACCGAGGTCCAGGAGGTCACTGAACCGGCCGCCCCCGGGCGCGGCAGCTCCTCGGCCATGCCGCACAAGCGCAACCCGGTGCTCTCCACCCTGATGCGCAGCGCCGCCCTCCAGGTCCCCGTGCTGGCCACGGGGCTGACGCAGAGTCTGCTGTCGGAGGACGAGCGGTCCGCCGGGGGCTGGCACGCCGAGTGGCTGCTGCTGCGCGAGTGCCTGCGCCTGGTCGGCGGGGCGGCCCACACCGCCGTCGAACTCGCGGAGGGCCTGGCCGTCCGCCCCGAGCGGATGCGGGACAACGCCCATCTGACCGGCGCCCGGGTGGCGTCCGAGCGGGTCGCGGCCGTACTGGCGCCCCGGCTGGGCAAGGCCCGGGCGAAGCATCTGCTCACCGAGGCGGCCGCGGAGGCCGAGCGGGACGGGCTCCCGCTCGCCGAGGTGCTCGCGGCGCTCCCCGACGTGGCCGCCCACCTGGGCGCCGAGGACCTGCGCGACCTGCTCGACCCGGCCCACTACACGGGCGCGGCGGGGCCGTTGGTGGACCGCGCGCTCAAGCGCTGACCCGCGCCCGCTCACCCCACCCCACTCGTCCGTATCACCTCAGCGGAGGAACTCACCATGGCACTGCGCCTGTTCACCTCGGAGTCCGTGACCGAGGGTCACCCCGACAAGATCGCTGACCGGATCAGCGACACCATCCTCGACGCGCTCCTGAAGGAGGACCCGGCCTCCCGGGTCGCCGTCGAGACCCTGATCACCACCGGCCTGGTCCATGTCGCGGGTGAGGTGACCACCACGGCGTACGCCCCGATCGCGACGCTCGTCCGCAACGCGATCCTCGACATCGGCTACGACTCGTCGGACAAGGGCTTCGACGGTTCCTCCTGCGGTGTCTCGGTGTCCATCGGCTCGCAGTCGCCCGACATCGCCCAGGGCGTCGACTCCGCCTATGAGCTGCGGGTCGAGGGTGCCACCGACGGTGACGCGGGGGACGAGCTGGACAGGCAGGGCGCGGGCGACCAGGGCCTGATGTTCGGCTACGCGTGCGACGAGACGCCCGAGCTGATGCCGCTGCCGATCAACCTGGCGCACCGGCTCTCCCGTCGGCTGTCCGAGGTGCGGAAGAACGGGACCATGCCGTATCTGCGCCCGGACGGCAAGACCCAGGTCACCATCGAGTACGACGGCCACAAGGCGGTCCGCCTGGACACCGTCGTCGTCTCCTCGCAGCACGCGCCCGACGTCGACCTCGACGCCCTGCTGACGCCGGACATCCGCGTCTTCGTGGTCGAGCCGGTCCTGCGGGAACTCGCCGACTGCGGCATCAAGCTGGACACCGAGGGCTACCGGCTGCTGGTCAACCCGACCGGCCGCTTCGAGATCGGCGGCCCGATGGGTGACGCCGGGCTCACCGGCCGCAAGATCATCATCGACACCTAC
>NZ_JAIWIH010000059.1:0-32280 GCF_052851135.1 Streptomyces sp. BRA346 | reverse complement strand
ACCCTCGGCCCAGCCGGTGCCATCCGCCGCCTCGGCGAAGGACTTGCACCGGCCGTCGGCGGCCAGGCCGCGCTGCCGGGAGAACTCGACGAACGTGGCGGGCGTGGCCATCACCGTGACGCCACCTGCCAGGGCCGTGTCGCACTCCCCCGCCCGCAGCGCCTGGCAGGCCAGGTGCAGCGAGACCAGGGACGACGAGCACGCGGTGTCGACCGACACCGCCGGGCCCTCCAGGCCGAGCACGTACGACAGGCGGCCCGAGGCCACGCTCGGAGTGCTGCCGGTCTGGAGGTAGCCGGCGGATTCGCCGCCGTCCTCGTGGGCGAAGCCGCCGTACCCGTTGGCCGAGATCCCCGCGAAGACACCGGTCGACGACCCGCGCAGCGACAGCGGACCGATGCCCGCCCGCTCCAGCGCCTCCCATGCGGTCTCCAGCAGCAGCCGCTGCTGCGGATCCATGGCCAGGGCCTCACGCGGCGAGATCCCGAACAGCTCCGCGTCGAAGTCGGCCACGTCCGGCACGAATCCGCCGACCCCGGCGTACTCGGTGCCCATCGCCGCGCTGGTGGCGTCGAGCAGCCCCGGTACGTCCCAGCCGCGATCGTCGGGGAACGGGGACATCCGCTCGCCGCCCGAGGTCACCAGGTCCCACAGCGCTTCCGGCGAGGCGACCCCGCCCGGGAAGCGGCAGCCCATGCCCACGATCGCGATCGGCTCGTCGGCGACCGAGGCCGTCGCCGCTGGAGTGCCGTCCCGGTCCGCCGACCCACCCAGCAACTGCCCGCGCAGGAAGGCCGTGAGGGCGGCGGGCGTGGGGTAGTCGAAGATCAGCGTGGTCGGGAGCGACAGGGCGGTCGCACCACCCAGGCGGTTGCGCAGGTCCACCGCCGTCAGCGAGTCGAAACCGAGGTCCTTGAACGGGCGCTCCGGGGCGATCGCGGTGGGTGAGGCGTGCCCCAGCACCGCCGCGGCGTGGGACCGCACCAGGTCCAGCAGGAGGCGGCCCTGTTCCTGCGCGGACAGCCCGCTCAGTCGGCGCGCCAGTTCGCCGTCGGCCGGAGCGGCGTGAGCCGGGCTGTCGGCCGCGCGCGCTGCGGCGGCCTCGGGGAGATCGCCGATCAGGGCGCTGGGCCGGGAGGAGGTGAACGAGGGCGCGAAGCGCTGCCAGTCCACATCGGCCAGCATCGCGCACACGCGGCCTTCGGCCATGGCCTGCTGCAAGGCCGCCATCGCGCGCCGCGGCGGAAGCGCCTTGAGGCCGCGCCGCCGCAGGTACTCCTCCACGCCCCCGTCCGTCACCATCCCGGACTCGCCCCAGGGGCCCCAGGCCACCGAGGTGGCGGGGAGTCCCAGGCCGCGCCGGTGCTGCGCGAGCGCGTCGAGGTAGGTGTTGCCCGCGGCGTAGGCCGACTGACCCGCGTTGCCGAGCGCTCCCGCGATGGAGGAGAACAGCACGAAGGCGTCCAGCTCCAGCTCCGCGGTCAGCTCGTGCAGATGCCGCGCCGCACCCGCCTTCGCGGCCAGCACCCCGGCCAGCCGCTCCGGCGTCAGATCCGTGGCCAGTCCGTCGTCCAGTACACCCGCGGTGTGCACCACGCCGGTCAGCGGCGCGTCTTCGGGTACGCCGTCGAGCACGGCGGCGAGGGCTTGGCGGTCGGTGATGTCGCAGTCGGTGACGGTGACCCGCGCACCGAGTGCGGTCAGCTCTTCGCACAGCTCCTTCGCGCCCGGGGCCCGAGCCCCCCGGCGGGAGACCAGCACCAGGTGCTCCGCACCGCGCGAAGCCAGCCAGCGACCGACATGCCCGCCCAGGGCGCCGGTTCCGCCGGTGATGAGCACGGTGCCGCGCGGCCGCCAGCCTTCGCCGTCCGGGGCCCCCGCCCGGTCGCGGACCACGCGGGCCGCGAACACGCCCGAGGGCCGCACCGCGAGCTGGTCCTCGCCGTCGCCGTGGGCGGCAGCGAGCACGGACACCAGGCGGGTCCACGCTTTCTCGTCGGCGTTCTCCGGCACGTCCACCAGGCCGCCCCAGCGCCGCGGCTGCTCCAACGCCACCGTACGGCCGAAGCCCCACAGCTGAGCCTGCGCCGGATTCGCCAGGTGCTCGCCCGACCCGACCGAGACCGCCGAGCGGGTCACGCACCACACCGGGAGGTCGGTGTCCCCGAGCGCGTGAATCAGCGTCAGTGTCGTCGCGGTCACGGTGGACGGTTCGTCGGCGCCCTCGGCGAGGAGGGACACGATCCCCGCCGCGGCGCCGTCGGCGGTGGTACGAAGGCGATCGGCCAGCGTGTCGGCGGTGTCCGTGGCGGCGACCGGCAGGACGCGCACCTTCGCGCCGCCCGCACGCAGTGCCCGCACGCACGGCTCGGCCCGCGCCTCGTCCGCCTCCGGCACGGCCACCAGCCACGTGCCCGACAGCCGACCCGTGTTCGGGAGGGTCACCGGCTTCCACGTGATCCGGTACCGCCAGTCCGCCAGCTCGGACCGCTCCCGCTGCCGCCGGCGCCAGTCCGACAGCATCGGCAGCACCGCGTCGAGCGGCGCGGCCGACTCGACGCCGAGCCGCCCGGCCAGCGCATCGGCATCGCCCCGCTCGACCAGGTTCCAGAACTCGGTCCCGATCCCTTCGGCGCCGCCGCCAACGGCGCGTTCCGGCTGCTCGGTCGCCTGGTCCCGCAGCCAGAACCGACGGCGTTGGAAGGCGTACGTCGGCAGGTCCACCCGCCGCGCACCGGTCCCGGCGAACACGCCGGGCCAGTCGACGTCCGCGCCCCGTACGAACATCTGGGCCACGGCCGCGAACACGGTCTCGGCTTCGGCCCGTCCCTCGCGCAGCGCCGATACGGCCACCGTGCTGCCCGCGGCGGACTGCGCGAGCGCGCTGAGCACCGGGGCGGGGCCGAGCTCCAGCAGGCGGGTCGCGGCACGTTCCGCGGTCGCCGTCACGACGGCGTCGTGGAAGCGCACCGGGCGGCGCACCTGGTGCACCCAGTACTCCGGGGTGACCCAGTCCTCCCCGCCGACCAGGTCTCCGGTGACCGTGCTGATCGCGGGAAGCGTCGGCTGCCGGTAATCGATGGTGGCCGCGATCTCGGCGAACTCCGCCAGCATCGGCTCCATGAGCGGCGAGTGGAACGCATGGCTCACCCGCAGTCGCGACACCCGGCGGTCCTGCTCCCGCGCGCTCGCCATGGCCTGCTCGACCACGGCCTCGTCCCCGGAGATCACCACGGCGTCCGGGCCGTTGACCGCCGCGATCGCCAGCCGCTCGCCGTCCAGGAGTGTGCCCAGGACCTCGACGGCCTCGGCCTCGGTGGCTTCGATGGCGGCCATCGCACCCCCCGTGGGCAGCGCCTGCATCAGCCGTGCGCGGCCCGCGACCAGCCGGGCCGCATCGGCCAGTTCGAAGACACCCGCGGTGTACGCGGCGACGAACTCACCGACCGAGTGGCCGAACACCACATCCGGGCTCATGCCCCACGAGCGCAGCAGCTCGACCAGCGCCGTCTGGACCGCGAACAGCCCGGTCTGCGCGTAGCCCGTGCCGTCCAGCAGCCCGGCCTCGTACGAACCCTCCGGCGCGAAGAGCACGTCCCGCACCGGCACCTCGAAGCCCGGCTCGCCGCGCAACGCGGCGTCCAGCTGGGCGCAGACCTCGTCGAGGGCCCTTGCGAATACCGGGAACTGGGCGTACAGCTCGCGGCCCATGCCCGCGCGCTGGCTGCCCTGGCCGGTGAACATCCAGCCCGTACGGCCTTCGCCGGCGACGCCGGACATGGCCGTGTCATCGCCGTCGGCGAGCGCGGTGACGCCGGAGCGCAGGGCGTCGAGGTCGCCGCCCAGGACCACGGCGCGGTGTTCCAGTGTGGCGCGGGTGGTGCCCAGCGAGAAGCCGATGTCGAGCGGGGAGCCGTCCCCGGCGTCGAGGAGAGCCGCGAGGCGACCGGCCTGGGCCCGCACCGCCTGCGCGGTGCGACCCGACAGCACCCAGGGCACGATCGGCAGCTCGGCCGACGGCTCCTCGACGGCGGCCGGTGCGGCCTGAGGGGCCTCTTCGAGGATGATGTGGGCGTTGGTGCCGCTGATCCCGAACGAGGAGATTCCGGCCCGGCGCGGACGGTCGCCCGACGGCCATTCCCGGGCCTCGGTCAACAGCCGTACCGCGCCCGATTCCCAGTCCACGCGGGAGGAGGGTTCGTCCGCGTACAGCGTCTTCGGCAGTCGCTGCTCCCGTAGCGCCAGGACCATCTTGATCAGTCCGGCGGCTCCGGCGGCGGCCTGGGTGTGGCCGAGGTTCGATTTCACCGAGCCCAGCCACAACGGCTCACCGCCGTCACGGCCCTGACCGTACGTGGCCAGGAGGGCCTGCGCCTCGATCGGGTCGCCGAGGCTCGTGCCGGTGCCGTGCGCCTCCACCGCGTCCACGTCGGCGGGCGACAGCCTGGCCGCGGCGAGGGCCTGGCGGATCACCCGCTGCTGCGACGGGCCGTTCGGCGCCGTCAGCCCGTTCGACGCACCGTCCTGGTTGACCGCGCTGCCGCGCACCACCGCCAGCACCGGGTGACCGAGGCGCTGGGCGTCGGAGAGACGCTCCAGCACGAGCACCCCGGCGCCCTCGGACCAGCCGGTGCCGTCCGCGCCCTCCGCGAACGCCTTGCAGCGGCCGTCCGCCGCCAGCGCGCGCTGCCGGGAGAAGTCCACGAAGAGGTCCGGTGTCGCCATGACGGTGGCGCCGGCGGCCAGGGCCATCCGGCACTCGCCCGCCCGCAGCGCCTGGGCGGCCAGGTGCAGGGCCACCAGCGCCGACGAGCAGGCGGTGTCCACCGTGACCGCGGGACCTTCCAGGCCCAGTGCGTAGGAGACTCGACCGGACAGGACACTGGCCGCGGACCCGGTGGTCACGTATCCCTCGACGTCCGCGGCCGGGCCCCGCGCGGTGTGCTGGTAATCCTGGCCGTTGGTCCCGGCGAACACCCCGGTGGCCGAGCCGCGCAGCGACAGCGGGTCGACGCCCGCCCGCTCCAGCGCCTCCCACGCGGTCTCCAGCAGCAGCCGCTGCTGCGGATCCATCGCCAGGGCCTCACGCGGCGAGATCCCGAACAGCTCCGCGTCGAACTCCGCCGCGTCGTGCAGGAATCCGCCGACACGGACGTACGACGTCCCCGAGTGGGCCGGGTCGGGGTGGAACAGCCCGTCGACGTCCCAGCCCCGGTCCACGGGGAAGGGCGAGAGCCCGTCACGGGCCGTGGACAGCAGGTCCCACAGCTCTTCGGGCGAGGCGGCGCCGCCCGGGAAGCGGCAGCCCATGCCCACGATCACGATCGGGTCGTCACCGGCACCCAGCGGTGCGAGAGCCGCGTCGGTGTGCCCGGCCTCGTCGGCCGTCACGCCGAGCACCTGCCCGCGCAGGAAGGCCGCGAGCGCGGCGGGCGTCGGGTGGTCGAAGATCAGCGTGGTGGGCAGCCGCAGGGCGGTGGCGGTGGCGAGCCGGTTGCGGAACGAGACGGCGGTCAGCGAGTCGAAACCGAGCTCCTTGAACGCCCGCGCCGGGTCGATGGTCGCCGGGGTGGCGTGCCCGAGCACGGCCGCGACCTGCGACAGCACCATGTCCAGCAGCATCCGGTCCTGCTCGGCGGCCGGGCGCCCCCGCAGCCGCAGCGCCAGCTCACCGCCCGCCGGAGCGGACGGGTCGGCGACCCGAGGACGCGCCTGGTCCGCGACCTCGGGAAGCTCGGCGATCAGCGGGGCGGGGCGGGTGAAGGCCACCGAGGCCGCGAAGCGTTCCCAGTCGACGTCGACCACGACACGGGCCGCGCGACCGTCGTCGAGCGCACTCCGCAGGGCGGCGATGGCCCGGTCCGGGTCCAGCGGGCGTACGCCCAGGCGGCGGAAGTGCTCCACCACCCGACCGTCGGCGGCCATGCCGTCGCCGCTCCACGGACCCCAGGCCACCGAAGTGGCCGGCATCCCCAGGCCACGCCGGTGGTGCGCCAGGGCGTCCACGTACGCGTTGGCGGCGCCGTAGGCCGCCTGGCCCGCGTTGCCCAGCACGCCCGTCATCGAGGAGAAGAGGACGAAGGCGTCGAGCTCACGGCCGGCCGTCAGCTCGTGCAGATGGCGCGCGGCGTCCGCCTTCGCCGCGAGGACGCCGGCAAGCCGTTCCGGCGTCAGCTCGGTGGCCGGGCCGTCGTCGAGGACCCCGGCGGTATGGACGACTCCGGTCAGCGGCGCCTCCTCCGGAATGGCGTCCAGCACCTCCCGTACGGCCGCACGGTCACCGACGTCGCAGGCCGCGAAGGCGACCTCGGCGCCCAAGTCGGCCAGCTCGCACCGCAATTCGTCCGCACCGGGTGCCTCGGCGCCCCGACGGGACACCAGCAGCAGGCGTTCGGCGCCGGAAGAGGCCAGCCAGCGGGCCACATGCCCGCCCAGTGCGCCCGTACCGCCGGTCACCAGCACCGTGCCGCGCGGCCGCCAGGAATCCGTGTCGTCGCTCGCGGCCGTGTCGCGCACCAGCCGGGCCCCGAACACGCCCGACGGCCGTACCGCGACCTGGTCCTCGCCATCCGTCGCGGCGAGCACGGGCGCCAGTCGCGCGAGGCTGCGCTCGTCGGCGTCGTCGGGCAGGTCGATCAGCCCGCCCCACCGGTCCGGCTGCTCCAGCGCCACCGTACGGCCCAGCCCCCACAGCTGGGCCCCCTCCGGATTCGCCAACCGCTCACCCGAACCGAGCGACACCGCGGAGCGGGTCACACACCACACACGCGCCCCGGTCCCGGAATCGGCCAGCGCCTGCACCAGAAGCAGCGTCGTGACCGTGCTCGTCAGCAGGGACACCACACCCGTGGGCTCGGCGTCCTCGGCGCGGAACCGGGTGGCCAGCGACTCCCGGGTGTCCGCGTCGGCCACCGGCACGACGATCACTTCCGCGCCGGACGCCCGCAACGCCTGGACCACATCGTCGTATGCGGCGCCGGTCTCCGACGGGACCGCCACCAGCCAGGTGCCCGACAGCCGGGCGGTGGCCCGGCGTGGCACGGGCTTCCACGTGATCCGGTACTGCCGGCCCGCCAGCTCGGACTGCTCCCGCTGCCGCTTGCGCCAGTCCGACAGCATCGGCAGCACCGCGTCAAGGGGCGCGGCCGGCCCGACGCCGAGCCGCCCGGCCAGCGCATCGGCGTCGCCCCGCTCGACCAGTTCCCAGAAGGCGGCCTCGCCACCGTCGGCCGTGCCGGGCGCGTCCCGCCGCGAGACGGCCAGGTCCGGCAGCCAGAACCGCTGCCGCTGGAAGGCGTACGTCGGCAGGTCCACCCGCCGCCCACCGGCCCCGGCGAAGTACGCGCCCCAGTCGACCTCGACTCCGCGGACGAACAGCTCGGCCACGGCCGTCAGCACGGTCACGGCCTCGTCGCGCCCCTCGCGCAGCGCGGACACGGCCGCTACGTCCAGGGCGGACTGAGCGAGCGTGGTCAGGACGGGGTCAGGACCGACCTCCAGCAGGCGGGTGACGCCCTGGGCGCGGGTGGCGTTCTCGATGGCGTCGTGGAAGCGGACCGGACGGCGTACCTGGCGCACCCAGTAGTCGGGGGTCGCCCAGTCCTCTTCGCCGACCAGCTCACCGGTGACCGTGCTGAGGGCCGGGAGTTTCGGCTGCCGGTAGGTGATGCTCGCCGCGATCTCGGCGAACTCCGCCAGCATCGGCTCCATCAATGGCGAGTGGAACGCGTGGCTCACCCGCAGCCGGGACGCCCTGCGGTCCTGTTCACGCGCGGTGGCCATGGCCCGTTCGACCGCGTCCTCGTCACCGGAGACCACGACCGATCTCGGGCCGTTGACGGCCGCGATCGCGATGTGCGCGCCCAGCCCGGTGAGGATCTCGGCGACCTCGTCCTCGGATCCCTCGATGGCGGCCATCGCCCCGCCGACGCGCCGCCCACCACCGCCCTCGGCGGAATCGCTTCCCGAGCCCCCGGCGTTCGAGGGGAGCGCCTGCATGAGCCGCGCACGGCCTGCCACCAGCCGGGCGGCGTCGGCCACTCCGAAGACGCCCGCGGTGTACGCGGCGACGAACTCACCGACCGAGTGCCCGAGCACCACGTCCGGCGTGGTGCCCCACGACCGCAACAGTTCCACGAGCGCGACCTGGACGGCGAACAGTGCCGTCTGGGCGTAGCCGGTGTGGTCCAGCAGTTCCGCCTCGGCGGAGCCCGCCGCCGCGAACAGCACCTCCCGTACGGGGACCGGGAACTCCGTGGCGCCGTCCAGCGCGGCCTGGAGGTGTTCGCACACCTCGTCCAGGGCCTCGGCGAAGGCCGGGTAGGCGCCGTACAGTTCGCGCCCCATGCCGATGCGCTGGCTGCCCTGCCCGGTGAACATCCAGCCCGTACGGCCCTCCGTGACCACGCCGGAGACCGTGAAGGCGCCATCGTGGGCCCGTGTCGAGACACCCGCTCGCAGGGCGTCGTAGTCGGTGCCCAGCACCACCGCGCGGTGCTCGAACGCCGCGCGCGTGGTCGCCAGCGACAGGCCGAGGTCGGCGGCGGAAGCGCCGGGCTCCCCGTCGAGGAACGCCGCGAGCCGCGCGGTCTGCGCCCGTACGGCCTGCTCGCTGCGGCCGGACAGCACCCAGGGCACCACAGGTGCCGTCCAGGGCCGCTCCTCCGCGACACCGGCGGGCTGCTCGGCCTCGGGGGCTTGTTCGATGATGGTGTGGGCGTTGGTGCCGCTGATGCCGAACGACGACACCCCCGCCCGCCGGGGGCGGTCGGCCTCCGGCCACGCCACGGGCTCGGTCAGCAGCCGTACGGTGCCGGCCGACCAGTCCACGTACGGGGTGGCCTCGTTGATGTGCAGCGTGCGCGGCAGCACGCCGTTCCGCATCGCCAGCACCATCTTGATGACGCCGGCCACGCCCGCCGCCGCCTGGGTGTGCCCGACGTTGGACTTGAGGGAGCCCAGCCACAGCGGCTGGTCCTCGTCCCGTCCGCTTCCGTACGCCGAGATGATGGCGTCGGCTTCGATCGGGTCGCCCAGGGTGGTTCCGGTGCCGTGGGCTTCGACGGCGTCGACCTCGGCCGGGTCCAGCCCGGCGTTGGCGAGGGCCTGGCGGATCACTCGCTGCTGTGAGGGGCCATTGGGGGCCGTCAGGCCGTTGGACGCGCCGTCCTGGTTGACCGCGCTGCCCCGTACGACGGCCAGCACGCGGTGGCCGCGGCGGCGGGCGTCGGAGAGGCGTTCCACGAGCAGCATGCCCGCGCCTTCGGCCCAGCCGGTGCCATCGGCGGCCGCGGCGAAAGGCTTGCAGCGGCCGTCGGCGGAGAGGCCACGCTGCTGGCTGAACTCGACGAACATGCCGGGGGTCGACATGACCGTCGCACCGCCCGCCAGCGCCATGTCGCACTCGCCCTGGCGCAGGGCCTGGCAGGCGAGGTGCAGGGCGACCAGGGACGACGAGCAGGCGGTGTCCACGGTGACCGCCGGTCCTTCGAAGCCGAAGGTGTAGGCGAGGCGGCCGGAGGCGACGCTGTTGGACGTGCCGGTCAGGGCGTGCCCTTCGGTGCCTTCCGTCGCCTCGTGCAGGCGCGGGCCGTAGTCGTTGTGCATGACCCCGGCGAAGACACCGTTCGCCCTGCCCCGCTGGGACGCGGGGTCGATCCCCGCGCTTTCGAAGGCCTCCCAGGCGGTCTCCAGCAGCAGCCGCTGCTGCGGGTCCATGGCGAGGGCTTCACGCGGGGAGATCCCGAAGAAGTCCGCGTCGAACTCGGCGGCTTGGTGGAGGAAGCCGCCGTGCCGGGTGGTGGACTTGCCCGGACGGCCCGGAGCAGCGTCGTACAGGCTGTCGGTGTCCCAGCCGCGATCGGCCGGGAACGGGGAGACCGCGTCGCCTCCGGCGGTGACGAACCGCCACAGCTCCTCCGGGGAGTCCACGTCTCCGGGAAGCCGACAGCTCATGCCGACGATGGCGATGGGTTCGTCGGCGGCGGGTGTGGCGGCGGCCGGTGCGGTGGGGGCCTGCGGCGATTCGGCGGCCAGCGACGCGAGGTGGCCGGCGAGCGCGGTGGGGGTGGGATGGTCGATGGCCACGGCGGTCTCGAGCCGTAGTCCGGTCGCGGTGGTGAGCTGGTTGCGCAGCTCGACCAAGGTGAGCGATTCGAGGCCCAGTTCCTTGAAGGTGAGGCCGGGCTGGACCGCCTCCGGTGAGGGGTAGCCGGCGACGGCGGCGACATGGGCTCGGACCAGTTCCAGCGCTGTCCGTTGCCGCTTCGCCCGGGACAGGCCGGCCGTCCGGTGCGCCCAGGGCTGTCCGTCGGATTCGGCGTGTTCGGCGGCGTCGGGGGCGTCGGGGGACTCGACGGGTACGGCGTCCGCGTGGCCGGCGGCGGCCGGTGGCCGGAGGGCCGGGCCGTCGGCCGTGGCGGTCTCGGGCAGCCAGTAGCGGCGGCGCTGGAAGGCGTAGGTCGGCAGCGGGACCCGGCGGGGGCGCCGGTCGGTGAGCGCGGTGGCGAACACGGCGGCCCAGTCGACGGTGGAGCCGTGGACGTGTGCCGTGGCGAGCGAGGTGACGAACCGGTCGAGGCCGCCCTGGCCCCGGCGGAGCGAGCCCACGTAGACGGCCTCGTGACCGGCCGCTTCCGCGGTTTCGCCCACCCCCGTTCCCAGGACGGGATGCGGGCTCATCTCGATGAAGATCCGGTGGCCCTGGCCGAGGAGTCCCTCGACGGCCTGGTCGAAGCGGACGGTGTGCCGCAGGCTGCTGTACCAGTATCCGGCGTCCAGTGCCGAGGGGTCGAGCGGTCCGCCCTCCATCGACGAGTGGAACGGGATGTCCGTCGGGGTCGGTGTGATGTCGGGCAGCGTGTCCAGGAGTCTGGTACGGATCTCCTCCATCTGGGTGGAGTGCGATGCGTAGTCGACCGGGAGCCTGCGGGTCCGGACGCGGTCGGCGTCCAGCGTCCGCACGAGGTCGTCCAGTGCTTCCGGGTCGCCGGAGACGACCACGGAGCCGGGGCCGTTGACCACGGCGACGGACAACCGTGGGCCCCACGGCTCCAGCCTGCCGGTGATCTCGTCGAGGGGAAGCCCGACGGACACCATGCCGCCCCGGCTCGTGAGGTCCGCGAGCACCTGACTGCGCAGGGCCACCACGCAGGCGGCGTCCTCCAGGGAGAGGGCACCCGCCACGCAGGCGGCGGCGATCTCGCCCTGGGAGTGGCCGACCACGGCCGCGGGCTCGACCCCGTACGAGCGCCAGAGGGCGGCCAGGGAGACCATCACCGCCCACAGCACCGGCTGGACCACGTCGACGCGGTCAAGACCGGGGGCGCCCGGCACCCCGCGCACGACGTCCTCCGGGGACCACGGCACGTGGGGGACGAGCGCGTCGGCGCACTCCCGCATGCGGGCGGCGAAGACCGGGGAGGAGTCGAGCAGTTCGACTGCCATACCGGCCCACTGCGAGCCCTGGCCCGGGAAGACGAAGACCGCCCGGTCACCGGCCGGTCCTGTGCCGCGTAGGACACCGTGGGCGGTGCCACCGTCGGCAAGGGCGTCCAGGCCCCGCAGGAAGCCGTCACGGTCGGTGGCGAGGACGGCCGCGCGGCAGGGGAAGTCGGCACGGGTGGTGGCCAGCGAGAAGCCGAGGTCGGACGGCTCCAGCTCGGCGTGGTCCCGGACGTGCGCCCGCAGCCGCCTGGCCTGGGCCCTCAGGGCGGTCTCGGTCCTGCCGGAGATCACCCAGGGGAGGGAGGGCCGCGACCCGTCGGTGGTGGCGGCGGTGCTCCCGACGGGTTCTCCCGGCTCGGGCCGCGACGGCAGGAGAGCGGCCGGGCGGTCCTGGGCGGCGGGGCCTTCGGCCAGGATCAGGTGGCAGTTGGTACCGCCCATGCCGAAGGCGCTCACGCCGGCCACGAGCGGCCGTTCGGGGTGTTCCCATGCGCCCAGTTCGCGCTGCACGCGCAGGCGCAGCGTGTCGAGGGGGATGGCGGGGTTGGGGGTTTCGTGGTTCAGGCTCGGTGGCAGCTCGCGGTGGCGGATGGCGAGCGCCGTCTTGATGAGCCCGACTATTCCGGCAGCGCCTTCGAGGTGGCCGACGTTGGTCTTGGCGGAGCCCACGGCGAGCGGGCGGTCGGCGGGACGGGCGGCTCCCAGGACCGCGCCGAGGGCGGCTGCCTCGACGGGGTCGCCGGCCTTGGTCCCGGTGCCGTGCAGTTCCACGTACTGGACCTGTGCCGGGTCCACTTCGGCCCGCTCGTAGGCCAGGCGGAGGACCTCCTGCTGGGCGCGGGGGTTCGGCGTGGTGAGACCGTCACCACCGCCGTCGTTGTTGACCTCGCTGCCGAGGATCACGCAGTGGATGGAGTCGCCGTCGGCCAGCGCCTTCTTCAGGGGCTTGAGGACCACCAGGCCGCCGCCCTCGCCCCGGACGTAGCCGTTGGCCCGGGCGTCGAAGGTGAAACACCGGCCGTCGGGCGACAGGCCGCCGAACTTCTCGACGGCGGCGGTGCCGTCGGCGAGCAGGTTCAGGTTGACACCGCCCGCGATGGCCAGGGTGGAGGTGCCTGTGCGCAGGCTCTCGCAGGCCAGGTGTACGGCGACGAGCGACGACGACTGGCCGGTGTCCACGGTAAGGCTCGGCCCGTGCAGGCCCATGAAGTAGGAGACTCGGTTGGCGATGATGCTGCGGTGGAGGCCGGTCAGGCTGTGCCGGGTGAGGGCGTCGGTCCCCTGCCGGCGGGTCAGTGTGGCGTAGTCGTCCGCGATGGCGCCCACGAAGACGGCGCAGTCGCTGCCCCTGAGCGTTCCGGGAACGATTCCCGCGTCCTCCAGGGCCTCCCAGCTGAGTTCCATGGTCAGCCGTTGCTGCGGGTCCATCGTGGTGGCTTCGCGGGGTGAGATTCCGAAGAAGCCCGGGTCGAACCGGTCGACGTGGTCGAGGAACCCGCCCCAGCGGATGCCGGACGTCCCGGGGTCCGCGGCGTGTGTTTCCCATCGGCCGGGCGGCGCCTCCTCGATGGCGCTCGCGCCGGACCGCAGGGCCTGCCAGAACGCTTCCGGGTCCGCCGCCTTCGGCAGGCGGCAGGAGAGGCCCACGACGGCGATCGCGTCGTCCGGCGGTGTGCCGGCGTCGGTGGACACGGCGGACACGGCGGCTTCTGGATCCCGGGCCGTCGGCCCCCCTGTTCGGTTCGCGCGTCCCGTGCCGGACTCGTCCGTCGACTGCCCCGGAAGGTCGGCCGGAGGTTGCTTCGGCAGATTCATCAGCAGTTCCATCGGATCGGTGCCGGTCTCCCCGAGGACGGCGGCCCAGTCGGGCGTACCGCCCGTGGCGTAGTACTCCGCCACGGCGTGCAGGAAGCGGGCCGGGCCGCTCTCGCCGCACCGCAGGGTCGCCCGGGCGACGGCGAGCCTGCCGGATCGTTCGATGGCGGTTTCGAGTTCGGAGGTCAGCAGCGGGTGCGGGCCGACTTCGAGGAAGTAGCTGTGGCCGTCTTCGAGTGCGGCGGCGGTGGCGTCCTGGAGCCGGCCGGGCTCGCCCGGATTCCGGATCCCATGGGCGGCGTCCGGTCCGTGGCCTTGCCACCGGCCGCCGGTGGCGGAGGAGTAGAACGGGACACGGGCGCCGCGCGGTGTGATGTCCGCCGGGTCGGCGAGGCCGTCGCCCGGTGTCCGCGGCCGGTCCGCTCCTGCGATCACGCGGGCGCTGTCGTCGAGCGACAGCAGGCCCGCGATGTGAGCCGCGGCGATCTCGCCGAGGCCGATTCCGGCCACCGCGCCGGGTTCCACCCCGGCGGCCCGCCACATCGCGGCCAACGACACCATGACCGAGAACAGGGCGGCGGACTCCGCGGCGTCGGGGAGCATGGGCGCGGGTACGTCGTCGCACCGCCCGGTCGGCGTGTCCGGGGTGTTCAGCGTGTCCGGCAGCGGCCGGCCCAGGTACGGGGCGAACGCGTCGGCGCACTCCCGCAGCCGGGCGGCGAAGACCGGTGAGCACTCCGCCAGTTCGCGTGCCATGCCGGGCCGTGGGGAGCCGTGCCCGGGGAAGACGAACACCGGGCCGCCCGGCTCGCCACGGTGACTGCCCTCGGTGACCTGCGCCGCCGCGGTGCCCGCGGCGAGGGCGTCGAGACCGGCGAGGAATGCGTCCGGCTCCTCGCCGACGATCACGGCCCGGTACGGCAGGGTGCCGGGGGTGGTCCGCAGCAGGCCCCGCCCGACAGCTTCGGGGTACCACCCCACACGCTCGTCCAGCCAGGTGCGGAGCACACGGGCCTGGTCCCGTACCGCGTCCGCGTCGCGCCCGCAGAGCACCCAGGGCCGGGGCAGGCCCGCTCCTGAGAACAGGGGGACAGACGAGGTGGTACGAGCGTGATCGGACACGTTTTCTCCCGCTGTGTCGGGGCGGAGCCGGGGTGAACGGTGGAGGTGGCTCCTGGCCCGTACGGTCGCCGCCCATGCGGGCGCGCGGATGCCAGGGGGTGGTCGCCGATGGCGAGAATCACCCGGTGCTGTCCGATTATCCGGACGGGCGACTCGTGGATTCCCTACAAGGAATTGAGCGGCACTAAGGAAAACCTTGTTCCGAATTCAGTAGCGAGAGAAGGGTTGGCCGCCTGGGCGGCGACGAGGAGGGAGTGAGTCAGGAGGCCAGGCGCTCAAGATGAGCCACGGCGACCTCGACGCCGGGCAGTGCGAGCATCTCCTTCTGAGCGCGCTGCGCCACGGCGGTCACCGGCGGGTCGTCGAGCAGTCGGTGGCACGCCTGCGCCATAGCCTCCGGGCCGCGTTCGGACACGTGTGCGCCAAGGCCGAGCTCCGCTACCCGCTCGGCGTTGTACTTCTGGTCGCCGAACATGGGCCGTACGGCCATCGGCACTCCGGCGCGTACGGACTCCCGGATGCTGTTGTAGCCGCCGTGGGTGAGGAACAGCGCCGCCCGTTCCAGCAGAAGCTGCTGCGGGAAGCGGTCGACCACCCGCACGTTGTCCGCGGCCAGGTCCTCGTCCACCGGCATGCCGAGGGTGGACACCACGGCCGAGCAGTCCACGGTGGACAGCGCCCGGACGACGGTGTTCAACGGTTCGGCCGGATCGTACTCGGGGACGGGAGCGCCGATCTGCCGGGCCTTGTCCAGGAAGCCCAGTACGGTGCCGGGCAGTCCGGTGCCCAGTGAGGCGAGGACCAGCGGCCGGTCGGCGGGCAGCTCGTGCAGCCAGTCGGGCAGGGCCTCGCCGCGGGTGACGGTGCGCGGCTGCCGGTAGGCCACCGCCTCGGGGGCGACGGGGCGGGCGAAGGAGTACGTCACCGGCATGCAGTCGAACCGCCCGTGCCGGTACACCGACACCGGGTCGTCCGACGGGGGCAGGCCGGCCTCCCGGCGACGGTCGTTCAGCATCGGCAGAATCAGCTCGGGGTCGAGGAACTGCCCGGAGCCCGACGGAGCAGGGACGTGCGGGACGCCCAGCGCCTCCGCTGCGAGCAGGGCGGCGAACTCATAGCCGTCGCGGAGGATGACGTCGGGCCGGAAGTCGCGGGCGATCGGCAGCAGCAGGCCGTACGCCTCGTGGAGCTGGGGACCGCAGCCCAGGGTGGCCCACAGGTCGT
The DNA here is from genome assembly GCF_052851135.1 of Streptomyces sp. BRA346. Taxonomy (NCBI): domain Bacteria; kingdom Bacillati; phylum Actinomycetota; class Actinomycetes; order Kitasatosporales; family Streptomycetaceae; genus Streptomyces; species Streptomyces sp. BRA346. Next base: position 16,674 of record NZ_JAIWIH010000059.1, on the reverse strand, counting down.
GGGCGAAGCGGCTGAACTCCGCCGGGATCGGCAGCCTGCCCTCCAGGAGCAGCCGCATGCCCTGCTGGGTGATGTCGGTGAACACCCCTGTCACCCGCGCGGCCTCGCCGTCGAACACGGGCACCAGCTGGGCCGCGGTGACCACGAGGACGTCGTGCCCGGCCTCCGCGAGCGCGCGCACCAGCGGAAGCGAAGCACGCGCGTGCGAGGTCGATCCGGTGATACTGCACAGAACCCTCATCGGGGCGAACCTTTCCTTGAACCGGGGACGGAGGTGTCGGGGGTGTGACCCGTCAGCGAGGCCCGGGCGACGGAAGCCCGGGGGCGGGGTGCACGACCGGGCGTACGCCTACTCCGTGCCAGGCGATCCTGGCCGTGCGCAGCGCTTCGGGGTCGAGGTGGTTGCGGGTGTCCACGATCACCGCCCGGTCCAGGACGGCGGCCATGCGGCTCCAGTCCAGGTCACGGAATTCCGGCCATTCAGTGAAGAGCACCAGGCCCGCCGCGCCCTTGGCCGCCTGGTACGGGTCGTCGACGATGGTGACGCCGGGCACCGGCTCCGGCGGGTGGCTGCCCGTACTCAGCGCCGGGTCGTAGGCGACGAGTTCGGCACCGAGCCGGGACAGCTCCTGGGCGATGGCGGTCGCCGGGGAGTCCCGCAGATCGTCGGTACCCGCCTTGAAGGTGAGCCCGAGTACACCGAGCCGAACGCCGTCGAGCGGGGCCGCGGAGTCGGTGCCGCAGACTCGCGCGATCTTGTCGGTGATGCGCTCGCGCTGGTGGACGTTGACGTCGATGGCGGCACGCAGCAGCCGGAAGTCGATGTCCGCGGACTCCGCCGCCCTGAGCATGGCGCGGGTGTCCTTGGGCAGGCACGAGCCGCCCCAGCCGGGACCGGGCCGCAGGAACGCGCCGCCGATCCGGTGGTCCTTGCCCAGGGCGGTGGTGACCTGCCCGATGTCGGCACCCACCCGCTCGCACAGTTCCGCGATGACGTTGACGTAGGACAGTTTCACCGCGAGGAAGCAGTTCGCCGCGTACTTGATCAGCTCGGCGCTCGCGGCGTCGGTGATCATCATCGGGGCGTCCAGCTTCGCGTAGAGGGCGGCCACGTGCTCGGCGGCCTCGCGGGACTCGGCCCCGACGACGATGCGGTCGGGGTGCAGGAAGTCGTGTACGGAGGTGCCCTCGCGCAGGAACTCCGGGTTGCTCGCCACCTGCACGTCCGGGCGGCCGAGCCGCCGGGTCAGCCGCGCCGCGGTGCCCACCGGCACGGTGGACTTGGTGACCAGTACGCAGCCGGGACGCAGCCGGTCCCGGATCTCATCGATGACCGCGTCCACCGCGGTCATGTCCAGATCACCGTCCTGGCTCATCGGTGTGCCGACGCAGGAGAACACCGTGTCCGCCTCGCGTACTGCTTCCCCGGCTCCCAGGACGAAGGTCAGCAGGCCGGAGTCGAGGCCGGCGCGCACGAGTTCGGGGAGGGACTCCTCCCGGATCGTCACCTCGCCGCGGGACAGCCGCTCGACCTTGGCCGGGTCCACGTCCGCGCACACCACCCGGTGCCCCAGCGAGGCCAGACAGGCACCGGCGGTCAGCCCTACGTAACCGGTGCCGATGACAGCGATGTTGTGCCGGCGCACGGGCAGCCACCTCGTTTTCTCGAAGGGTCGGGTCCGGGGTCAACAGATTTCGCGGGTGAGCAGGGCGCTGATCGATTCCGCGGCGCGGACGGCCAGGGCCACGCTGGTCAGCGTCGGATTGACGGCGGTGGAGGTGGGGATGACTCCGTTGCCGCCGACGTAGAGGTTCTCGAAACCCCACACGCGGGAGAACGAGTCGCAGACCGAGGTGCCGTCGTCCGCCGCGCCCATGCGGACCGTTCCCTGGTAGTGCTTGGAGCTGCCGGCCGGGAACAGTTCCGGTTCGTTGCCGGGCAGGAAGTCGCCCAGCCTGGCCGCGATCTTCTCCTGGTCGGCCCGGGCGCGTGCGATCCCCTCACGGTCGCGCTCGGTCAGCGAGTAGTGGATGGTCATCTTCGGCATCCCGTAGGCGTCGGCCTCGGTGGTGGAGAACTCCACCCGGTCGCTCGCCTGGATCTCCTTGGCCCCGTACCAGACCATGCCGACGAACAGCTCCGGATCGACGCCGTCGATCGGCGAGGTGTCCAGCGTCATGACCTGCCCGTGGCTCGTCCTGCCGGGGTCGGCGAACGGCACCCAGAACCGGCCGGTCTCCAGGTCGCGGATGTCGCCGGTGAAGTCCACCGAGCCGCGCGCCTCGATCCCTGCGGCGGGACCGTCCTTGACCTGCACGGAACTCACCGTCTTGGGCTGGTCGTTGAGGTAGCGGCCGAGCGCGTGCGGCCGGATGCCGGAGGCCCACAGCAGCTGCGGGGTGCGCAGCGCGTCCGCGGCCACCGCCACGGCTCGGGCCCCCACCTTGAACTCCGCGCCGCTGGGCAGGTGTTGCAGCACCGCGCCGACGGCCCGGCCGTCCTCGAACAGCACGCGGCGGCAGATGGTGTCCGCCGCGATCCCGAACCGGCCGTCGCCACCGTGGGCGAGGGGCCCGAGGACCACGTCCGGGCCCGCCCATCGCGGCAGCGCCCCGGAACGCGGGGTGCAGGCGAGCGGCATGGGCTGGACGTGCCTGCCGTCGGGGTAGTCGCCGTCGAACAGTTCGCTCAGCGTCTTGAGTACGAGCTGACCGCCCGCGGTGTCCTCGAAGGCATCCTGGGTGACCGAGAGGAGGTCCTCGGCCACCCCCAGCGCGGCGTCGAGTTCCTCGTCGGGGAGGAACGGGACGCGCTCGCTGTCCAGCGGACGCGGGGCGGTGCATGCCCAGTGCACACCCATGCCGCCGACGTTGCTGGACATCACCGCGGCGGGCATGCCCTCCTGTTCCGGCTGCTCCTCACGCCGTGGTGCGACCAGGTGCGTGCCGCGGTCGGCGTACTTCTTGACCAGCGCCTGGTCCTCGCCCGGCGCGGTCCGGGGATCGCGCCCCTGGGACTTGGCCTGCAACTCCCCCCGCTCCTGGGCGGGGAGGTTGCTCAGGTGCAGACCGGCTTCCCCGGTCAGGCGCGGGCCCAAGTCGGCCATGAGGATCCGCGCGGACGGGACCGCTTCGTGGACTCTGCGAGCGATGGCCGATCCCACCGGGCCGCTACCGACGACGAGCAGGTCGACTTCGGTGGGGAGTTCGGGTCGGCTCATGCTTGCGCGCTCCTTGTCCTCGTCCTGGGTGCTGGGTGCTGGGTGCTGTGTGCGTGTGCCGGGCCTCGTCCTGGCCCTGGCGCTGCGCGCCGGAACGGATCAGACCGCGGACCGGACGGCCGTGTAGTACTCGCGGATCGCCTTGAGGAACTCGGGGTTCATCCGGGCCTTGGCGAGGATCTCGGCGGGCGGCGTGTAGTCGTCGTCCACCTCGTCGGCGAACTTGGCGTAGTCGGCGCGCAGTTGGGCCTCGATGACCTTCGGCCAGGCGTTCGGGATGGTCCACTCGTCCTCGTAGCCGGTGGCGAGCAGGTGCACCACGGCGGTGTCCACGATGTCCGCACGGCTCTGCGCCTGGATCGGCGCGCGGACCGGGCTGAACGTGCTCAGGTCGTGCTCCGGCTCCTCGCCGAGCAGGCGGCGGGTCATCTCCTGGGCGAGCAGCGGCGACAGGTGGAGGCCGTCGCGGTAGGTGCCGGTCATCATCCACAGGCCGTCCAGGCTGGTCTCGCCGATGAGCGGGAAGCCGTCGAAGGCCACGGGGCGGTTGCCGACCTGGACCTTCGCCATGCCACTGGTGTCGAGGTCCCTGCGCAGCTGGCGCAGTGCGCAGTGCAGCAGGAAGGTGGTGTCGCGGATGCTCGGCGCGTCCGCCGGCTCCGGCTCGATCGCGTTCGTGGCGCCGAGATAGACCTCACCGCGGCCGCGCGGCACCAGGTGCAGGCCGCAGGCGAAGGCGCGGTTCGGCGTGCGCAGCACGCTGGTCGGGGCGGGCTTGTCCGGGTCGATGCGGGCCACGACGGAGACGCCGACTCCGGCGCACAGCCGCGGTATGCGGGCGGCGACGCCGGGCACGGTGTCGAGCAGGGCCTGGGAGGCGGCGCCGGCGGCGAGCACCACCTGGCCGGCGGAGACGGTGTCGCCCGTGGTGAGCCGGACGCCGGTGATCTTGCCGCCGGACGTCACCAACTCCTCGCCGAACCCGGCGACCAGCACGCCGCCGGCCTTGACGTACGCGTCCTCGAGCCGCTCCAGCAGACCGTCCGCGTTCACCGCGTGCTCACCGGGCACGAACATGCCCATCAACGGGCGGGTGGTCGGGTTGGGGTCGAGCCACTCGATGTCGGCCGGGTCGATGTCCTCGTACGGCTCCTCGTACCGCTCGAGGGTCTCCCGGATGGCCGTGTAGTTGGCGGAGTCGATGCCGGGGACGCCGACGGAGTTGAGCAGCATGACCGTGCCGTCGGCGACGCGGAGGTCCTCGGTCTTCCCGGTGTCCTCGGCGAGCCCGGCGAGCCAGTCGGCCCAGAGCTTGCTCGCCTGTACGCCGAGGTCGAGCTTGCCGCGGCCCTGTTCGCTCTTGAGGAGCGTCGTGGTCACCTCGCCGAACGCGCCGAGCATGGCACCCGCAGCGGTGGAGGCGGCCCACGGCCGGTCTCCCCGGCCGAGCACGGCGACCCTGGTGCCGCGCCGGGCGAGGGCCAGGCCCAGGGACAGGCCCAGCACGCCGTTGCCGACGACAAGGACTTCGAAACTGCGGCCTGCCGGGTTTTCGCTAGTCATCGCTTGAGTCTTCCCATCCTGTGAAACCGCCGCTCAGGGCATGGTTGTTCGGGGCATCCGGTCTTGTCAGGGCTGTCCTGCGCCGCTGCGCGGAAGTTCGGCGAGGACTTTGGCCACGCCCTCCACGACGTCATCGATCTCCTGGTCCCCGCCCAGCAGGACCTGGTGCGGGATCATGAGTCCGCGATGTCCGAGCCGCTCCGCGTTCGGGCAGCGCCGGGCGATGTCCTCGACCGATTCGTCGCCGGTCCTGGCGGTCCAGAACGCCTCGGTGCGGTGGATCGCCGGGTTGCCGCCGAAGGCGGGGATGCCCTCCGCGAGCAGGGCGTGGGCCACGGTGTCCCGGTCCAGGCCGCCGAGTTCCCCGGGGTCCAGGACGAACATGGTCATGTAGTGCGGATTGACGGTGCACCGTTCGTCGCGTCCCTGGGGGATGATCCCGGGGATGCCGGACAGTGCCGCGGCGAGCTTCTCGTGCCGGCGCTCGCGTTGCTCCGTCTGCGCGGCGAGGCGGCCGAGCTGCACCCGGAGCACCGCCCCGGTGAGCTCGGACATTCGGTAGTTGGACGAGGCGGTGCGCAGGCTCAGGTCGCGGGCCCGGCCGCAGTTGTGGCGCGTGCGCGCCTCCTCGTAGCTCTCCTCGGTCGGCAGCAGCAGGGCGCCGCCCTCGCCGGCGGTCACGACCTTGGTCTCCTGGAAGGAGAAGGTGGCCATGGAGCCGAGCTGGCCGAGTCCCCGGCCGCGCCACCTGGCGCCGTGCGCCTGCGCCGCGTCCTGGATCACCGTGATCCCACGGGGGTCCGCCCAGGCGGTGATGGCGTCCATGTCGGCGATGTGGCCGCCGATGTGGACCGGGATGACCGCCCGGGTGCGTTCGGTCACCACCGCTTCGAGTCCGGCGGGATCCAGGCAGAAGGTGACGGGGTCCACGTCCACCGGCACGGGGATCCCGCCACGGCGCTGGACCGCGGTGGAGGTGGCGATGAACGTGTACGCGGGCACGATCACCTCGTCACCGGGCCGCAGCCCGATGACCTCCAGCGCGAGTTCGAGAGCATGTGAACCGTTGGTCACCGCGAGCGCGGCGGGCGCGTCATGGAACTCGGCGAACTCTTTTTCGAAGAGGTCCACTTCCTTGCCGCCGTGGCGCCACCAGGACCCCTGGTCCAGCGCCCGCACCACGGCTGCGCGCTCCGAGTCGTCGAACTGCGGCCAGTCGGGAAAGGGCGCGGTGCGCACTTTCGGCCCGCCGTTCATGGCCAGCATGAGCGTTTCCTCCTCGGTGCGGTGCGAATGTCCAGGTGGTCAGACGGGGACGGTGCCGAAGGCGCCGCGGGTGCCGAAGGGGTCGAGCTGCATGTCGAGCCCGCACTCCTCCTTCCACCGCTCGGTGATCTCCTTGCCCCCGGCGCGGTTCACGTCGTCGAGCAGCACGCTCGCCCCGGGGGCGAGGAAGTCCCACAGCACCGGGACCGCGGGGTAGCGGGCCATCGTGCGCCCCCGCTCCCAGCCGGGTGGCCCGTCCACCAGCAGCAGGTCGACCGGGCCGTGCTTCTCGGTGTAGGCCCCGACCTCTTCGGTGACCGTCTTGGGCGCGTACCAGTCCACGTCCTTCACCGCGGCGGGGTGCTCCTCCAGCGGCGCGTGGATGACCGTCGCCACCTCGGAAAGGCCCTCGGCGGCCAGCTGCGTGGCGACCCGGTCGGCCCACTCCCCGTCGTGCTCCAGCGACAGCATGTGCCCGTAGCCACGCTGCGCCATCATCCGTGCGAACATCACCGTCGAGGTGCCGCTGCCGCACTCCAGGAGGACCTTGCGGTCCCGCAGGGCGATGTCGTCCAGCACCTTGATCATGGCGCTGGGCCGCAGTGAGACCACGGAGAACGGCAGGTACGGCCCGTTGTTCAGCAGCGGGGACAGTCGTATCCACGAGGCCAGGTCGTAGAACGCCTGAAGGAACTGCGCTTCCATCTGCCCGTCTCCAATCTTTCGTAAGGTGAATCGGCCGTGTTCCGTGTGTCAGCCGACGAGTCGTGCGAGATGGTCGACGGCGGCGTCCACCGGAGGCAGCGAGAGCATGCGCCGCTGGGCCTTACGCGCCTGCTGGGCGAACCTCGGGTCCTCCAGCAGCCGGGTGCAGGTCTCGGCGACGGCGTCCGCGTTCGCCGCGGGGACGCGCAGCCCGAGCCCGAGTTCCTCGACCCGGTTGGCGTTGTGCAGCTGGTCGCTGACCTCGGGGAGCACGGCCATCGGCACGCCGGCCCTGACCGCTTCGCGGACGCTGTTGTAGCCGCCGTGGGTGAACAGCAGCTGGGCGCTCTCCAGCAGCAGCGGCTGCGGGATGCGCTCGAAGACGCGTATGTTGTCGCCGACGACGTCCTGGTTGAGCGGCATGCCACGGGTGGCGACGATCGCGGTGCAGTCCACTTCGGACAGTCCCTTGACGATCGCGTTGAGGGGGTTGGCGTCGCCCTGCATCAGGGCGTCGACCATGACGGCGGGATCGACCTGGACATCGCCCATACCCTCGAACATGTGCCCGGCGACCAGTCCGTCGAAGAACAGGCCCAGGATGCGCGGGAACACACTGCTGGACATCACCGAGGCGAACACGTTGGTGCTGGACACCACGACCAGCGGGCGGTCGGTGGGGATGTCCTGAAGCCACTCGGGCCCGGTCTCGTCGCGGACGATGCTCGACGGCTGCTGGTAGGCGAAGGTGTCCGGGATGTCGTAGGTGGCGAACGAGTAGTCCGGCGGCATGCAGTCGAAGCGGCCGTTGGCGTAGATGGCCTCCGGCTCGGCCCCGGCGGGCAGGCCCAGCTCCGAGCGGCGTTCGTTCAGCTCCGCCAGCACCAGCTTGGGGTCCAGGTACTGCCCGCCGCCCGACGGGGCGGTGACGTGCGGGATGCCGAGCGTCTCGGCGACCAGGTAGCCGGCGAACTCGACACCGCTGCGCAGCACGATGTCCGGGCGGAACTCGTGGGCGGCCTCCAGCAGTTGCCGGTAGGCGTCCGTGACGTGCGGCCCGCAGGAGGTGGCGACGAGCGTCTCGGGCGCGAACGGATCACTGGGCATCGCCTCGATCCGCTTCTCCTGCAGCAGGCGGAGCACGATCTCGGCCATGTCGGTGAACAGCGGCTTGACCCGCATCGGCTCACCGTCGAACACATCGGCCATCTCCGGCGGCGACACCACCAGGACCTCGTGGCCCGCCTCGGCCGCCGCCCGTGCCAGGGGAAGCAGGGCACGCGCGTTCGAGGGCGACAGCGCGATGCTGCACAGAATGCGCACAACTATTCCTTTCCACGCGGGAGCGGAGTCGGCTGCCGCGGACAATCGCGGGCGAGAACGGGAGGATCACACCGCCCGAGCGCTCCGACCATCGCTATGGTCCGGCCTCGCACTCAGTGTTTTCCTGAGTATTCAGCGCGCTTTTCCGCCGCCGGTGCATCCGACGGTATGCGATTCCGCGGCGCTTACCCAGTTCCTCGTTTCCATCGGCGGGTAACCGTCACCCGAACCATCGCTCGCCAAGGAATTCAGGTCGTCCCGCTCCGGGAGAATCACGGTGTCCGGCCACTCCAGGAGACCGCACGCCGCAGCTTTTCCTCGCGCATCGAGGGGGAAACCAGCGAGTCCACCACATCGCGGATGGCCGGATACCGGAAGGCGTACTGGGTTTCCCCGGCCGGGGAACCGTGCCGAGAGCGCCGCAGGAGGTCGCGCCGCTCCAGACAGTCCAGCCACTTCGCGGCTTCCGCCCGGTCCCCGTCGCCGACGGCCGCGACGCTCTCGGCGCTGAACACCCCACCGAGCGCCGAGGCGTTGACCAGCACGGCCTTGGCATCCGGCGGCACCGTATCCACCCGGGACGCGATCACCCGGTGCACGTATTCCGGCACCGGCGGTACGGCCGATCCGGGCAGGGGCCGCTCCCGCAGCTCATGGGCGTACTCGACGGCGAACAGCGGGTTCCCGCCGATCCGCGTGAGCAGTTCCTGCCGCAACTCGCGAGGCAGTGTGTACCCATCGCGCGCGAGCAGGGCGGCCAGCAGCCCGGCGGTGCCCTCCGCCGACAGCGGGTCCAGGGTGAGGGTGAGGGCGTCGCGCAGGCCACCGCCCCAGCCCGGCCGGGCGTCGAGCAGTTCGGGCCGGGCGGTCACCGCCACGAGCATCGGCACGGTGCCCGCGGTGTCGCCCAGGTACTGGATGAAGTCCAGCACAGACGCGTCGGCGAGATGCGCGTCCTCGAAGACGACCACCAGGGGCCGTTCCGCGGCGAGTTCGGCCAAGAGCCGCCGCCACACCTCACCGTCCGCCGTCAGGGCGACCGCATCCTGGCCCTCGGACCGGAGCAGCTCCCGCAGCCGCGCCAGCATCCCGGTGCCCGTCTCACCGGTGCCGAACAGACGGTGGACCGTGCGGGCCAGCTTGTCGTCCCCCGAGGCGGCGGAGTCACTCGGCTCGATCCCGGCCGCCGCGGCCACGATCCGCCGGAGGGGGTCCAGCGGGGCGCCCCGGTCGGGGAACGATCCGCGCCCGGTCAGCACGGTGAACTCGCCGGAGCCGCGCCCGGCCATGGCGACGAGTTCGGCGACCAGCCTGCTCTTGCCCAGGCCCGGCTCACCGAGCACGGTCAGGAAGTGGGGACGCCGCCGTCGGCGTACGTCGTCGAGCAGCCCGCGCAGCTGCTCGACCTCGCGCTCACGGCCCATCAGGGCAGGCGGCCCGCCCGCACGGGCGTGATCGGGGCGGACGACGACGGGTTCGGATCCCCCGCCCGGCTCCTCGACCGGCTCGTACTCGACGGTGCGCTCGCTGCTCCTGCGCGTGGCCGCGCACACCCGGATGCCGCCCGGGGGCACGGTTTCCAGCAGCTCCATGCAGCTCTCCGGGACGGCGCCGCTGACCACGGGGATCGCACCGGTGCCGTCCGCCGCGCAGGTGACGAGCACCTCGCCGGTCGCCACGGCCACCCGGACCGCGGTCTCCGCGCGCGCCGGGGCCGGCGCCTGACCGGTGGGGTCTGGGCGGCCCGGTCCCCGGCAGCCGAGCCGGTCCCGGATGGCCAGCCCGGCCTGCACGGCGCGGGCCGCGTCGTCCTCCCCGGTACGGGGAACACCGAACAGGGCGAAGGTGACGGGACCGATCACGCCGGAGACCTTGCCGCCGTGGCGTTCGATCTCCTCACGGATGGTGGCCGTGAGGCAGCCGGCCGGCTGCGCGGCGTCTTGGGGGGCGCCCTGCGGGCTTCCGCCGGGATGGGTGCGCACCAGCAGCATGCTCAGCTGCTTGCGCTGCTCGGTGAGGCCGCCGCCCGACGGGGCCGGCGGGGTGGACCTGCGCGCCGCCACGTGCCGCGCCATCCCGACGATGGCGGGCGGGGTGCCGGTCTCGGCCCGCGCCGGTCGTGGCGGGGCCGTCCGTCGGCCGGCGGACCCGGCACCGGCCGGTGCGAGCCGGGGCGGCGGAGCGGGCTGCGGCGGCGTCCTGCGGGAGAGCTGGGCGGGCGGGCCGCCGCGCTTGACCTCACTCTCCTGAGCGATGATCCCCAGCGCGTCGGGCTGGGACAGCACCGGATCGTGTTCGAGGATCGCCCGCTCCATGTCCCGCAGTACGCGGCCGGGCTCCAGGCCCAGCTTGTCGGCGAACGCGGTCCTCGTACGGCGGTAGAGCTCCAGCGCGTCCACCTGGCGGCCACAGCGGTAGAGGGCCAGCAGCAACTCGGCGCACAGCCGTTCCCGTACCGGCTCCGCGACGACCAGCGCCTCCAGTTCCTGCACCACCTCGTGATGTCCGCCGCAAGCCAGCTCGGCCTCGAACAGGTCCTCCTGCACGGTGAGGCGCGCCTGCTGGATCCCGGTCAGCTCCGGCCAGTCCGCGCCGGCCTCGGCCAAGTCCGCCAGGACCGGGCCCTGCCACATTTCCAGCGCCGTCCGGAGGGTCTTCGCCGCGGCGATCCAGGACCCGGCCGCGAGTTCGGCACGTCCCCTGTCCGCCGTCCCCTGGTAGGCGGTCAGATCCAGCGCGTCGGTGTGCACGCTGAGCAGGTAGCCGGGCGCGTGGGTCAGCAGCATCGGTGCGGGGGCGGCACCCTCGCCGGTCCCACCGCCCCCGCGGTCCGCGATGCCGCCCTCGCCGCCCTCGCCCTCGATGTCCTCGGCGGACAGCAGACCGCGCAGGCTGGAGATCGCGTTCTGCAGCATCTTCCGCGCCGTGGGCGGCGGGTTGCCCGTCCACAGGGCACGCAGCAGGGTGCTGGTCGCCACCACCTGGTTCGCGTGCAGCAGGAGGAATCCGAGTGCGGCGCGCTGTTTGATCCCGCCCAGCGCCACCGGGCCACCTCGGCCGAGGACAGTCAGCGGACCCAGCACCCGGAACCTCATACCGCAATCGCTCCCGTTCCATCCGCCGTGGTGGACATCCCCACATTCCGCCGGCCGGAATGCCCGAGAGCACGCACGCCGAGGGGTGGACGCCTGGGCCCCCCGTCGGCCCGGCCAGGATGCTACGGGAGCGCTACTGGGGAAATCACCGGCTTCGGCTCCGGGGCGAAGAGCGAGGGCGAGTCAGGAGGCGCGCCAGCGCAGCGACCGGTCGGCGATGGTGAGGGCGAGCGCCGTCATCACGGTCAGCACCAGGATGTCGAGGCCGAAGGTGGCATCGATGTTGTCACTGACACTGCGCCGGATGGCGTCCGACCCGTAGGTGGTGGGCATGACCCAGCTCAGGGCTTTCAGCGGCAGCGGCAGGGCCTTGGCCGGGATGAGCAGAGGAGCGCCGAGCAGCAGGACGAAGTTCAGCACGTAGGTGACGATCGAGATCAGCTCGATGCGGTCGATCAGGCTGCCGATGACCAGGCCGAGCGCCGCGAGCGGGAGCGCGGTCAGCGGATAGACGATGAGGAGCATCGGCGACAGCGTCAAGTCCAGGCCGTAGAGCAGCCGCACCGCGATCAGCGAGGTCACCAGGCCCGGCGCGATGAGCAGCAGGCGGGCGGCGACGAACGCCATCACGAACGCCACCTTGCTGATCGGCAGGGAGGCGTAATACAGCATCGATCCCTCGGCCTTGATCGCACCTATCCGCTGCGCGATCGCCGTGGTGCCCAGTGCCGCGATCGCGAACACGCCGGAGCCACTGGCGATGTACGTCAGGCTCAGCTCGTCGGTCAGCCCGGAGCCGATCCGGGAGAAGCCGAACACCATCGTCAGCGGCATGAAGATGCCGAACACCATGTGCACGTGCCAGGAGGTGCGGACGGTCAGCATGTGCTCGAACCACAGGTACTTGAACGAGGTGCCGAACCGGCCGAGCCGCTCCCGCAAGGGCATCCGGCCCCGGCCCTGGGACTGGGCCCGGGCGCGGGCCCGGCGGGACGTCCCGGAGACCGGCGCCGCGGGTTCGGCGGCGGGGGGCTTGGCGACGAGGGGTTCGGCGACGAGGGGTTCGGCGACGGGGGGTTCGCCGGAGGGGAGCTCGGCAGCGGGGGGCTCGGCAGCGGGGGATTCGCCGGAGGGGAGTTCCATGGCCGCCGGCCGGTGGCCGTTCGGCGCGGCGGCGGCCGCCGCCTTCCTCGCGTCACCGCTCTCCGCTGAACCGCCGCCTCCCGCCGGAGTCGTCACCAGTTCCCTGGCGGCCGCGGCATCGGAGTCCTGTCTCGGGTTCAGGGTCAGGTAGACGTCTTCCAGGGTCGGACGGGCGAAGCGGAAATCATCGACACGCTTCACGCCGACATCGGTGACCAGCACCTCGATCAGCGGCTGGAGCCGGTCCGTCGCCGCGGTGATCAGGTAGCTGCCGCTGCGGCTACCCTGGCTGACCTCGCCGACCGTGCTGAGCCGCGAAATCTCCTCCGGGGTGAGGCTGCCGCCGTCGCGGACGAACAGCTCCAGCCGCGCCTGCGCGCCGATCTGCTCCTTGAGTTCACCGGGCGTGCCCATCGCGGTGATCCGGCCACCGTGCATCACCGCGACCCGGTGCACGGCCTTCTCGGCCTCCAGCACGTTGTGTGTCACCAGGACGACCGTGGCGCCCTCAAGGGTGCTGCGACGCTCGATCATCTCCCAGATCAGACGCCGGTTGTGCGGATCCAGCTCATTGGTCGGCTCGTCCAGCACGATCAGCTCGGGGTGGCCCATCAGCGTCATGCCGAAGTTCACCAGGCGCATCAGCCCGCCGCTGAGCCGCTCCACCTGACGGTCGGCGTACGGGCCGAGGCCCAGCTCGTCGATCAGCGCGTCGGTCTGGCGGCGGGCGTCGGCCTCGCTCTGGCCGCGCAGCCTGCCGGTGTAGTGCAGAGCGCGACGGGTCTCGATCAGCCGCATGGAGAGCCCCGCCTGCGGCAGGAAGCCGACAGTGGACTTCACCGTCTCCGGGTAACGGGTCACATCGACGCCGTTGACCATGATCGAACCTGAGGTGGGCCGCACGAGTCCGAGCAGCTGCAACACCAGCGTCGTCTTACCGGCGCCGTTCGCGCCGAAGAGGCCGAAGACCTGCCCGCGGGGCACGCTGAAGCTCAGGCCGTCATTGGCCTTGATCAGCTCTCCGTTGCGCCCCGGATAGGCGCGTACAAGATCGCGCACCTCGACCGCCGTATCGCCACTCGTTTTGACCATGCCCCACGCCTTATCGCCTCATCGGCTCACGAACCGGGCACGCGCCACTGATCCGCCGCCTACGTATCGGGTTTCTCGTGCTCAGCGGACCCGGCACGAACGCATCGCGCTACCGCGAGCGAAGAATTTCCACGGCTTCGCACCCAAGCTATGTCAGGCGCGATCCTCGCGTCATTGGAACTTCTCCACTGTTCGCCCAGCGGGAATGCCCGCCGGCGCCGCCGAACCGTTTACCACGGGAACGTCTCGGGTTTTCCCTATCCTGTTTACGATCCGCCGAGCTCCTCGTCGAGGAAAGCGAACATCTCGTCATCCGACGCGGCGTCGAAGTCGAGCTCGGCGGAGTTCTCCTGGGCGCGCAGTGTGGCCCACCGTGACCTGAGGACTTCGATCCGTCCCGCGATCTGCTTGTGCGCCGTGGCGTCCACGCTCACCTTCGCGATCACCTGCTCCAGTTTGTCCAGCGTGGCGAGGATCGAGCCGGAGCCCTCGGCTTCCGCCGACACCAGCTGAGTGTGCAGATGAGCCGCGAGCTCGCTCGCCGTCGGGTAGTCGAGGGCCAGCGTGGCCGGAAGCCGCAGCCCGGTCGCCGTGCTCAGCGCGTTGCGCAGTTCCACCGACGTCAGCGAATCGAAACCGAGATCGCGGAAGGCGCGGGACGGATCGACCGCGGCCGCGCCATCATGCCCGAGTACCGCCGACACGTGGCCGCACACCAGATCCAGCAGGGCATCGCGTTGTTCGGCCTCGTCCATTCCGGCCAGCCGTTGTACGAGGCCGGGGTCCGTGGCGGCCCGGCCTGCCGCGCGGCGGCTCCGGACCAGGCCGCGCAGTCGCGGCGGCACCTCGGCGCGGGCCCGCAGGGCGGGCAGGTCCAAGCGGACCGGCAACAGCACCGGATCCGCCGTGGCCAGGGCGGCGTCGAACAGCGCCACCCCCTGCTCGACGGACAGCGGCGGGAATCCCGAGCGGTGCATCCGCTCCCGGTCGACGGCGCTCAGCTCACCGAGCATGCCATCGGTCTGCTCCCACGGGCCCCAGGCCAACGACACACCCGGCAGCCCCCGATCACGCCGGTACCGCACCAGCGCGTCCAGGAACGCATTCGCCGCGGCGTAACTTCCCTGCCCAGCACTGCCCAACGTGCCCGCCGCGGAGGAGAACACCACGAACGCAGACAAGCCCAAGCCCTGCGTCAGCTCATGCAGATGCCACGCCGCATCCACCTTCGGACGCAACACCGCATCGACACGCTCGGGAGTCAGCCCACCGATGATGCCGTCGTCCAGCACCCCGGCGCTGTGCACCACCGCGGACACCTCATGCCCGGCCAGTACCTCGGCCAGCGCATCCCGATCGGCCACGTCACAGGCCACCACCTGGGCACGGGCGCCCAGCTCAGCACCCGGCGAAGCCATCCCCCGCCGGGACAGCAGGAGCAGGTCCCGTACGCCGTGCTCGGCCGCCAGGTGCCGGGCCACCACCGCACCCAGACCGCCGGTGCCGCCCGTGATCAGAACCGTGCCCGAACCGGCCCAGGACGCGCCGGGCTCCGGTTGGGGGTCCGGGTCCGGTGTCTGCTCCGGCTCCGGCGCTTGTGCCCGTACCAGCCGAGCCGTGAGGAGGTGACCCTCACGGATCGCCAGTTCCGGCTCCGGCGTCGTCAGCGCCCGCGCCAGGACCGGTCCGGGAACCTCCGTACCGCTCAGGTCCAAGTCCAGGTCCAGGTCCAGGTCCAGGTCCAGCAGCGTGATCCGGTCCGGATTCTCCGTCTGCGCGGAGCGCATCAGGCCCCACGCCGAGGCCGCTGCCACATCATCGCCGCTGGTGGCATTGCGCGTCAGCACGACGAGTCGGGATTCGGTGAACCGCTCCCCCGCCAGCCAGTCCTGCGCCAGGCGCAGGGCGTGCGACACCGTGGCGTGAACGGCTTCCACCCGCCCGGCGTCGGGCTCGGTGTTCAGCTGGACCAGCACCACGTCCGGCACCGGGTTCTCGGTCGCGGCCAACGCCGCCAGATCCGGGTACGCGTACGCCCGGACCTCGGTCCCCGCAGAGCGCAACAACTCGGTCACGTCGTCCGCCAGGCCGACCGCGGCCACCTCGGGCGCTTCGGTCCCGACCTGCTCGGTGACCGCGGTCCACTCCGTACGGAAGAGGGAGTCCCCGACCACTGCCGGGCCGGTGCCGAGTTGTTCGGGGGTGACGGTGCGGACCACGAGACCATCCACCGTGAAGACCGGCCGCCCCGCGGTATCGACGGCCTCGACCGTGACCCTGTCCTGCCCAGTGCGCGACAATCGTGCCCGCACCGAGGTGGCGCCGGAGGCGAACAGCGACACGCCCTCCCAGGAGAACGGCAGAGCTCCCCCTTCGCCGTCCTGCGCGGCGCCGGTGAATCCGGCGACGTGCAGGACCGCGTCCAAGAGCGCGGGATGAGCGCCGAACCCGTCGACGTCGGTGTCCATGCCGATGCCGGTATCGGCCACGGCGGCGGTATCGGGGCCTTCGGGCAGGGCGACTTCGGCGAACACCTCGTCGCCGAGCCGCCACGCGGACCGCAGACCTCGGAACACCGGTCCGTAGTCGAACCCGGATTCGGCCAGCTGCGCGTAATGGTCGTCGAGGTCGATCGGTTCGGCGCTCGCCGGCGGCCAGGCGGCCGTATCGAAGCCGACGACGGATTCGACAGGGTCGTCGGTCAGCGCACCGACGGCGTGCTGCGTCCACTGCGCGCCCGAGTCGTCATCGGGCCGCGAGTGGACGGTGACAGTGCGCCGCCCGTCCTCATCCGCCGTGCCGACTCGCACCTGGATCTGCACCGCGCTTCGTTCGGGCAACACCAGCGGTGCGGCCAGGGTCAGTTCCTCGACCCGCCCACTCCCGACCTCGTCACCGGCCCGGATCGCCAACTCCACGAACGCCGTACCCGGCAGCAGGATCCGGCCCATGATCGTGTGGTCGGCCAGCCACGGATGCGAGGCCAACGACAGGCGACCGGAGAACACCACACCGTCCGAGTCGGCCAACGACACCGCCGCGCCCAGCAACGGATGCCGTGCCGAGGCCAGCCCCGCGGCTCGTACGTCCCCTGCGTCGACTGCGGTGGTGGGCCAGTACCGCTGCCGCTGGAAGGCGTAGGTGGGCAGTTCGACCTGCCGCGCGCTGGTGCCGGTGTAGAACGTCCGCCAGTCGACGGCGATGCCGGTCACGTGCAGACGGGCGAGCGCGGTAACCGCCGCGCTCTCCTCCGGACGGTCCTTACG
>NZ_JAIWIH010000058.1:0-43457 GCF_052851135.1 Streptomyces sp. BRA346 | reverse complement strand
TCTTCGGTTTCAACCTCGACCGCCGGATGTTCGAGGTGCTGGAGTGCATGCCCACCGTCCCCGGCGCCATCGGCGCCTTCCGCCGGGACGCGCTGCTGGCGGTCGGCGGGGTCAGCGAGGACACCCTCGCCGAGGACACCGACCTCACCATGGCCCTGTGGCGGGCCGGCTGGAAGGTCGTGTACGAGGAGACGGCCGTCGCCTGGACCGAGGTCCCCACCTCGCTGCGCCAGCTGTGGCGGCAGCGCTACCGCTGGGGTTACGGCACGCTCCAGTCCATGTGGAAGCACCGCCGGGCCATGATCGAGCTGGGCTCGGTGGGGCGGTTCGGCCGCCGCGGGCTGACGTACCTGACCCTCTTCCAGGTCCTGCTGCCGCTGCTCGCGCCCGTGATCGACCTCTTCGCGCTGTACGGGATCCTCTTCCAGAACCCCACCGAGTCGGCCGGGGTGTGGCTCGCGTACCTCGGCATCCAGACGGTGTGCGCCGGATACGCGCTGCGGCTGGACGGGGAGCGGACGCGGTCGCTGTGGTCGCTGCCGTTCCAGCTCTTCGTCTACCGGCAGCTGATGTACCTGGTGGTCATCCAGTCCGTGGTCGCCCTGCTGCTCGGCGCCCGGCTGAAGTGGCACCGTATCCAGCGCTCGGGCACGGCCGGTGAAACGATCGGCGACCCTGCCGCGTACCAGAGAGCCTGACGTCGAGACAACGGGCGGCCGCAGCCGTATCAGTAGTCAGCAGGCGCAGGCATACGGACGTTTCCACCCGAAGGGAGGCTGCCCCCATGAGTGATAGGCGGGAAGGGCGGGCAGAGGGAGAGCAGCGGCAGGGCACGGCGGCCTACCTCCGGCAGGGGCCGACGCGCCAGGCGGGGGCGGCCCAGGCCTACGAGACGGCCAACGCCCCGACCGAGTCGTTCCCCGTCGTACCGCCCGCGCCCAACCCGCCGCCGCCCCCGCCGCCGACCCCGGGCAGCCCCGGGATGCCGGGCGGGAACGGGGTACCGGGCGGCGGTCCCCCGGGCGTCAGCGGCGGCCCGGGCGGTGTCAGGGGCCCGGGCAGGCCCGGCCCGATGCGGCCGGACGTCCCCGACCAGCGGCCCCTGTTCCGGGACGAGGACGCCGCCGAGCCCCTGGTCGTACGGCGGCGCGCCCCCAAGGAGCCGCTCAGCAGGCGCCGCCGCCTCACCCGGCTGGCGATCGTGACGGTCTCGGCGCTGCTGGTCGCCACCGGGAGCGCCTACATCTGGGTCGACACCCGGATGAACCGCGACGTCGACCTCGACAAGTCCGTGAACCGCCCGCCGCTCGGCAAGGGCACCAACTACCTCATCGTGGGCTCCGACAGCCGTGCGGGCCTGTCCGCGCAGGACAAGCAGAGCCTCAGCACCGGCTCGGCCGAGGGCGGCCGCACCGACTCGATGATGGTGCTGCACACCGGCGCCAACGGCACCACGATGATGAGCCTGCCGCGCGACTCCTGGGTGAGGGTGCCGTCGTACGTACGCCCCGACACCGGCAGGCGCTACGGCGAGGAGCAGAACAAGCTCAACGCGGCCTATTCGCGGGGCGGTCCCGATCTCCTCGTCCAGACCATCGAGCGCAACACGGGAATTCACATCAACCACTACGCGGAGATCGGCTTCGGCGGCTTCGTGGACATCGTCAACGCGGTCGGCGGCGTGCGGATGTGCGTGGACCGCGACATCAAGGACGAGAAGTCAGGACTGGACCTGAAGAAGGGCTGCCAGAACCTCGACGGCGGCAAGGCGCTCTCCTTCGTCCGGCAGCGCAAGCAGGAGGCCAACGGCGACCTGGGACGCACCGCGAACCAGCAGAAGTTCCTGGCCGCGCTCGCCAAGAAGGCCGCCACACCGGGCGTGCTGGCCAACCCCTTCGCGGCGTTCCCGACCGTCAGCGCGGGTCTCGACACGCTCATCGTGGACAAGAAGATGAACCTCCAGAACCTGATGTCCCTGTTCCAGGCGATGAAGGGGGTCACCCAGGGCACGGGCAAGCAGCTCAACGTCCCGGTGTCCAACACCAACCTGAAGACGTCCAAGGGCAGCGCCGTGCAGTGGGACACCGCGCAGGCGAAGCGGCTCTTCGGCCAGCTCCAGAACGACCAGCCGGTGAGCGTGCCCTCGTCGCTGCCCGGCCGCCCGGCAGCGGCGGTGCGATAGCCGGGTGGCGGTGCCGCTTTTCCGCGGCACCGCCGTCTTCCCCTCCCGGCGCGGCGAACGGTTTCATGGACGGGACGCTGATCGACGGCGCCGATCGACTGCGCTCGCAAGCGCGCGAGGAGGTCCGAGGTTGTCCGTGCTCTCCGCCCGCCCGCGGTCCCGTCCCCTCCGGTCTCCCGGCCTCCGCCCGCCCCGTCCCCTCTGGTCGCCTCGGCTGCGCCGCCGGCTCGCGGCCGACGCCGCGCTGCTGGTCGTCGCGGCGGCCTTCGTCCTCCCGCTGGCCTGGCTGGTGCTCGCCTCGGTCGACGGCGACGCGACGTTACGGGTGTCGGCGCCCGGCACCCCGACGCTCGACAACTTCTCGGCGGTGTGGACGGACGAGATCACGTTCACGCCGATGCTCAACAGCCTGGTGCTGTGCGGCGGCGCCACCGCGCTGACGGTCGCGTGCGCGGCGCTCGCCGCGTACCCGCTGTCCCGGTTCCGCTCCCGCCTGGTGCGGCCGTATCTGATGACCGTGCTGTTCACGACGTGTCTGCCGATCACCGCGATCATGGTCCCGGTCTACGGGCTCTTCGTCCAGGTCGACCTGATCGACACCATGTCCGGCACCGCGCTCTTCCTGGCCGCCTCGCAACTGCCGTTCGCGATCTGGCTGATGAAGAACTTCATGGACGGCGTGCCGGTGATCTTGGAGGAGGCGGCCTGGACGGACGGCGCGTCCTGGGCGCAGAGCCTGACGCGGGTCATCCTGCCGCTGATGGGCCCGGGCATCACGGTCGTGACGATCTACAGCTTCATCATGATGTGGGGCAACTTCTTCGTCCCCTTCATGCTGCTGCTCTCCCCCGAACAACTCCCGGCGTCCGTCTCCCTCTTCACCTTCTTCGGCAACCACGGGCAGATCGTCTACGGGCAGTTGGCCGCGTTCTCGATCCTCTACTCCACCCCCGTGCTGCTGCTGTACGTGCTCATCTCCCGGCGGCTGGGCGGCGGCTTCACGCTCGGGGGCGCCGTCAAGGGGTGAGCGTCCTCACGGGGTGACCGGCTCAGCACAACCGTGGTCCTCGGCCGAGCGGGCGGCGAAGGCGGACAGGGCCGCGCGTTCGTAGGCGAGGTCGGGGCGGGCGCGGGCGTCGCCGTCGGCGTCGTCGGCGCGGATCAGGTACAGGGCGCGCGGGGCGCCGTCCGGGCAGTCCGCCCCGGCCCAGTACGCGCTCCGGCCGAGCCGCCCGGCGGGCTTCTCGGCGGGGGTGACGTCCTCGCCGTCGTTGCGGGTGTACTGGGCACGGGCGTCCTCCGCGTACGGCCCGTAGTACGCGTCCAGGCGGTAGCGGGGCGAACCGTCGCGGGCGCCGAGGGCGCAGATCTCGCGCGGGGCGCGGGCCCGGGCGGTCTCGCGGGCGGTGGACACGGCGGAGCGGGCGGCGGTGGGGACGGTCGCGCAGGTGCCGGTGGCGCCGAGCAGCGGTTCGTACTCGTCCTTGTTCACCGGCAGGTCCACGTCATAGACCTGCTTGCCCAGCCGGGCACCGCAGTCCCAGCGGTCGTCGGCCCGTTGCGCGGTGGCGGTGGCGGTGCGGACGAAGGAGGGCCGGGTGGCGGGGTCGTCCAGGGTGGCGCCGCCGAGCGTGGTCTCGACGGTGATCAGCAGACTGCGGCCGCTCCCGGCGCAGTCGAGCAGCACGGCCGCGGTCGCCCTGCCGTCCCCGGGGTCGCCCTGGCGGGCGTTGTCGGTGGCGAGGAGGCCGGACCAGCCGTGGCCCACGGGCACGGGGAGGGTGTCGCGGGCGGGGACGGCGGTGGACAGCTCGCCGGTCCCGTAGTCGGCGCGGGGGCGCGGCGCCCCGGAGATGGTGACGCCCACCCGTCCCCTGCCCTCGGCGGTCACCTGGCAGCGCACGTCGAGGGAGGTGCCGCGGCCGCCGCCGAAGGCACCCTTCGTACTGCTGGTCACGTCCACACCGGTGTCGCCGAGCACCGCGCGCACCTCGTCGGCCGCGAGTGCCCCGCCGCACGCCTCGTCCAGCGCCCTCTCGTCGCTGCCCGCGAACCAGACGATCACGCCGGTGAGGACGGCCAGCGCGAGCGCGGCGGCCGCGATGCCCCGCGCCTGCCGCCGGGTGAGCAGCGAGCGCGGCCCGGTCGTCAGTGCCACTCCTCCACCTCCCCGAGCACCTTCGTGTCGCGGCAGCCCGCCGCCTTCGGCCAGCCGCCCTCGGCGCCCAGGTAGCGGGCCAGCAGCGTGTGCGCGGTCTCGGCGAGCGCGGCGCGCTGCCCGGGGCCGAGCGGGACCGTCTCGCCGTCGGGTATGTGCAGCCGGGGCAGGACGGAGACGCGGTGGTAGGTGACCCGGCCGCCGCACACCGACCGGGCCCACAGGGCGAGTTGGGGATGGGTGAGGTAGGAGGGGACGCGGTCCACCGCATCCGATGCGTCGGTGTCGGGGGACCCGGCCTTCGCGAGCCGGTCCTCCTCGTCCGCGCCCCAGCCGGGCACATGGCCCTCGCGTTCGTACGAGTCGTACGCGGACCGGCCCAGGATCCCCGCCCAACTGGCCGCCTCGACCCCGGTGATCTGCCAGTCCTGCGGCGTCACGCCCTCGTTCCGCCGGGCGTTCGGGTCCCAGTCGCCGGTGCAGGCGCTCATGGAGGTGGAGTCCTGTGCGTCGCCGCGCGTGGTCCACGCCCCGGCCCTGAGCCCGGGGACCGAGGACGGGCTGATCCAGTCGCAGCGCCGCGATGCGGCGCCGGTGGCGCCGCCCCCGCCCTGCTCCCCGGCGGTCCGGGCGGTGGCCACGACCTGGGACGGCGGGTCCAGCGGGGGCCCGCCGCAGCGCTGCGCCCTGGTGATGGCGTTGGCGACGTGAACGGCGGTGCGGAAGCCGGTGAGCGCGGTCGTACGGTCGGCCCCGGCGCGTCCGTCGGTGACCTTGGCCGTGACGTACAGATCGGTCGTCGGCCGGACCCGGCCGTCCAGTCCGCCCAGGCAGTCGGCGACCAGCCAGGCGCCCCGCGCGCCGTACCGGCCGGTGGTGCCGGGCGCCGTGAAGGTGTCGCCGGGGCCCGGGTTCACGATCTGGCGGGTCTCCATGCCCTGGGGCACGTCCGAGACGAGCGCCTCGGCGTGGACGGTGACCGCGTTGCCGCCGCCCCAGGACAGCGAGCAGTCGAGCAGGGAGCGGCTCTCCCGGCCGGGGGCGAGCATGGTGCCGTGCTGTCTCAGCTCACCGGGCCGGGCGTCCCGCACCAGCCGTTCGAGGTCGCCGTACGGCAGGGCGCCGTCGCAGGCCCTCCGTAACTGGTCGCGGTTGGCGGCGAGATGGCCGCCGCCCTTGCCGCCGATCGTGATGACGGCACCGGTGACCAGCGCCGTGATCAGTACGAAGAGGATCGCGTAGCGCAGCCACACACGGTCCGTTAACCCGCCCATCCCGCCGGTATCTCCCTAGTCCCCCTGATCGACTCCCCCTCCAACAGGCGGGGACCTGGTGCCTCAGAAGACGGACTCGGCCTCGTCCATGCGGTGCGCCGGGACGGTCTTCAGCTCGGTGACGGCCTCGGCGATCGGCACCATGGAGATGTCGGTGCCGCGCAGCGCCGTCATCATGCCGAAGTCGCCGCGGTGGGCGGCCTCGACGGCGTGCCAGCCGAAGCGGGTGGCGAGCACGCGGTCGTACGCGGTGGGCGTGCCGCCGCGCTGCACGTGGCCGAGGATGACCGGGCGGGCCTCCTTGCCGAGCCGCCGCTCCAGCTCGGCCGCGAGCCGGTTGCCGATACCGGCGAACCGCTCGTGCCCGTACTGGTCGATCTCGCCCTTCTGGTAGTCCATCGCGCCCTCGGCGGGGTGCGCGCCCTCGGCGACGCAGATGACCGCGAACTTCTTGCCGCGCGCGAAGCGCTCCTCGACCATCTTGACCAGCCCGTCGACCTCGAAGGGCCGCTCCGGGAGGCAGATGCCGTGGGCGCCGCCCGCCATGCCGGACTCCAGGGCGATCCAGCCCGCGTGCCGCCCCATGACCTCGACGACCATGACCCGCTGGTGCGACTCGGCGGTGGTCTTGAGGCGGTCCATGGCCTCGGTGGCGACGCCGACGGCGGTGTCGAAGCCGAAGGTGCGGTCGGTGGAGGAGATGTCGTTGTCGATGGTCTTGGGGACGCCGACGATGGGCAGCCCCGCGTCCGACAGCATCCGGGCGGCGGTCAGGGTGCCCTCGCCGCCGATCGGGATCAGCACGTCTATGCCGTAGTCCCGGGCGTGGTCCTTGGAGGTCTCACAGGCCTCGCGCAGCCGGGCACGCTCCAGGCGGGAGGAGCCGAGGATGGTGCCGCCGCGGGCCAGGATGCCGCTCACGTCGTCGAGGTCGAGCTTGCGGTGACGGCCGTCGAGGAGTCCCTTGAAGCCGTCCTCGAACCCGATCACCTCGTCCCCGTGGCCGGCGACCGCACGGTGCACCACCGACCGGATCACAGCGTTGAGGCCGGGGCAGTCGCCGCCCGCGGTGAGAACTCCGATGCGCATCGTGCTGTGTCTCCTGCTCCCTACGGGTAGATGTGAGCCAGTCCGATTGTTTCATGGGCGGGGTGGTGCTGTATCCCATGCTGCCGAGCGCCTTAATCATGGCCAAAGGTATTGTCAAGAGGACTGGGCCACCGAAAGCGGCCAATTTGTGTCCGAAGGATGCATGTAAGGAAAACGCCGAAGAAACGGAGAGCACGCGTGACGCGCAGCGTGTACGTGACCGGGATCGAACGGGGTGACGGCCGCCAGGTCGTCGAGCTGGGGGTCATGGAGCTGCTGACCCGCCATGTCGACCGGGTCGGCGTCTTCCGGCCCCTGGTGCACGACGACCCCGACCGCCTCTTCGATCTGCTGCGGGCCCGCTACCGGCTCAGCCAGCCGCCCACCTCGGCGAGCGGCATGAGCTACGAGGAGGCCGCCGCCCTCCAGGCCGAGGAGGGCTCCGACGAGCTGGTGTCGCGCCTGGTCGACCGCTTCCACGAGGTGGCCCGCGCGTACGAGTACGTCCTCGTCCTGGGCAGCGACTACGCCGACACCAGCCTCCCGGACGAGCTGGGGCTGAACGCCCGGCTCGCCAACGAGTTCGGCGCCTCCGTGATCACCGTCGTCGGCGGCCAGGACCGACACGCCGAGGCCGTCGGCGCCGAGGCCCACAACGCCTACCGCGCGTACGAGGCGCAGGGCTGCGACGTCGTCGCCGTCGTCGTCAACCGGGCCGTACCGGGCGACCGCGCGGAGATCGCCGAGCGGCTGGCCGCCCGGCTCCCGGTGCCCGGCTACGTGCTCCCCGAGGACGGGGCGCTGTCGGCGCCCACCGTCTCCCAGATCGTGCGCACCCTCGGCGCCGACGTCCTGCTCGGCGATCACGCCGGACTCTCCCGGGACGTCCGGGACTTCGTCTTCGGCGGCGCGATGCTGCCCAACTTCCTGCCCGCCCTCACCGAGGGCTGTCTCGTGGTGACGCCCGGCGACCGCGCGGACCTGATCGTCGGCTCGCTCGCCGCGCACAGCGCGGGCGCCCCCGCGATCGCCGGGGTGCTGCTCACCCTGGACGAGCGGCCCGGGCCCGACATCCTGGCGCTGGCGTCCCGGCTGGCCCCCGGCACCCCCGTGGCGGCGGTGGCGGGCGGCTCCTTCCCGACCGCCGCCGAGCTGTTCGCCATCGAGGGCAAGCTGAACGCGGGCGCGCCGCGCAAGGCCGAGACCGCCCTCGGCCTCTTCGAGCGCCACGTGGACACCGCCGCGCTGACCGACCGCATCGCGGTGGCCCGCTCCGGCCGGGTCACCCCGATGATGTTCGAGCACGAGCTGATCGAGCGGTCCCGGTCCGGACGCCGCCGGGTGGTGCTGCCCGAGGGCACCGAGGAGCGGGTGCTGCGCGCCGCCGACGTGCTGCTGCGCCGCGATGTGTGCGACCTCACACTGCTGGGCGAGGAGGACACGATCCGCAAGCGCGCCGCCGAACTGGGCATCCAGATCGGCGAGGCGCAGATCGTCGACCCGCAGACCTCGCCGCTGCGGGAGCGCTTCGCGGAGATCTACGCGAAGCTGCGCGCTCACAAGGGCGTCGACCACGAGCTGGCGTACGACGTGGTCGCCGACGTCTCGTACTTCGGCACGCTCATGGTCCAGGAGGGCCTGGCCGACGGCATGGTCTCGGGTGCGGTGCACTCCACCGCGGCCACCATCCGGCCCGCGTTCGACATCATCAAGACCGCGCCGGGCGCGCAGATCGTCTCGTCCGTCTTCTTCATGTGCCTGGCCGACCGGGTGCTGGTGTACGGCGACTGCGCCGTCAACCCGGACCCGGACGCCGAGCAGCTGGCCGATATCGCCATCCAGTCGGCGACCACGGCCGCCCGGTTCGGGGTGGAGCCGCGGATCGCGATGCTGTCGTACTCCACCGGCACCTCCGGCTCCGGCGCGGATGTCGACAAGGTGCGCAAGGCGACCGACCTGGTGCGCGAGCGCCGCCCGGACCTGCTGGTCGAGGGCCCGATCCAGTACGACGCCGCGGTGGACGCGGCGGTCGCGGCGACCAAGCTGCCGGACTCCGAGGTGGCGGGCAAGGCCACCGTGCTGATCTTCCCGGACCTCAACACCGGCAACAACACCTACAAGGCCGTGCAGCGCTCGGCGGGCGCCGTCGCGGTCGGCCCGGTGCTCCAGGGTCTGCGCAAGCCGGTGAACGACCTGTCCCGCGGGGCACTCGTGCAGGACATCGTGAACACCGTCTCGATCACCGCGATCCAGGCCCAGTCCCAGACGCCCCCGACCACCCCGGCGGCCGGGTGACCCCGGCCCCGGCAGCCCCGACAGCCCCGCTACAGAAAGTGCAGACCGCGTGAACGGCACCCGCGTCCTCGTCCTCAACTCCGGCTCCTCGTCCGTCAAGTACCAGCTGCTGGACATGGCGGACGGCGCCCGGCTCTCCTCCGGCCTGGTGGAGCGGATCGGGGAAGGCCCCGTCGCCGACCACACGGCCGCGCTCAAGCAGGTCGCCGAGGAGCTGTCGGACCAGGGCCTGGGGCTCGACTCGCCCGAGCTGGCGGCGATCGGCCACCGGGTGGTGCACGGCGGCACCCGGTTCACCGAGCCCACCCTGATCACCGACGAGGTGGTCGAGGAGATCGAGAAGCTGGTCCCGCTGGCCCCGCTGCACAACCCGGCGAACGTCACCGGGATCAAGGTGGCCCGGGCGCTGCGCCCGGACCTGCCGCAGGTCGCGGTCTTCGACACCGCGTTCCACTCCACGATGCCGGAGTCGGCGGCCCGGTACGCGATCGACACCGGGACCGCCGACCGGTTCGGGGTGCGGCGGTACGGATTCCACGGCACCTCGCACGCGTACGTCTCGCGGGCGACCGCGAAGCTGCTGGGCAAGGACGTCGCCGAGCTGAACACGATCGTGCTGCACCTGGGCAACGGCGCCAGCGCCTCCGCCGTGCGCGGCGGTGTGTGCGTGGACACCTCCATGGGGCTGACCCCGCTGGAGGGCCTGGTCATGGGCACCCGCTCCGGTGACCTCGACCCGGCGGCGATCTTCCATCTGTCCCGGGTGGGCGGGATGTCGACGGACGAGATCGACACCCTGCTCAACAAGCGCAGCGGGCTGATCGGGCTGTGCGGGGACAACGACATGCGCGAGATCGGCCGCCGGATGGCCGAGGGCGACGAGGCCGCGCAGCTCGCGTTCGACATCTACATCCACCGGCTGCGGAAGTACGTGGGCGCGTACACCGCGGTGCTGGGGCGGCTGGACGCCATCGCGTTCACGGCCGGCGTCGGGGAGAACTCGGCGGCGGTGCGGGAGGCCGCGCTGCGCGATCTGCCCGCGTTCGGCATCGAGGTGGACGCGGTGCGCAACGCCGTGCGCGGCTCCGCGGCGCGGCTGATCTCGGCCGGGAGCAGCCGGGTCGCGGTTGCGGTGGTGCCGACCGACGAGGAGCTGGAGATCGCGAGCCAGACGTTCGATCTGGCCAGCGACTAGCCTTCGGTTCGGCTTCGACTCGCTCAGAAATATTCCGCTCCGAAACAAACCGATAGGATCAGCCTCATGCGCCGTTCCAAAATCGTCTGCACGCTGGGCCCCGCCGTCGACTCCTACGACCAGCTCAAGTCGCTGATCGAGGCCGGGATGAACGTGGCCCGCTTCAACATGAGCCACGGAAGCCACCCGGAGCACGAGGAGCGCTACCACCGCGTTCGCAAGGCATCCGAGGAGACAGGGCACGCGGTCGGCGTCCTCGCCGACCTTCAGGGCCCCAAGATCCGGCTGGAGACCTTCGCGGACGGCCCGGTGGAGCTGGTCCGCGGCGACGAGTTCATCATCACCACCGAGGACGTCGAGGGCGACCGGACGATCTGCGGCACCACCTACAAGGGACTGCCGGGGGACGTCTCCAAGGGCGACCAGATCCTGATCAACGACGGCAACGTCGAGCTGCGGGTCACCGCCGTCGAGGGCCCCCGGGTCCGGACGATCGTCATCGAGGGCGGGGTGATCTCCGACCACAAGGGGATCAACCTGCCGGGCGCGGCGGTCAACGTGCCCGCCCTGTCCGAGAAGGACATCGACGACCTGCGGTTCGCGCTGACGATGGGCTGCGACATGGTCGCGCTGTCCTTCGTCCGGGACGCGGCCGACGTCCGCGACGTCCACCGGATCATGGACGAGGTGGGCCGCCGGGTGCCGGTGATCGCCAAGGTCGAGAAGCCGCAGGCGGTCGCCAACATGGCGGACGTCGTCGCGGCGTTCGACGGCGTCATGGTGGCCCGCGGCGACCTGGCGGTGGAATACCCGCTGGAGAAGGTCCCGATGGTCCAGAAGCGGCTCATCGAGCTGTGCCGCCGCAACGCCAAGCCGGTCATCGTGGCGACCCAGATGATGGAGTCGATGATCGACAACTCCCGGCCGACCCGCGCCGAGGCGTCCGACGTCGCCAACGCGATCCTGGACGGCGCGGACGCGGTCATGCTCTCCGCCGAGTCGTCGGTCGGCTCCTACCCGATCGAGACCGTCAAGGTGATGTCCCGCATCGTCCAGGCCGCCGAGGAGGAGCTGCTCTCGCGCGGCCTCCAGCCGCTGGTGCCCGGCAAGAAGCCGCGGACCCAGGGCGGTTCGGTGGCCCGTGCGGCGTGCGAGATCGCCGACTTCCTGGGCGCCAAGTCCCTGGTCGCCTTCACCCAGTCCGGCGACACCGCGCGGCGGCTCTCCCGCTACCGCGCCCAGCAGCCGATCGTGGCGTTCACCACGGACCCGGGGACCCGCAACCAGCTGACGCTGAGCTGGGGCGTGGAGTCCTTCGTGGTGCCGTACGTGGAGCACACCGACGCGATGGTGGACCTCGTGGACGCCGAGCTGTCGAAGCTGGGCCGCTACAGCGCGGGCGACATCATGATCATGACGGCGGGCTCGCCCCCCGGCGTCCCCGGCACGACCAACATGGTGCGGGTGCACCACTTGGGCGGCGAGAACCAGTAACCGCCGACACCTGCTGAACGACTGAGCGGCCGGGTCCCTTCGGGGCCCGGCCGCTCAGCTCATGGCCCAGATGGAGCGGTCGTCGACGGACGGCCCGTCCGCGGCCCGGTCCGCCGTCCGGTCCGCGAACAGCTCCGCGATGTGGCGTGCGTCCACGGTCCGCGCGGTCCCGTCGGTCATCCGCACCCTGGCCCCCGCCTCGTCCAGGACCTCCACCGCCTTCCCCGGCAGCACGCGGTCGGTGATGTGCCGCGCGGACAGGGTGACGGCGGCGTCGAGGGCGTCGTCGGTGATGGTGACCTGGTGGTGGGCCTCGTACTCGCGGCGCAGCTGCTTCAGGATGCCGACGGCCTCACCGTGGGTGGGTTCACCGACCGGGACCACCTGGAAGTACGCGCCGACGTCCCGGAGGGCGTCATAGGTCCCCGGGTCGGTGACGGCGATGACCCGCGGCCTCCCCCGCCCGAGCGCGCGCAGCGCATCGGCGTCGCCCGGTCGGACATCGTCCAGGAACAGCACCGTGCGGTCCGGGTCCTCCGCCACCGCCATGGTGGCGTCGACGGCCCGCAGCCGCACCTCGGCCAGACCGGCCGGTACGCCGCCCTGGGCGATGCGCTGGGCCAGCCCCGAGACGATCGACGTGCGCCCGGTGCCCGGCTCCCCCACCAGCAGGGCGTTGTTACGGGACTTGCGCATCAGGATCTGCATGATGCGCTGGATCTCCGGTTCGCGGCCGACGACCACGGGCGGCGGCTCCGGGGCCGGTGCGGGCGCGTTGAGGATACGGATGACCTCGTCCCGCACCTGATGCTGAGCGGCGAACCCGCGCAGGAGCTGCGCCCCGGCACCCTCGCTCTCCCGCATCAGGCCCAGCAGCAGATGCTCCGTACCGATGTAGTTGTGGCCCAGCGTCAAGGCGTCCTTCAGCGCCATCTCCAGCGCCTTCTTGGCCCGGACCGTGAACGGTATGGAACCGGTCGGTGGCTTCGTACCGAAACCGGCGGTCCTGAGCAGTTGCTCGCGGACCGCGTCCTGCGAGATGCCGAGGTTGTGCAGAGCGGTGGCGGCGACGCCCTCCACCGCGAACAGGCCCAGCAGGATGTGCTCGGTCCCCAGGTGGTTGTGGTTGAGCTTCCGTGCGGACTCCTGGCCCGCCATCAGGGCCTGGCGCGCCCGGTCGGTGAACCGCTGGAGGAATTCGTTCCCCGAGGCGGCAGGCTTGCGGACCCGCTCCCGCACGGCCTCCAGGCCGAGGCCGTACGACCCCAGAACCCGGGTGGCGATGCCGCCCTGCTCACACATCAGGCCGAGCAGCAGGTGCTCCGTACCGACGTAGTCCATGCCCAGCTCAGTGGATTCCCGGCGCGCGTCCTCCAGCACCTGCTTGGCCGCGGAGGTGAAGGGGATGTGCCCGCTCGGGGTCTTCGTGCCCCTGGGGAGGGTGCGCTCCACCAGTTCGCGCACCCCGGCCGCGGGCACCCCGAGGCTTTCCAGGAACTCGGCGCCGGGGCGCTCCCCCTCGTAGATCAGGCCGAGCAGCATATGCTCCGTGCCGATCCAGTTGTGGTTGTGCTCCCGGGCCTCTTCCTGGGCCAGCACCACCGCACGCCGTGCCCGGTCGGTGAAGCGCTCGAACATCTCTCACCCTCCCACCACGAGTTCGGACAGATCCCGCCGGGCCCGCAGCGTGTGCGGATGGTCCGGGCCCAGCACCCGCTCCCGGTCCGCGACCAGTTCGCGCAGCAGCGCCGCCGCCTCGTCGGGCTCGCCCGTGAGGGCCAGGTTGTGGGCCAGGACATGGCGGGTGCGCAGCGTCGCGACGTCGTCCCCGCCCAGGACGCGCCGCCGGTCGAGCAGCAGCAGCCGCAGCATCCGTATCGCTTCCGGCCGCCGCCCCGACTCGCCCAGGTTGACGGCGAGGAACTGGCGGCTGCGGAGGGTGTCCGGGTGGTCGGGGCCCAGCAGCCGGGTCTGCCGGGCGTGGATCTCCCGCAGCCGGTCCGCCGACTCCGCGGGCGCCCCGGCCCCGCCGCGGGTGTGCGCGAGCCACTGACGGGTGCGCAGCGTCGCCACGTGGTCGGCGCCCAGGAGGCTCTCCTGCTCCTCCAGCAGGGCGCCGAACGCCTCCGCCGCCTCCGCGTACTGCCCCGCCTCGCACAGCGCCACCGCGGCCTCGTGGCGGGCGGGGTCGTCGGGGAGGCGGTGGGCGCGGTTGCGGGCGAGGGCGAGCAGGGGAGCGTTCCGCGAGCCGCGCTGGAGGGGCGCGGGCAGGCCCTCCGCGGTCATGGTGGTCTGGAGC
Organism: Streptomyces sp. BRA346; assembly: GCF_052851135.1. Lineage (NCBI taxonomy): Bacteria > Bacillati > Actinomycetota > Actinomycetes > Kitasatosporales > Streptomycetaceae > Streptomyces > Streptomyces sp. BRA346. Next base: position 29,471 of record NZ_JAIWIH010000058.1, on the reverse strand, counting down.
CGCCGGTAGACCTCGTCGATGCTGAGCAGTTCGGGCCCGCCCGCCACACCGTCCCGCAGCAGCCGGATCAGGCGGCCGGTGAACGCCGTGTTCTTCTCGCCGTCCTGGATCAGGGAGACCTCGTTGCCCTGGGATGACGCCATCACATAGGTGCCCGCCACATCGACCTGCCCCAGCACGGCGGCCTCCGGCCCGGCCATGGTGCCGCTCAGCGCGCGGCCGGAGAAGCAGCAGTCGAGGATGATGACCTTCGAGGTGGCGCGGCTGTCGAGGACGACGTCGCGCAGTTTGCGGTATTCCAGCGAGCCGAACTCGGGGTCCTCGAATTCGCTGTCGGCCAGCGACAGATACAAGTCCTGCCGCCTGGGCGCGATCAGACCGTGGCCGACGTAATAGACCAGCAGCAGGTCTTCCGCTCCGGCCGCCGTGGCCCGTAAGGAACGGCCCACCTGCTGAATGTCGCCCTCGTCCAGCAGCACGGTGCAATGCCGGTCCGAAAGGCCCCCGTACGCGGGATGGGTGAGGGTCGCGGCCAGATCCTCGATGGTGTCGCGCACCGCCGGAAGGTCCGGAAGTTTTGGATCGGAATAGCGACTTGTGCCGATCAGGACCGCCCGGGAACGCTCGGAATCGGGCAACCGCATGGCTATTCCTCTTCCGCGCGCAGCGCCTGCCGGAGAATCTCCTCGACGGACTCCTTGGTCACGTGCCGGGCGTCGATCTCCAGCCGCTGCCCGTCCGGGCGGTGGACCGTGACCTTGATGCCGGAGCGGCGCGGCTGGGACAGCCAGGCCCGCAGCGAGCCCGCCAGGACGGAGAGTGCGCCGCCCGCGCCCAGCGAGACGACGAGCAGCTCCACGGCCGCGCCCATCTCGCCGTCGCGCGGCGGGGCCGCCTTCGGCCTCACCCGGCCGGCCAGTTCGGGTTCGTCGCGCAGCCATGCGGCAAGCTGCTCCAGGCTTTCGTCCGGCTCCGGGCCGTCGACCGAAATGTGGCACTCCACCGCTGCCCCCGTTTCCCCCCGGCGCGCGCCACGCAGCATGGTGCGCGTCCATGCGAACACTCAAGGTAATGATAGAGCCCGGCGCGGACAAACGCGCCCGCGGACACCGGGCGGTTGGGCCTGGTGTCCGCGGGCGGTGCCCTCCGAGGAGGGCGTGCGGCTCCCGAACAGGTATGTGGTTTTCCGGGGTTATTCCCCGGTCTTGTACACGTGCATTCCCGGGATGGTCAGTTCGCCGCCGAACTGACCGGCCTGGGTGACCGTCACATCGGTGAAGAACACCTCGGGGATGTTCACCGGCGGCGGGCTCTTCGGGCTGAAGGTGATCGGGATGATGCCCAGGAGGTTGCCCTTCAGCTCCTCCGTGTACATGGTCACCGTGCCGTTGCGGAAGGTCGAGGTGGAACCCTCGCGCGCCGCCACGTTGGTGGTGGTTCCGGCCGGGCCCTTGACCAGCTGGTGCAGATCCTTGATGTCCACGCCCTCGGCGGTGAACTTGAGGACCTTCTTCGACTGGCCGTTGTGCGTCTTGACGTCGACGATGCCCTTGTAGTCCAGGCCGTGCAGGGACAGCATCGTGGTCTTGAGGACCCACGGGTCGTCGGGCAGCGGGCTGGCGGTCGGCTCGTCCTCGGCGTTCTTGTACGCGTCGGCGTCGAACTCGGGGCAGGGGTAACCCACCTTGCCGCCGTCCGCGCCGTCGGACGGGGAGGGCTTCGGCAGGGCCTTGTCGGCCTTGTCCTTGGCGTCCTCGGCCGCCTTCCCCACCTTGTCGACGGTGTCCTTCGCGCCGTCGCCGACCTTGTCCACCGTGTCCTTGACCGGATTGTCGGCCTTCTCGGTGGACGGGGAGGGGCTGGGCGTGGCGGAGGACGCCGACGGGCTGGGCGAGGCGCTGGGCTCGGCCGAGGCCTCGTCCTCGTCGGCCTCGTCCGGGTTGAAGACGTCGTGCAGCTTGTCCCCGATGCCCAGCGGGTCCAGCGGGTTCTTGGTCTCGGACTCCGACGGGCTGGGCGACGCGCTCGGCTCCTCGGACTCCTGCTCGTCCCCGGAACCCGACGAGCCGGACGGGCTCGGGGTCGGGGTGGTCGGGGTCGGGGTCGGCTTGGCGGGTGCGGTGTCACCACCACCGGACGAGCCGGACGAGCCGGACGAGCCGGACGAGTCAGAAGAGCCGGACGGGGCCTTGGAGCCCTCGTCCTTGCTGTCCTTGTCGTCGGACGCGTCCTTCTTGCCTTCGGCGTCGTCCTTGTCGGCCTCGTCGGGCTGGGAGACGCACGGTCCGGCCTTGTACCGGTCCTCGGCCCGCGTGGTGGCCGACGCGAGCTGCGGGGTCAGCCCCATGCCCATGAGCACGGCCGTCGGCATGGCGGCCAGCGCTATCGCCTTGCCCGCGGGCACCTGGAGGCGAGTGAGCACCGACTTCCTCGGCGCCGCATGCCGTGGGCCGGTTCTGGCCCGGCGCGGACTTCCGTCCGCGGCCTGCTCCTCTTCACCCCGCACGGTGCCTCCCATTCGTGGCTTCCTGGTCCGGTGCGGGTCCGGCTCCGGCCGGCTCCGGCACACCGCCATCGTCAGCGCCGTCCTCGGGCGCGGTTCCCGGCCCCTCGGCCGGCTGTGCCGTGGGGGTCTCGCCCGGCGCCCAGGCGACTCCCATGCCACCGCCGAACAGGGCGAGGAGGAATCCGATCAGGAAGCCGCCAATGTTGGACACGGGCAGCGACACCAGGCCGAGCAGGATCGAGGCGACCCCGGCGAACACCCGCACCATGGGCTGGAACCACATGGTCAGACCCAGCATCACCAGCAGTACGCCGATGATGAGCGAGGCGGATCCGGCGGTGGTGGACAGGTTGATCGTGAACCCGCCCGCGTTGAGGCTGTTGTACGGGAAGTACATGATCGGCAGCCCGGCCAGGGTGGTGAGCAGCCCCGCCCAGAACGGGCGCTGCCAGCGCCACGCCCTGAAGGACTTGCGCCAATGGCTGATACGGTCACGCGCCCCCGGCGACTCGGCACTCATTGAAAACAGCTCCCTGGGGCTGGCGATCTAGGCGATCGCAAGTGTTCTACTGCGGTACTGAACTGCGTGGCGCCGTAAGCGCTGCTGGGCGATGCCGGGTGAGGGGCAGCGCCGCGGCCCCCCACCCTTCCAGCTCAGCGCTCTAGAAGCACTCGTTCTTGCCCTTGCTGACCTTCATCGAAAGGCCGGAGAGCTTGAACGTGCCCGCACTGGTCGCCCAGGCGGTCTGCTTCACACCGGTCAGCGTCGCCGAATCGGCCTGCTGGGCGAAGGAGCCGGGAAGGGCCTTGTCACCCTTGTTGATCCCGGGACCCTTGTTCGCATCGCCCGCCGCCACACCGATGTCGATGCCGCGGAACGTGGCGTCGGCGTCCAGCTGGTCGAGGTCGATGAAGAGATTCTTCGCCTCCACCGACTTGCTGCCGTTACCGGCCGACAGCTTCAGCGACACGTCGCCGAAGACCGGGACCGGGACGACCACCGACTGGCACAGACCCTTGAGCTTGGCGCTCTTGAACGCGGACACCGCGACGGGGATGTTCTTCCCGCCGTGCTGGGTGTCTATCGCGCCGTACTGGGCGAAGCCCGTACCGTCGAGCCGGTCGACCGCGACCTTGAACTGCTGGCCGGACACGTTGAACGAGGCCGCGAGCGCACCCTGTGACAGGGCGACGCCGATCGCGGCCGTGGCAGCAACGCTCGGGACCATGACAACGGCGAACCGCTTCCATCTGGTCCCGCCACGAGCCAGGGACTCCATGACTTTCCTCCTTCTCGGACGTACATCTCCGGATCGGAGCCGCGGCCCCGAACTGGGATGGGAGAAGTGCTACGTCCTCGGGAAGGAGAGCGCCCACGTCTCACAGGCGCGAACTGCACCCGCCGAAACACCGGCGATCACCCCCGAGCGACAACCACTGGCCACGCTTCTCGCGCAACCTCCTGGACAGGCCCTGCCTGTTGGGCAGAGACCCCCCTGTCCACGGCCGACGCCACTGCCGCCGGCCTGCCCGGTGGGGACCCACCCGCAGCACCGCACCGACCGGTTGCCGGGCTTCGTTGAAGATGGACCGAGCTTGGCCGATCGTGGTCCATTCACGGCCGGGGCACAAGGGGTTCGTTACTAGCGAGTAACGGGTAGATAACCGATCTGCGGCAGGTCGGTCGATCCCGGGTACTCAGGGTCGCCGCCCAACGGCCAAAAAGAGGGGGAGATTTAACGGCAAGAACGGACAAAGCCCCGCCGTGGCCTTACTAGCAGTAACAGCAGCCGCGTTTACCAAGTTTTGGTAAAGCGCGGCCGCTGTTCCGTTTGAGAGCCGCGAGGTCAGAACAGGACGCGCGCCAACGCGCTACGCGCCGTGACCACTCGGGGATCGTCACCGCCGATCACATCGAAGAGGCTCAGCAGATGGAGCCGGACCGCCTCGCGATCCTCCCCCGCCGTGCGCCGCACCGCGTCGACCAAGCGACCGAAGGCGTCCTCCACATGACCGCCCACCAGATCCAGGTCGGCCGCCGCGATCTGCGCCGCCGAGTCCGCCGGGCTGTCGGCGGCCGCCTTGCGCACCTGCTGCGCGTCCAGCCCCTGCACCCGCTCCAGCAACTGGGCCTGGGCCAGGCCGAGCTTGGCCTCCGCGTTGGCCGGGTCGTCGTTCAGCACGTTCTGATACGCGCGGACGGCACCGCCCAGGTCCCCCGCGTCCAGCGCCTCATGGGCCGCGGCCAGCGCGCTGTCGTACGGGCCCGCGGGCGCCTCCGGGGCCTCCTGCCCGGCGTCCTCCGCCGCGGGCTCGGCCGGGGCGCCGACGATGCCGAACTGCTGCTCCGCGGCCTGGACCAGCTGGTCCAGCACCTGGCGGATCTGCGCCTCCGGCGCCGCGCCCTGGAACAGCGGCACCGGCTGCCCGGCGACCACCGCGAACACCGCGGGGATCCCCTGCACGCCGAACTGCTGGAAGAGCATCTGGTTGGCATCGACGTCGATCTTCGCGAGGACGAACTTCCCCGCGTACTCCCCGGCGAGCTTCTCCAGGATCGGTCCGAGCTGCTTGCACGGCTCGCACCACTCAGCCCAGAAGTCGATGACAACTGGCACTTCGGTGGAGCGCTGGAGGACGTCCTGCTGAAAACCCGCCTCGTCGACGTCGAAGACCAGGCGCGTGGGCGCGGGCGCGCCCGTGCGGGCGGCGTCGGCCCGCGCCTTCTCCGCCTTCTGCTTCGCTTCCCCGGCCGCCTTCACCGCGGCGAGGTCGACCACTCCACTCATGGACATGTTCCGTGGCTGCATGGTCCTATCCTCCCCTCTCGACGCGGTGAATGGAAAAGCGCACCAGCCGATCCGCGGACAGGCCGTTCTTACGCTACGAGCCGTAGCGTAACCGGCCGGGACACCCGCGTCTACCTGCGAGTAGGGTCATGCGCCATGAGCCCGCCCAGCAGGCGCACAGGGCGCCCCCGCAGCGTCGAGGCCGACCGTGCCATCCTCGGCGCGACGCGTGCCGCCCTGGTCGAGCTGGGCTGGGGAAAGCTCACGATGGGCGACGTCGCGGCACGCGCCGGAGTCGCCAAGACGACCCTCTATCGCCGCTGGGCGGGCAAGAGCGAGCTGGTCGTGGACGCGGTCGCCGCGGTCTTCGACGAGCACCTGATGTCGGCCGACTGCGGCAGCCTGCGGGCGGACATCGAGAACGTGGTGGTGCGCTTCGCCGAGCTGCTGGAGCTGCCCGAGACCAAGACGGCGCTGATGGCCGTGGTCGCCGAGGCCACCCATGACGAGGCGCTGGGGGCCCGGGTCCGGTCCGCGATCGTGGACCGGCAGAAGCGGCTGGTGCTGATCGGCCGGGAGCGCGCGCAGCTGCGCGGCGAACTGCCGCGCGAGGACGATCCGGGAGCGGCGGCCCGCAACGCGGACCTGATCTTCGACGTGATCGCGGGCTCGGTGGTGCACCGGCTGCTGGTCAGCGCGGAGCCGGTGGACAGGGAGTGGGCCCAGGGCTTCTCGACGCTGCTGCTGCACGGGCTGGCCGCGACGGCGCACCCGGGCGGAGCGAGCGCGCCGCCGGAGAGCGGTCAGAACCCGGCGGGCTCGGTGTAGATCCCCCACTCCCCGCGCAGTGCGCCGCAGATCTCGCCGAGCGTCGCCTCGGCGCGCACCGCCTCCAGCATCGGCTCGATCATGTTGGAGCCGTCCCGGGCGGCCGCCACCAGCGTCTTCAGCCCGTCGGTCACCTTGGCTTCGTCCCGTCCGGCCTTACGGGCGCCCAGCACCCGCACCTGCTCGCGCTCGACCTCGTGACCGACCCGCAGGATCTCCAGATCGTGGGTGACCGAGCCGTGGTGGCAGTTGACGCCGACGATCTTCTTGTCCCCCTTCTCCAGCGCCCGCTGGTACTGGAAGGCGGACTCGGCGATCTCCCCGGTGAACCAGCCGTCCTCGATGCCGCGCAGGATGCCGGAGGTGATCGGCCCGATCGGATGCTGCCCGTCCGGTACCGCCAGGCGGCCGCGCTCCTTGATCTGCTCGAAGATCTTCTCGGCGTCGGCCTCGATCCGGTCGGTGAGCGCCTCGACGTACCAGGAGCCGCCCAGCGGGTCGGCCACGTTGAGGATGCCGGTCTCCTCCATCAGCACCTGCTGGGTGCGCAGGGCGATCTCGGCGGCCTGCTCGCTGGGCAGCGCGAGCGTCTCGTCCAGGGCGTTGGTGTGCAGCGAGTTGGTGCCGCCGAGCACGGCGGACAGCGCCTCCACGGCGGTCCGTACGACGTTGTTGTACGGCTGCTGGGCGGTGAGCGAGACCCCGGCGGTCTGGGTGTGGAAGCGCAGCCACTGCGCCTTCTCGGACGTCGCCCCGTACGCGTCGCGCATCCAGCGGGCCCAGATGCGGCGGGCCGCCCGGAACTTGGCGATCTCCTCGAAGAAGTCGATGTGGGCGTCGAAGAAGAAGGACAGGCCGGGCGCGAAGGCGTTGACGTCCAGGCCGCGGGAGAGGCCCAGTTCGACGTAGCCGAAGCCGTCGGCGAGGGTGTACGCCAGCTCCTGCGCGGCCGTCGCCCCCGCCTCGCGGATGTGGTAGCCGGAGACCGAGAGCGGCTTGTACGCGGGGATGCCGCGCGCGCAGTACTCCATCAGGTCGCCGATCAGCCGCAGATGGGGTTCGGGCGGGAAGAGCCACTCCTTCTGCGCGATGTACTCCTTGAAGATGTCGGTCTGGAGCGTGCCGTTGAGCACGGCGTGGTCCACGCCCTGGCGCTCGGCGGCGACCAGGTACATGCAGAAGACGGGGACGGCCGGGCCGCTGATCGTCATCGAGGTGGTGACGTCGCCGAGCGGTATGTCCCTGAAGAGGATCTCCATGTCGGCCGCGGAGTCGATCGCGACGCCGCAGTGGCCGACCTCGCCGAGCGAGCGCGGATCGTCGGAGTCACGGCCCATGAGCGTCGGCATGTCGAAGGCGACCGACAGCCCGCCACCGCCCGCCTCGAGGATCATCTTGTAGCGCTCGTTGGTCTGCTCGGCGTTGCCGAAGCCCGCGAACTGGCGGATGGTCCAGGCGCGGCCGCGGTAGCCGGTGGCGTAGAGACCCCGGGTGTACGGGAACTCACCGGGCCAGCCGATCCGCTCGAACCCCTCGACCGTGTCACCCGGCGCGGGCCCGTAGACCGGCTCGACCCGGTCCCCGGACAGGGTGCTGAAGTCCGCGTCGCGCTTGTGCGCCGCGTCGTACCGGGCCTGCCAGCGACGGCGGCCCGCCTCAATGCCTTCGGCGTCCATACCTCAAATTTACTAGGACGTCCTACTAACTGTCGACGGCAGACCGCCCGTGTCGGGCCGACCGGGTGTCCGGCCGACCCGTTCCCGCAGGTCGGAGGGGGAGAGTGGCTCAGGCCTTCGCGGTCTCGGGCTCGGACCCGCTGACCAGCGGCTCCAGCTCGCGGGAGACCTTGCGCTCGACGAAGAAGGCCGCGGTCGGGATGGTGCCCGCGAGCAGCACCCAGGCCAGCTTGCCGAACGGCCACTTCGCCTTGGAGCCCATGTCGAAGGCGAAGACCAGGTAGAGGACGTACAGCCAGCCGTGCGCGATGCCGACGACGCTGGTGAACCCGGCCGCGCCGCTCACGTCCAGCAGATACTTGGCGATCACGCCGATGGTCAGCAGGATCAGCAGCACACCGGTGACGTAGGCCATCGTCCGATAGCGGGTCAGGACGCTTCGTTTCATGCGGTTGAGCGTAACCGCCCGTTCCGGGGCGATCTTCGCCGCCCCCGGCCGGTCAGGCGCCGTCCTCGAAGTCCTCCGCGGCGATCCGCAGAGGGCGCAGCATCCGGAAGATCTCCCCGCACTCGTCGGCGTCGTACACCCCGAGCCCGAAGTCCATCGCCATCAGGTCACGGGTGGCCGACTCGACCACCTCACGGCCCTGGTCGGTGATGCTGGCGAGAGTGCCGCGGCCGTCGGCCGGATTGGGCCGCTTGTCGACCAGACCCGACTTGACCAGGCGGTCCACCGTGTTGGTGACCGAGGTCGGGTGCACCATCAGCCGCTCGCCGATCTTGGACATGGGCAGCTCACCGGACTTGGAGAAGGTGAGCAGCACCAGCGCCTCATAGCGCGCGAAGGTCAGTCCGTACGGCTTGACCACCGCGTCGACCTGGCCGAGCAGGATCTGGTGGGCCCGCATGATCGACGTGATCGCGGCCATCGACGGCACGGACCCCCATCGCTGCTTCCAGCGCTCATCGGCGCGGGCGATGGGGTCGAACGGCAAGCTGAGCGGCTTCGGCACGCTACCGACCCTACCGGCCGGTCATATCGCGGTCAGCCCGGTCTCACCCCTCGAACCGGCCGGACCCGGCCCCGGTCCACCCCTAGGGGTGTCCGCAAAGTCGCGTCGGATCAGCCCGCGGCGTCAGGGGACACCTCCCAGCGGTAGCCGGGGGCGCGTGCGATCGCAAGGCGGAGGGTCGCCCTCGCGGGGGCACCTCCCGGACGGAGTCCGGGGGCGGGCCTACTCGGGTGATCCGACAACGCAGCGAGAGGGGGCACCTCCCAGCGGTAGCCGGGGGCGCGTGCCAGGCGTCGCGGGCCCGGCGGGACTTTGCGGACACCCCCTGGGGACCGCACGCCGCACCTCCAGCGCGACCAGGAGCGAGCACAGCGCGCCGCAGCCGCCCGCCAGCGCCGCCACGGCATGCACCGGCACGAACTCCGCGACCGCCCCCGACACCGCCATCCCCAGGCCCTGCGCGGTCATCAGCCCGGCCGTCAGCACGGTCATCGCCCGGCCCCGCAGCTCTTCCGGCACGGCCGCCAGGAACCACTGGTCGAGGCCGAGGGTGTACGCGATCCCGAAGCCCGTCACCACCTGGAGGGCCAGCGCCCAGCCGAACGAGGGATCCGCGGCGTACCCGACGGCGGGCAGCGCCGAGAGCGCCCCCACCGGCAGCGTCAGCCGGGCCCGTCCGCGCGGCCCCAGCAGGGAGCCCGCCAGGACCTCGCTCACGACCGCGCCGACCGGCATCCCGCACATCAGCAGCCCGAGCCCGACCGAGCCCAGCCCCTGGGCGTCCGCGTACGGCGTCAGCAGCGCCTCCGGCATCACCACGAACATCGGCGGCACCCAGGACAGCAGCAGCAGCGCCCGGACCCGGCGGTCGGCGAACAGCTGCCGGACGCCGCGCAGCGAGTCCCCGAGCAGCGCCCCGCCCGCCCCGTCCCCGTCCCCGGACGTGCGGCGCGCGGGGCGGGGCTGCGTGCCGAAGCGGAGCAGCAGCGCCGAGCAGCACAGCGCCGCGGCCATGATCACCAGGACGGTACGCGGCGACACGGCGGTCAGCAGCAGCCCGCCCACCGCAAACCCGGCCAGCTGGGCGCTCTGCGCGGTGATCCGGATGACCGAGCGCCCCAGCACGAACAGATCGCCCTCGCCGACGATGTCGCCCAGCGTGGCCGACCGGGTGCCGCTGAACACGGGCGAGATCGCCGCGGGCACGCAGCGCAGCGCGAGCAGCACGGCCACCGGCATCCCGGGGACCGCCATGGCGGTCACACAGCCCGCGTGCACCAGGTCGCACACGACGAGCACCCGGCGGGCCGGGTAGCGGTCGGCGACGGAGGACAGCAGGGTGCCGCCGATCACGTACGGCAGCAGCGCGGTCGCGAAGGTGAGGGCGCTGAGGAGGGGCGATCCGGTGAGCCGGTAGACGAGGACGGACAGCGCCATCCCGCCCGCCATCTCGCACGGCATCGAGATCAGATGCGCGGCGAAGACCGTGCGGAACTCGCGGAAGGCGAAGACGGCGCCGTAGCCGGTGCGCGCGGTGGCGGCGGGCTCGGGCTCGGGTACGGGGGCGGGGTGGCCGGGGCGTAACGCGGCCGGATCCGTGGCCCCGGACCCTGAGGATGTGGGCATGTGCCCAGCCTGCCCGCACCGGCGGCCCCGCTCCAGAGGGCGTTACTCGGAGAGGTGCCGCTCCACCGTGTCCACCTTCGAGGTGAGGCCGTCCGTCACGCCCTGGCGGATATCGGCCTTCATGACGACGGAGACGCGCGGGGCGCGCGCCTCCACCACCGCCACGGCGCGCTTGACCACGGCCATGACCTCGTCCCACTCACCTTCGATCGAGGTGAACATCGCGTCCGTGCGGTTCGGCAGCCCCGACTCGCGCACCACCCGCACCGCGTCCGCGACGTACTCCCCCACGTCCTCGCCGACGCCCAGCGGGGTCACCGAGAAGGCGACGATCATACGTTGACCACACCCTCGCGGCGGGCCCGCGCCGCGATCACACCGGCCTCGGCCTCGCGCTTGAGCTTGCGCTCGGCGAAGAAGCCGCCGGTGGGCAGGACGGAGAGGACGAAGTAGAGGACGGCGGTCTTCCAGCCCCACTTGGTCTTGTTCCAGGCGTCCGCCCAGAAGACCACGTAGAGGATGAAGAGGACGCCGTGCACCATGCCCATCACCGGCACCGCGTTGAAGTCCGTGGTGCGCTTGAGCACCGAGCAGACGAGCAGCAGCAGGAAGGACACGGCCTCGGGCGCGGAGACCAGGCGGAGCCGGCGCAGCGCGGTGGCGGTCTTGAAGTCCACGAGAGCACCTTCGCATGAGGAGACACGGACAACGGATCGGAACAGGGGTGCTTGTGAAGCCATGCACAAGCGCTCCTATTGTCGCAGCCCCGCCCGCGATCATTTCTCCCGGGTGGCGGGACCGATACCGTCGGTTCCGTGGCTCACTTCCGGCTCCAGGGATCCAGGGTGCTCGCCGTCGACCTGACCGGCGACTCCGTGAAGGCGAAGAACGGCGCGATGATCGCGTACGAGGGGGACATGACCTTCAAGAAGAGGACGGGCGGCGGTGAGGGCTTGCGCGGCATGGTGACGCGGCGGCTCACCGGCGAGCAGATGGAGGTCATGGAGGTGAAGGGGCACGGCACGTGCTACTTCGCCGACCGGGCGAGCGAGATCAACCTGGTGTCGCTGCACGGCGAGAAGCTGTACGTGGAGGCGGACAACCTGCTCTGCACGGACGCGGCCCTGCGCACCGGCACCTCCTTCACCGGGCTGCGCGGCTCCGCGCAGGGCAACGGGCTGTTCACCACGACCGTGGAGGGCACCGGCCAGGCGGCGCTCGTCTCGCACGGCGCGGCGATCGTGCTGCGCGTGACCCCGCAGACCCCGCTCCAGGTCGACCCGGGCGCGTACGTGGCCCACACCGGCAACCTCAAGCAGCACTTCCAGTCGGGCGTGAACTTCCGCGCGCTGATAGGCGAGAGCGGGGGCGAGGCCTTCCAGATCCGCTTCGAGGGCGAGGGACTGGTGTACGTACAGCCCAGCGAGCGCAACACGATCGGGGGCGAGGTCTGATGCCGTTCACCAATCTCACCTCCCGCATGGTGGAGGCCCAGGTGACGCCCGGCCGGACGCTGTTCAGCCAGCGCGGCGCGATGCTGGCGTACCGCGGCCAGGTGCGGTTCACGCCGAGCATCACCGGCGGTCAGCGCGGGGTGATGGGCATGATCGGGCGGCGGGTCGCCAACGAGGCGACGCCGCTGATGACCATAGAGGGCCAGGGCACCGTGATGTTCGGGCACGGCGGACACCATGTGCAGGTGATCGACCTGGTCGGCGACACGCTGTACGTGGAGTCGGACCGGCTGCTGGCGTTCGACGGCTCGCTGCGCCAGGGCACGATGTTCCTGGGGTCGCAGGGCGGGGTGATGGGCATGGTGCGCGGCCAGGTGACCGGCCAGGGGCTGTTCACCACCACGCTGGAGGGGCAGGGTTCGGCCGCGGTGATGGCGCACGGCGGGGTGATCGAGCTGCCGATCCAGCCGGGGCGTCCGGTCCATGTCGATCCGCAGGCATATGTAGCCCACCGGGGTGATGTTCGCAATAAGCTCTCGACGGCTCTCGGCTGGCGCGACATGGTGGGCCGCGGATCGGGGGAGGCCTTCCAGCTGGAGCTGTCCGGCACCGGCACGGTCTACGTCCAGGCATCGGAGGAGAAGCTTTGACTGCTCTCCCGCTCGAAGGCGGGAGATTCCTGGCTCAGGCTGCCTTCCGGACCGGCGGCCCGGGAGGTCTTACGCCCTCGACACCAGCCGGGTCCAGACCAGCCCGGACGAGCATCACATGGGCGGAGTTCTTGTCCCTGGGGGATATGACTCCGCACGCGACGCAGGTGTAGGTACGTTCCGAAAGAGGTAGTGCGTGCTTGGTTCTCGCTCCGCACCGCGCACAGTCCATGGTGGTGTGCGCAGGGTGCACCAGCCGGATGTCCCGCTGGTGCTTGCGGCCCACCTCGATCAGGGCCGCCTTCGTCGTGCCGATGGCGGCGTCGGCCGCCTTACGCGCCATCGACGTTCTGGCCAGGAACTTCGGGCGGAAGTCCGCCACCGCCACCACGTCATGGTCACGCACAACCTTCTTCGCCCATTTGCGGGCGGTGTCCTGCCGCTGCCGGGCGATCTTCTTGTGCAGCCTGGCCGCCTGCCGCTTGGCGGTGCGGTAGCCCTTCGACTGCGGCGTGCCCTTCGGCGCACGGCGGCGGACCATCATCCGCTGGTAGCGGCCCAGCTTCGCCGCAGCCTTCCGGCCGTGTTCGGCGTGCGGAAGGTCATGGGCGTCCGAGGTGGTGGTGGCGGTCTCGCGCACCCCCCAGTCCACGCCCAGTACCAGGCCGGTTCGAGGAAGCGGCTCGACCTGGGCGGGGAGCACGAACGACGCGTACCAATGGCCGAGACTGTCCCGGTAGACACGCACGCTGGACGGGCTGGCCGGAAGCGCGCGCGACCACACCACCCTCACCACGATGCCGCCCGCCAGGTGCAGGCGCCCGTCTTTCAGGCGGAAGCCGCGCCGGGTGTAGTTCAGGGTTGGGTCGGCGACCCGCTTCCTCTTCCAGCGGGGCATACCTGCCCACCGGTGCATGGGGAGCCGGTCCTTGATGTCCTTCAGCGCCTTCGCCCGGGACCTGCCGAAGTCACGGATAACCTGCTGCTGAGGAACCGAGGAACCCTCCCTGAGCCAGGGAGTGATGCGGCGCGCCTCGGTCAGCATCTTGTCCAGCGCGGCCGGACCGCACCTCTCACCGCCCCGGTGGGCCCGCTTCGAGCGGGCGACGCACTCGTTCCACACCCACCGACACCGGCCCCACTCCGCCTCAAGCGCCACGCGAGCACCGGAAGACACACGAAGCCGGAAGGTCCACCGGGCACGCCCGATGTCCTCGCCGGTCTTCGCTTCCACCGTCACAACCGCCAATCCAAACAGGAGGTACGACAGTTGGCGTTCCTGGCCTTTTCGGCAGGAATCCGTTTCCCCCGGCCCGAAGGCCGGGACATCCTCGGAGGACCCAGGTGAACGGCCCCGTCATCCACGACGCGTACACGCTGCCGGCCGACGACAACGTCAATCCGTACGCCTTCAGCGTGGAGTTGGACGGGCAGTGGTTCCTCCAGAAGGGGAAGATGGTCGCCTACTACGGGCAGATCGGCTTCCAGGGCATCGGGCTCGGGCGGCTCGACCGGCTCGTCGCGGGCAGTTTCCACTCGCCCCTGCACGCCGCCGAGTGGGTGGTGGCGGAGGGCAAGGGCAAGATGGTGCTCGCCGACCGCGCCTTCGACGTCAACTCCTATGACCTGGACGACGGGAACCTCACCATCCGGTCGGGCAACCTGCTCGCCTTCCAGCCGTCGCTGGCGCTGAAGCAGTCGATCGTGCCGGGCTTCCTGACGCTCATCGGGACGGGGAAGTTCGTGGCGGCGTCCAACGGGCCCGTGGTCTTCATGGAGCCGCCGATCCGGGTCGATCCGCAGGCACTGGTCGGCTGGGCGGACTGCCCGACGCCCAACCACCACTACGACCACGAGTACCTGCGCGGCGTCATGGGCGGCATCCGCGCGCACACCGGCCTCGGCGGCACGTCGGGCGAGGAGCACCAGTTCGAGTTCGTGGGTGCCGGAACCGTGCTGCTCCAGTCCACGGAGGAGCTGATGGAGGAGATAGCCGTCGGCGAGACAGGGGGTACCGGTTCGTGAGCGCGACGACGCGGAGTGTAACGTCGAACAGGTGACCTCTAGCCCGATACATCCATTGGTTCGGAATTCAACTTCTATAGGTAGAATACATCCCATGGAGACCGAGAACGGCACGCGCTGGCTCAGCGATGAGGAACAGCGCGCCTGGCGCACCCACCTGGACGTCAGCCGACTGCTGACCTACCAGCTCGAACGGGACCTCCAGCCGTTCGGCCTGACCATGAACGACTACGAGATCCTGGTCAACCTCTCGGAGTCGGAAGAGCACCGGATGCGGATGAGCGACCTCGCGTCCGCGACGCTCCAGTCCAAGAGCCGCCTCTCCCATCAGATCACCCGGATGGAGAACGCCGGGCTGGTCCGCCGCGAGAACTGCGAATCCGACCGGCGCGGGCTCTACGCGGTCCTGACCGAGCACGGCTGGGACACCATGCGCAAGGTCGCACCCCACCACGTCGAATCGGTGCGCAAGCACTTCATCGACCTGCTCTCCCCGGCCGACCTGGAGGCGCTGTACGGGTCGCTGGTGCCCGTCGCCGACCATCTGCGCGCCCAGCGCGGCCGGGTCTAGAGCACAGCACACACCGCGAGGGGGCCGGACCACCCCGGGGTCGGTCCGGCCCCGGGTCAGCCCGCGAGCGGCAGCCGCGCCTCGAACAGCGCGCCGCCGCCCGGCGCCTCACCCACGGTGAGCGTGCCGCCGTGTCGCAGCACCACGTCCCGCGCGATGGCGAGGCCGAGCCCGGCCCCGCCATCGTCGCGGCTGCGGGCGTCGTCGAGCCGTACGAACCGCTCGAAGATCCGCTCCCGTTCGGACTCCGGCACCCCGGCGCCGTCGTCGGCGACCGCGACCACGCCCTCGGCGCCGTCCGCCCGCACCGACACCCGCACCGCGCCGCGCGCGTGCCGCTGCGCGTTGTCGACCAGGTTGCCCAGCACCTGGGTGAGCTGCCCGCGGGAGCCGGTGACGGCCACCGCCGCCAGATCGGTGCGCACCGGCACCCGGTCCCCGGTGCGCTGCTCCACCGTCTCCCGCACCAGCGTGTCCAGCTGCACCCTGCTGTCCGCGCGGGGGCGCTCCCCTGCGTCCAGCCGGGCCAGCAGCAGCAGATCGGCCGCCAGCCGCTGGAGCCGCACCACGTCCTCGACCGCGCCCGGCAGGTCCAGCAGTTCGGGGTGGGCCACGCCCACCTCCAGCTGGGTACGGAGCGAGGCCACCGGGGAGCGCAGCTCGTGCGAGGCGTCGGCCACGAACGCCCGCTGCCGCTCCACCGCCGCCTCCAGTGCGGTGAGGGTCTCATTGGTGGTCCGGGCCAGCCGCGCCACCTCGTCGTGCGAGTCCGGCTCGGGCACGCGCCGGGACAGGTCCGTACTCGCCGTGATCGCGGACATCTCCTGCCGGATGCCCTCCACCGGCCGCAGCGCGCGCCGCGTCACCAGCCAGGTCACCCCGGCGACCACGAGCAGCAGCAGCGGCAGCCCGATCAGCATCGCCTGCCGCACCGTGCCGACCGCGTCGCGCTCGGTGGCCAGCGGGGCGCCCGCGTAGACGGTGACCTCGTCGCCCTGCGGGCTGGTGGCCTCCACGGCCGCCCAGCGGTAGTCGGCGGTGGTGCCGTCGATCCGGGCGGAGCCGCCTGTGTACCGGACGTCGCCGTCGACCTCGCCCTCCTCGCGCTCGCCGTCCGGCGCCACGGACACGGGGCGCACCGACGGGCTCGCCGTGCCCGTCACGGCCTCCAGGTCCTCGCTGACCGCCCGCACCCGGCGCTTGTCGTCCACCACCTGCACCGGGGTGTCGTCGTCCAGGTCCAGAGCGCGGTAGCCGGTCCCCGCGGCTATCTTCGACGCCACCTCGCGGGCCTCCACCTGGGCGTGCAGCCCGGCCTGGTCCGCCAGGTTGCCCTGGAGCACCCGCAGCACCGCGAGCCCCGCGGCCACCAGCGCCACGGCCACCACCACGGTCGCGCCCAGCGCGGCCCGCGCCCGTACCGAACCGAACGCCCTACCCACGGAGCCGGTACCCCGCTCCCCGCACGGTCTCGATGAAGCCGGGCCCCAGCTTGCGGCGCAGCGCACTCACGTACACCTCGACGATGTTGGGGTCGCCGTCGTACGCGAAGTCCCACACGTGCTCCAGGATGTCCGCCTTGGAGCAGACGTCCCCGCCGTTCGTCGCCAGGTGCTCCAGCACCGAGAACTCCTTGGCGGTCAGGGACACCTCGTCCCCGTCCCGCTCCACCCGGCGCGCGCCCCGGTCCACCGCGAGCGCCCCCACCCGCAGCACGGGCGAGGCCCCGGCGCCGCGCCGCCGCAGCAGCGCCCGCACCCGGGCGACCAGCACGACGTACGAGAACGGCTTGGTCAGATAGTCGTCGGCGCCGGTGTCAAGCCCCTCCGCCTCGTCGTACTCGCCGTCCTTCGCCGTGAGCATCAGGATCGGCACCTCGTGCCCGGCCGCCCGCAGGGCGCCGCAGACGCGGTAGCCGTTCATCCCGGGCAGCATGATGTCGAGGACGATCAGGTCGTACGTGCCCTCCTGGGCCCGGTGCAGCCCTTCCCGTCCGTCGTGCACCACGTCGACCGCGAACCCCTCGGCCCGCAGCCCCTTGGCCAGCGACAGGGCGAGCCGCCGCTCGTCCTCCACAATCAGCAAACGCATGCGGCCAAGCGTCCCAGAGCCCACCTGAAGGATCCTTCAGGTGGGGCTCCCGACGCCGCTGTGACATCAGCCGCTGCCGCGGCGGGCGGCACCTCGCGGCCCCGCGCTCGTCGCTCCCCAGCTACCGCTGGGCGGTGCCCCCTGCGGCTCTCCTCACGCGGGTTGCGATGCTCCTCCAGCTACCGCTGGGAGGTGCCCCCTGACGCCGCTCGCTGATCCGGCCTGACCGACAAGACACCCCTACGCACCCGCCGCCTTTTCCGTGACCCCCGCCACCAGCTCGTCCGCCGCCGCGTACGGGTCCAGCTCGCCCGCCACGACCCGCTCCGCCAGCGCGCCCAGGCGGCGGTCGCCGTGCAGGTCGCCGATGCGGGCCCGCAGCGCGGTCACGGCGATCGTCTCGACCTCGCCCGCCGCGCGCCGCATCCGGCGCTCGGCCAGCACGCCGTGCTCCTCCATCCACGCCCGGTGCTTCTCCAAAGCCTGCACGACCTCGTCGGTGCCCTCGCCGCGCGCCGCGACGGTCTTCACGATCGGCGGCCGCCAGTCCCCCGGCGCCCGGGCCTCGCCCAGGCCCAGCATATGGTTCAGCTCGCGGGCGGTGGCGTCGGCGCCCTCCCGGTCGGCCTTGTTGACCACGTACACGTCGCCGATCTCCAGGATCCCGGCCTTGGCCGCCTGGATGCCGTCGCCCATGCCCGGGGCGAGCAGCACCATGGTCGTGTCGGCCTGGGCGGCGATCTCCACCTCGGACTGGCCGACGCCGACCGTCTCCACGATCACCACGTCGCATCCGGCCACGTCCAGCACCCGGATGGCCTGCGGGGCGGCCCAGGCGAGGCCGCCCAGATGCCCGCGGGTAGCCATGGAGCGGATGTAGACGCCGGGGTCCGAGGCGTGCTCGGACATTCGGATCCGGTCACCGAGGAGCGCGCCGCCGGAGAAGGGCGAGGAGGGGTCGACGGCGAGCACCCCGACCCGCTTCCCCGCCCTCCGGTACGCCGAGACGAGCGCGGAGGTCGACGTGGACTTGCCGACCCCCGGCGAACCGGTCACCCCGACCACGTACGCACCCTGCGCCAGCGGCGCCAGCGCGGCCATCACCTCGCGCAGCCGCGGGGAGTCGCCCTCGATCAGCGAGATGAGCCGGGCGACCGCGCGCGGCCGCCCCTGCCGGGCCTGCTCCACCAGCGTGGGCACATCAGCGTCAGCCATGGGTGCCGTGCTCCTCATCACTCGTACGGACGACCGGTTTCGGCCGCGTCATACCCGAGGGAGTTATGCCCCCGGGACGCGGACGATGAGCGCGTCGCCCTGGCCGCCCCCGCCGCACAGCGCCGCCGCGCCGACGCCGCCGCCGCGCCGCCGGAGCTCCAGCGCCAGGTGGAGCACGATGCGGGCGCCGGACATGCCGATGGGGTGGCCGAGGGCGATCGCACCGCCGTTCACGTTCACCTTTTCGGAGGAAAGACCCAGGTCCTTCATTGACTGCACGGCGACCGCGGCGAACGCCTCGTTGATCTCGATCAGGTCGAGATCGTCCACCGTCAGCCCCTCCTTGCCCAGCGCGTGCGCGATCGCGTTCGACGGCTGGGACTGGAGCGAGTTGTCGGGCCCGGCCACATTGCCGTGGGCGCCGATCTCGGCGATCCACTCCAGGCCCAGCTCCTCGGCCTTCTCCTTGCTCATGACGACGACGGCGGCCGCCCCGTCCGAGATCTGCGAGGACGATCCGGCTGTGATCGTCCCGTTCCCGTCGCCCGCGAAGGCCGGGCGCAGCTTGCCCAGGGTCTCCACGGTGGTCTCGCCGCGGATGCCCTCGTCCTTGGCGAAAACGACCGGGTCGCCCTTGCGCTGCGGGATCTCGACCGGGGTGATCTCGGCGTCGAACAGGCCGTTCTTCTGGGCGGCGGCGGCGCGCTGGTGGGAGCGGGCGGCGATCTCGTCCTGCTCCGGGCGGCCGATGCCGAGCCGGGTGTTGTGCGCTTCGGTGGACTCGCCCATGGCGACGTTCTCGAAGGCGTCGGTCAGACCGTCGTGGGCCATGGCGTCGAGCATCTGGATCGCGCCGTATTTGTGGCCGTCGCGGGAGCCCGGCAGCAGATGGGGCGCGTTGGTCATGGACTCCTGGCCGCCGGCCACCACGATGTCGAACTCCCCGGCCCGGATCAGCTGGTCGGCCAGCGCGATGGCGTCCAGTCCGGACAGGCACACCTTGTTGACGGTGAGGGCGGGGACACTCATCGGGATACCGGCCTTGACGGCCGCCTGACGTGCGGGAATCTGCCCGGCACCGGCCTGGAGCACCTGCCCCATGATCACGTACTGCACCTGGTCACCGGTGACCCCGGCCCGCTCCAGCGCGGCCTTGATCGCGAAGCCGCCCAGGTCGGCACCGGAGAACGAGCGCAGGCTGCCCAGGAGGCGGCCCATGGGGGTACGGGCTCCCGCCACAATCACAGATGTCGTACGAGTCATGGTGCGTCCTCCGCGGAGAGAAGGAAGTTAACGAGGGTTATCGTCAATGTACTGACGAGTACCCGTCCGGTCACCGCCCCATCGGTGTGATCGCGCGCACGTTGCGTAACCGGCCGTGTAGCGGTGCACTAAGCCCATGCTGACGAGAATCGACCACATCGGGATCGCCTGCTTCGACCTGGACAAGACCGTCGAGTTCTACCGTGCCACGTACGGCTTCGAGGTGTTCCACTCCGAGGTCAACGAGGAGCAGGGCGTCCGTGAGGCCATGCTGAAGATCAACGAGACCTCGGACGGCGGGGCCTCCTACCTCCAGCTGCTGGAGCCGACCCGGGAGGACTCCGCGGTCGGCAAGTGGCTGGCGAAGAACGGTGAGGGCGTCCATCACATCGCGTTCGGCACCGCCGACGTCGACGCCGACTCCGAGGCCATCCGCGACAAGGGCGTGCGGGTGCTGTACGAACAGCCCCGACGTGGGTCGATGGACTCCCGCATCACGTTCCTCCACCCCAAGGACTGCCACGGTGTGCTGACCGAACTCGTGACCGCGGCGACACCCGGTGAAGCGGACCACTGAAGCGGACCACTGACCTACCCCTTCCCCGGCCGGTAGAGTGCAGGCTCGGCCGGGGTACGGGAATCGAGAGGGATCGGGGTCCGGCCCGGGCTGAGCCGATGATCTGACACCATTTCTTCGGAAGGGCCAGCTCCGGTCCGCCCGGCACGCATCACGCCGGGTCGGGGCCGCGAGGGACCGCAAGGGACTGCCAGGAACCGCGCGGTACGGAGCCGGCCGCCACCGCGACCAGGGGACGGATGGGACCGCGCAGTGCGGGGCTACGACCGCTACGAGCCTGACGATCACCTCTCGAAGTTCGAGGCCGAGATGGAGCGGCTGAAGAACGAGCGGGAGAAGGCCGTCCAGCACGCCGACGACCTCGGCTACCAGGTCGAGGTTCTGCGCGCCAAGCTGCACGAGGTGCGGCGCGCGCTGGCGAGCCGCCCTGCCTACGACAGCGCCAACCTCGGCTACCAGGCAGAGCAGTTGCTGCGGGACGCCCAGCTCCAGGCGGAGCAGGTGCGCGCCGACGCCGAGCGCGAGCTGCGGCAGACCCGTGCCCAGACCCAGCGGCTGCTCCAGGAGCAGGCCGAGCAGCAGGCCCGGCTCGAAGCCGAGCTGCACGCCGAGGCCGTGGCCCGCCGTCAGCGTCTTGACCAGGAGCTGGCCGACCGCCGTGCCACGGTCGAGTCCCACGTCAACGAGAACGTCGCCTGGGCCGAGCAACTGCGCGCCCGCACCGAGGCGCAGGCCCGTCGGCTGCTGGACGAGTCCCGGGCCGAGGCCGAGCAGGCGCTGACCGCCGCCCGCGCCGAGGCCCAGCGCCTCGCCGACCAGGCCAGGGAGCGGCTGGGCTCCGAGGCGGAGACCGCCCGCGCCGAGGCCGAGGCGATCCTGCGCCGGGCCCGCACCGAGGCCGAGCGGCTGCTGACCAAGGCGGGCGCCCAGGCCCAGGAGGCCACCGAGCACGCCGAGCAGCTGCGCACCTCCACCACCCAGGAGTCGGACCAGGCCCGTCGGCACGCCGCCGAGCAGACCCGCGCCGCGGAGGCGCGGATGCTGGAGGCCGAGACGGCGCTGCGCGAGGCGCGCGCCGAGGCCGAGAAGGTGCTCGGCGAGGCGAAGGACGCGGCGGCCAAGCGGCTTTCGGCCACCGAATCGGACAACGAACAGCGCGCCCGCACCGCCAAGGCGGAGGTCGCCCGGCTGGTCGGCGAGGCCACCAAGGAGGCCGAGGCGATCCGCGCCGAGGCCGAGCAGATGCGGGACGACGCCCGCGCCGAGGCCGAGCGGCTGCTCTCCGAGGCCGGTGAGGACGCCCGGGCCCGGGTCGCCGAGGACTCGGCGGCGCAGCTGGCCAAGGCGGCGCGCAGCGCCGAGGAGGTGCTGTCCCGCGCCTCGGAGAAGGCGCAGGCCACCACCAAGGCGGCGGCCGAGGAAGCGGAGCGGATCCGGCGCGAGGCCGAGGCGGAGGCCGACCGGCTGCGCTCGGAGGCGCACGACACCGCCAACCAGCTCAAGGGCGCGGCGAAGGACGACACCAAGGAGTACCGCGCCAAGACCGCCGAGCTCCAGGAGGAGGCACGGCGGCTGCGCGGCGAGGCCGAGCAGCAGCGGTCGGACGCGGTCGCCGAGGGCGAGCGGATCCGGGCCGAGGCGCGCCGCGAGGCGGTCGAGCAGATCGAGGAGGCGGCCAGCACCGCCGAGGACCTGCTGACGCAGGCCAAGCAGGACGCGGAGGAGACGCGTTCGGGCGCGACCGCCGAGAGCGAGCGGGTCCGCACCGAGGCGATCGAGCGGGCCAACGCGCTGCGCCGCCAGGCCGACGAGCTGCTGAAGCGGGCCCGCGGCGAGGCCGAGGAGCTGGTGACCTCGGCCGAGGAGCAGGCCGAGCGGGTCAAGGAGGAGGCGGCCCGTACCGCCGAGGAGCTGCGCGAGGAGGCCGAGCAGGCGGCCGAGGCGCGGCGCAGCGAGGCCGAGGCCGAGCTGACCCGGCGGCACGAGGAGGCGGAGGCGCGGTTCAGCTCCGCCGAGCAGGAGCTGAACGACGCCCGGACCGAGTCCGAGCGGCTCCGCCGCGAGGCCGCCGAGGAGATCGAGCGGCAGCGCGCCGAGTCCACCGAGCGGCTGGACGCCCTGCGGCAGCAGGCCGAGGAGGAGGCCGACCGGCTGCGCGACGAGGCCGCCGCGGACGCGTCCAACGCGCGCGCCGAGGGCGAGTCCGTGGCGGTGCGCCTGCGGAGCGAGGCCGCCGCGGAGGCGGAGCGGCTGCGGAGCGAGGCGCAGGAGACCGCGGACCGGGTGCGGGCGGAGGCGGCGAGCGCCGCCGAGCGCATCGGCGCCGAGGCAGCGGAGGCCCTGGCGGCCTCCGCGGAGGAGGCGGCGCGCCGCCGCCGCGAGGCCGAGGAGCTGCTGGGCGACGCCCGCGAGGAGGCGCAGCGGGAGCGTACGGCGGCGCGCGAGCAGGGCGAGGAGCTGCTGGCCGCGGCCCGGACCCGGGTCAGCGAGGCGCAGGCCGAGGCGCAGCGGCTGGTCGAGGAGGCCGAGCAGCACGCGGCGGACCTGGTGTCGGCCGCCGAGCAGCACGCCCAGTCCGTACGGGACTCGGTCGCGGGGCTGCACGAGCAGGCCGAGTCGGAGATCACCGGGCTGCGGCAGGCGGCCGAGCACGCGGCGGAGCGCACCCGGACCGACGCCCAGGAGGAGGCCGACCGGGTCCGCGCGGACGCGTACGCGGAGCGGGAGCGCGCCTCCGTCGACGCCTCCCGGGTGCGGCGTGCCGCGCACGAGGAGGCGGAGGCCGCCAAGTCGCTCGCGGAGCGCACGGTCGCGGAGGCGATCGCCGAGGCGGAGCAGCTGGGCGCGCGCTCGCGCGACGACGCCAACCGGCGCCGCTCCGAGGCCGCGGAGCAGGCGGACCGGCTGCTCGGCGAGGCGAACCACGAGGCCGAGCGGCTGCGCGCGGAGGCCAACGAGACGCTGGACGAGGCGCGCAGGAGCGCCAACAAGACCCGCGCGGAGGCCGCCGAGCAGGCCGACACACTGGTCAGCGGCGCGACCGAGGAGGCGCAGCGGATCGTCGCCGAGGCCACCGCGCGGTCGCAGGCGCTGCGGACGGAGGCGGCGGAAGCGCGGGCGACCGCGGAGCAGGACGCGGCGCGCACCCGGGCGCAGGCCCGCAGCGACGCCAACAACATCCGCTCGGAGGCGGCGGCCCAGGCCGACCGGCTGGTCACCGAGGCGTCGAACGAGGCGGACCGGCTGCTGTCGGAGGCCGGTACGGAGGCCGAGCGGCTGCGCACCGAGGCCGCGGAGACGGTCGCTTCGGCGCAGCAGCACGCGCAGCGCACCGGCGCCGAGTCCGAGCGGGTCGCGGCCGACGCGGCGGCCGAGGCGGAGCGCATCCGCACCGAGGCGCAGAACGAGGCCGACCGGCTGGTCGACCAGGCGCGCGAGGACGCCAACAAGCGCCGCTCCGACGCGGCCGAGCAGGCGGACCGGCTGGTCACCGAGTCCGCGGCGGAGGCCGAGCGGCTCACCGCGGAGGCCCAGGAGTCCGCGCTCCAGGCGACGGCCGCGGCCGAGGAGCAGGCGGACGTCATGGTGGGCGCCGCCCGGCAGGAGGCCGAGCGGCTGGTGTCCGAGGCCACCGCGCAGGCCAATGGCCTGGTGGAGAAGGCCCGTACGGACTCCGACACGATGCTGGCCGAGGCCCGCGGCGACGCGACGTCCATCCGGGAGCGCGCCGAGGAGCTGCGGGCGACGACCGCGGCCGAGGTGGAGGAGCTGCACGAGCGGGCCCGCCGGGAGTCGGCGGAGCAGATGAAGGCGACCGGCGAGCGGGTCGACAAGCTCGTCGCGGCGGCGACCGCGCAGCTGATGAAGGCCGAGGAGAAGGCGAAGTCGCTGGTCTCGGAGGCCGAGACCGAGGCGAGCCGGGTGCGGATCCAGGCCGTGAAGAAGGCCGAGGGGCTGCTGAAGGAGGCCGAGCAGAAGCGGCTGGAGGCCGAGAAGGACGCCGAGCGCACCAAGTCCGAGGCGACGGCGGAGGCGAAGGAGATCGTCGACGAGGGCAAGCGGGAGCTGGAGCTGCTCAAGCGCCGCCGCGAGGACATCAACGCGGAAATCACCCGTGTCCAGGACGTGCTGGAAGCGTTGGAGTCTTTCGAGACCCCCGCGTCGGGCGGCGCGGGCGGCAAGGAGAACGGCGGAGTGAAGACGGCGGCGGGAGCGGGAGCGACCCGGTCGAGTGGAAAGCGGTCCGATGGGTAGGGGAACACGGTCCGACGGCTAGTCGCACAGGGCGTGTCGTGTCCGTATCATCCCGACGAGTGACAAGGTCTCCGTCTTACGTCCACTCAAAAGGCTGGACATTCTCCAGATCAAACGGACGTTGACTCGATGACACGCCGTTCGGCCCCCTAGGATTTGCTCTATCACCTCACCGGTCTCTTTCGACAGGAACCCCATGAGCGACACTTCCTCCCCCTTCGGCTTCGAGCTCGTGCGGCGTGGGTACGACCGCGGTCAGGTGGACGACCGCATTACCAAGCTCATCGCCGACCGTGACAGCGCACTGTCCCGCATCACCTCGCTCGAGAAGCGCATCGAGGAGCTGCACCTCGAAACGCAGAACGCTCAGGCCCAGATCAACGACGCGGAGCCGTCCTACGCCGGACTCGGCGCCCGGGTCGAGAAGATCCTCCGCCTCGCCGAGGAAGAGGCGAAGGACCTGCGCGAGGAGGCCCGCCGGGCCGCCGAGCAGCACCGCGAGCTGGCCGAGTCCTCCGCCCAGCAGGTCCGCAACGACGCCGAGGCGTTCGCCGCCGACCGCAAGGCCAAGGCCGAGGACGAGGGCGCGCGGATCGTCGAGAAGGCGAAGGGCGAAGCCACCACGCTGCGTCAGGAGGCGCAGAAGGACGCGCAGTCCAAGCGCGAGGAGGCGGACTCCCTCTTCGAGGAGACCCGCGCCAAGGCCGCGCAGGCCGCCGCCGACTTCGAGACGAACCTGGCCAAGCGCCGCGAGCAGTCCGAGCGCGACCTGGCCTCCCGTCAGGCCAAGGCCGAGAAGCGGCTCGCGGAGATCGAGCACCGCGCCGAGCAGCTGCGCCTGGAGGCCGAGAAGCTGCGCACCGACGCCGAGCGCCGGGCCCGCCAGACGGTGGAGACCGCCCAGCGCCAGGCCGAGGACATCGTGGCCGACGCGAACGCCAAGGCGGACCGCATCCGCAGCGAGTCCGAGCGCGAGCTGGCGGCCCTGACCAACCGCCGCGACAGCATCAACGCCCAGCTGACCAACGTCCGCGAGATGCTGGCCACGCTGACCGGCGCCGCGGTCGCCGCGGCCGGGAACCCGGGCGAGGAAGAGGCCGCCACCCGCGGCGTCCCCGCCCAGCAGACCCGGTGACGCTCGGTCATGGCTTAGGGTGTCTTGTCGATCAGGCCGGATCAGCGAGCGGCGTCAGGGGGCACCTCCCAGCGGTAGCTGGGGGAGCGGTAGCTCGCAACCCGCGTGAGGAGAGCGCAGCGGCGCTGCGCGCGACGAGCGCGGGGCCGCGAGATGCCGTGCCAGACGTCGGGAGCCCGGCATGATCGGCACGACACCCCCTCCAGCGCTCCGTGCCCCGTGCCGCCAGCAGGAGCGGCGCGGGGCACGCGCATGTCGTGCCGTGCCCCGTCCCGCTGCGCGGCCGGGCCGGGCGCGGGATGCGCTGCTCGCCGTGCGCGGCGGGTGCCGACTGACGGACGGCGCGGGTGCCCCGCACGCGGCAAGTCGTCCTGCTGCACGGCCGACGCTCGCCGGGGCGCGCCGCTCGCCTCACGCGGCCGGTGCAGCGCGTGCCGCGCGGCCGGGGCTCGCCTGGTGTCGGCGCGGGCAGCCGGTCGCGTAGCCTCGGCAGGGTGGATGACCGCAGGGTGGATGACCTCAGCCTCGCCGCACTCGGGTTCGGCGACGTGCCCGCCGAAGCGCCGCTCACCTACCCCGGGCGGCCCGTCACCACGCCCACGCTGCTCACCGGCGGCGAACTGCACCCCCTGGACCTGACGCTGCTGGAGCGGTACCGGCAGCGGCACCCCGTCATCGCGGTCGGGTCCAACGCCTCCCCCGCCCAGCTGCACCACAAGCTCAGCGGGCCCGGGCACCCCGCCACCGTGCCCATGGTTCCGGTCCTGGTGCACGGCATCGCGGTCGGCTGCTCGGCGCACATCGGCCGCTACGGGTACGTCGCCTCCGCCCCGTACGGGCACCCCGCCGCCCTCACGTCCCTCGTCGTCAGCTGGCTCGACGACGCGCAGCTCGACGCCGTGGACCGCACCGAGGTGCCCAACTACCAGCGGGTCCGGCTGCCCGGGGCGGAGTTCCCGATGGTGCTGCCGTCCGGGGAGCGGCTGGACGCGGCGTACCTGTACGTCAGCACCCACGGCGTGCTCACCGCGCCCGGCGACGGCGGGCGGCCGCTGCCGGGCGGCGGCGACCAGAGCGCGCTGCTGGCCCGGCTGCTCGCCTCCTCCGCGCGGCTGCGGGACCTCCTCGGCCCCGACCCCGCCGCCTGGGTCGGCCGGGCGGGCGCCGACGCGGCGGTGCGGACGGCGGGCACCCGGCTGTTCCACGACGAGGGCTGGGCCCGGCCACGGGGTCACGATCCGCTCTCAACCCTGCTTTCACGGGAACCGTAACCAGGCCGTTAAGCTCCTAAGACTCACGGGGGCGAGGCGCCCCGACCCATTCGCACGAGGGGCGGAGCATGATCGAGGCAGTCGGCCTGACGAAACGCTATGGCGACAAGACAGCCGTGTACAACCTGTCGTTCCAGGTGCGGCCGGGCGCCGTCACCGGCTTCCTGGGGCCCAACGGCTCCGGCAAGTCGACGACGATGCGCATGATCCTCGGGCTCGACGAACCCACCGCGGGGCACGTCACGGTCGGTGGCTACCCCTTCCGCAAGCTGCCCAACGCCCCGCGCCAGGTCGGCGCGCTCCTGGACGCCAAGGCCGTGCACGGCGGCCGCAGCGCCCGCCAGCACCTGCTGTGCCTGGCCCAGCTGTCCGGCATCCCGGCCCGCCGGGTGGACGAGGTGCTGGGCGTGGTCGGCCTCCAGAACGTCGCCCGCAAGCGCTCCAAGGGCTTCTCGCTCGGCATGGGCCAGCGCCTGGGCATCGCGGCCGCGCTGCTCGGCGACCCGCAGGTGCTGCTCTTCGACGAGCCGGTCAACGGTCTGGACCCCGAGGGCATCCTGTGGGTCCGCAACCTGATGAAGCAGCTGGCCTCCGAGGGCCGCACGGTCTTCGTCTCCAGCCACCTCATGAGCGAGATGGCGCTCACCGCCGACCAGCTGATCGTGATCGGCCGCGGGCAGCTGCTCGCGGACATGAGCGTCAAGGACTTCATCTCGTACAACTCGGCGGACTTCGCCCGGGTCCGCACCCCCGACGGCGAACCGCAGCAGCGCGAGAAGCTGACCGCCGCGCTGAGCGAGGCCGGGGGCCAGGTGCTGCCGGAGCAGGACGGCGCCCTGCGGATCACCGGGCTGCCGCTGCCGCGCATCAGCGAGCTGGCACACACGGCGGACGTCCGGCTGTGGGAGCTGTCCCCGCACCAGGCGTCGCTGGAGGAGGCGTACATGCGGATGACGCAGGGCGCCGTGGACTACCGCTCGACGGCCGACCAGCGGGCCGGGCTCCAGCAGCCGCCCGGCGCGGGCGCCCCGCAGGGCGGGGCGTACGGCTACGCGCCGGGCGCGCCGGGCGTACCGGGGCAGCAGCCCGGGCCGTACCCGCCCGGAACCGTGATGCCGGGGTACGCCGAGCCGCCCGCCCCGCCGCAGGGCGCCGCCCCGCCGCACGGTGCCCCGGCCGCTCCCCCGGTCCAGCCGCCCACCGCCCCGGCGCAGCCTCCCGCCGCCGCCCCCGCCGACCTGTCCAAGCGCGACAACGAGGACGCCCGATGACGACGCCGTACCAGCAGCAGGGCCAGGCGCCCGTCCCGCCGCAGACTCCGCCCCAGGCTCCCCAGGCACCGCAGCACGCACCGCAGCAGCCGTACGCACAGCCACCGCAGGCGCAGCCGGTGGCACCCCAGCACCAGGCGCCGCATGTGCCGCCGGGGTACGTGTCGCCGCCGCCCGGCGCGCCCGCGCAGCCGTACGCCGCCGTGGGCACCTACACCTCGCCGATCCCGATCCAGCGCACCCACCTCGGGAACGCCATCGCCTCGGAGTGGACCAAGATCAAGTCGGTGCGCTCGACGATCTGGACGCTGAGCGTCATGGCCGCGCTGGTCGTCGGGATCGGGTTCCTGACGTCGGCGAGCACCAACGACAGCGACTACACCAGCGCCCCCACCACCCTCCCCGGGTTCTTCGGCGCCCTGCTCGGCCAGCTGTGCGTCGTCACCCTCGGTGTGCTGGTGATCTCGTCCGAGTACGGCACCGGCATGATCCGCACCACCTTCACCGCCTCCCCGGCCCGCTCCCGCGTGCTGACCGCCAAGGCGCTGGTCTTCTTCACGCTCGCGTTCGTCACCACCACCCTCTCGCTCGCCCTGGTGACGTTCATCAGCTCCGGGATGCACAGCGGCCCGGAGGTCATGGATCCGACCAACGACCAGCTGATCGGCGCGACGCTCGGCGTCGGGCTCTATGTCTCCCTGCTCGGGCTGCTCTCGCTCGCCGTCGGCAGCATGCTGCGGCATTCGGCCGGTGCGATCACCACGATGCTGGGCGTGGTGCTGCTCCCGTCGATCCTCCCGGCGTTCCTGATGATGTCGCCCAGCCTGGCGGATCTGGGCGAGACGATGCAGAAGTACTCCTCGCCCTTCGCGCTGGCCGCGCTCTTCCAGATCGACGACTCGATGGGCTCCGGCTGGTCGCAGCTGGGTGTGCTGGGGGGCATCACCGCGGCGGCCCTCGTCGCGGCGTACGTCCTGCTGGAGAAGCGCGACGTTTGACGTGCTCCCCGGCCTGAAGCCCGGGGATTCCTGCCACGGTTGTGTGACCGTCTGGGTGGCTTCCTGCTCCAACGCGCTGTGCCGGGACTCTCGTCCTGGTCTTACCTGCGCTCTGCGAGGCGTTTAGCCTGTCCGCCCGTCCGGCGGCCAGGGTGTTCCCCTGACCCACGTCAGCTCCCTTTCGGGCCGAGCCAGAGGGCTCGTATCCGGTGGGTTATGCGGGGGCAGAATAGGAGTCCTGCCATGCCCCGGTTTCCC
>NZ_JAIWIH010000057.1:0-31490 GCF_052851135.1 Streptomyces sp. BRA346 | reverse complement strand
CGCGAGGTGCGGGCCGTCCTGCCTCCGCTCCCACGCTCCGGTGTCCAACACGCAGATGCCCTTCTCCGGACACAGACGCTGAGCTTCCTGGCGGATCTGGTGGACCGCGGGCGCCGGGTAGACCGGGGCGCCCAGGTCGACCGCGTTCGCGTGCACGTACAGGGTGCCGTTCTCCTTCTCCCCCGGCACGTCGGTGTCGATCCCGACGCAGGGCACGCCGTACGAGTTCCAGTAGGCGAGCAGGAGGGCGAGCAGAGTGGACTTGCCCGCCCCACCCTTTCCGATGAAAGCGGCCCGCCGGCCCTGGGCGGGCAGCACCGGCACGGGGCGAGGTTTCGTCATGGCACCGGACGGTACAACCCCCGCCCGTGATCGAGAGCCCCGGCGGGCAGCTTGTACGACGGATAGACCCGATCGGGTCCTGCTCCAGCTCGCTCCGGAACCAGCCGCACATGACAGAGGCTCGCCCCGTTCGGGGCGAGCCTCTGTCCGTTCACCTACCGCCGCAGTCAGGAAGCGGCGGACGATCTGCGGGGCGGGGGAAGCCGCTGCAGCAGGTCCCACAGCGGCCGCGACCCTCCGGCCCACTCAGCCAGCAGACGGCGGTCCACCAGGTGCAGCTTCTGCGACCGCGCCAGCGGAGGGCATTTCGAGGTGAAGCGCCCGTTCGTTACCAGCACCACCACGTCCGCACCATGCAGCTGCCGAGCCGTCCCGTTGAGCACGTGCAGATCCGGGGTGCCGACCGCCGAGCCGCCCAGGCCGTTGCGGCGGTGCTTGCACTGGATCACCCAGAGACGTCCGAACGGGTCGGTCGCCTTCACGTCCGCGCCGTTGTCCCCGGACCCGCCGACCTGCTGCGCATCCGCGCAGCCGTCCCGGTGCATCAGGTCCCGTATCGCGTGCTCGAACTGCCGGTGATGCAGCCCGTCCAGCTGCGACAGCGCATACCGCAGCCCCCGCGCCCGCACCGCTTCCCACTGGGCCCGCTGCTCGCGCTGATAGAGCCACCAGCCTCCCGCGGCCGCGCCGACGACGCCGGCCGCGACCAGGATCCACCAGTGCGCCAGCAGCCAGGTCACGGCCATCACCACCAGGCCGATGGCCGCCGCGGTGACGACCAGCACCACTAACAGGTCGGACCCCGGGTCCTTCTTGCGCGAGCGCCGACGCCTCGGTCGCCGCGCGGGCGGACGTCGAGTCATCGCCGGTCACCTCCCGACGAGGGGAACTTGATCGGGTAGGACACGGTCGGCTGCGGTTCGGGCTTCCGCTCCTTGCCGCTTCTCTCAAACTTGATCGGGTAGTCCACCGACGACTTGCCAGGCTTTGGCGTCTTGCCGCTATGACCGGCGTCAGAACCGTTGCCGCCGCTCATCCCGACGACGAGCACCGCGACCGCGCAGAACAACGCCGTCTGCGTCTTCGCTCCCGCTGGCGAACGCCAGTGAGCCGAAACCTCCGTACCGTCCCGCTTCGCGTACTTGCCTATCCAGGGCACCGATTCCCCCTCGGTCTGCAGACACTCCCCGCGCAACCGACCATGTTTGCACCCGCCACCGACAACGAGTCACCGCAAGATCACCAATGGTGATCAACAGGGGTCGTCCTGACATCGGTTGGCGAGAGTCGTCGGGTGCGGGTCAGTGCTGCGGGGGCGCTGCCCCCACACCCCCGGCCACCCTGCGGAGGGGCATGGGGGCGCGTGGCGGGGCTGCTGCTCGGTGGGTGGTGGAAATGGTGGTGGGGTCGTGGTGCGGCCCCCTCGTCGGACGGCACCCGGAGGGCACCACACCGCCCGCCGGGCCGCCAGGCCGAGCCGCTTCGCGGTCGCGCAAGCGCGAGCCTGGCACCCCGACGAACGGCGCGGTAGGGCTTCGCCTGCCGCCCAACGAGGGAACCACCCCACTCAGCCCAGACCCACGGCCGCGGCCGCGGCCGCGGCCGCGGCCGCCGAGACTGCGTCACCGGAACGGGGTGCGACCCGCGCAGACGTTCACCCGACGCCTCATGAATCTCCCCTGGGGCCCAACGCCCCCGAGAACTCGGGGTTTCTGGCCTGCCCGCCACACGGGAAGTCGACAAGTAGCCTCCCGCGTCACGGAAATCGCCAAGGAAAACGGGCGTGTTTTGAAACACCAGCCGCCTCATGGGTCTAAGATCGCTGGCATGCCCCAGGAGCGAGGACGCCAGCATCGGAACCGGACGACGGTGTTTCCTGCCGACAAGACGGTCCGTGCAACTCTCGTGCTCTATCCAGAGGATGAGGAGCGCAAGCTCTACGAGGAGCTTGTGACCACCATGGGTGTCTCAGGCGCCCAGGTTCTCCGCGAAGCGCTCAAGGAGCTGCACAAGCGCGAGACGCGCCGTAAGGCACGCGCGGCAGCCAGGACGACGAAGACACCCCAGGAGCTGCCCAAGGCCGGATGACGACAACGTCCGGACACGCAAAAGGCCCTGACCCGAAACATCAGATCAGGGCACCGCGTCGTCCAGCGGGACCACTCAGTCAGAGCTTGGCGGCAGACGTCTGAGAGTCCCCATTTCCGCAGGTGAAGCCCGTTTCCAGGTGCCGGACTAAGTCCGACGCCTAGGGCTTCTCTATGCCCTCATGTATCGCAGGAAGGCATTCGCATCGTAGCAAGAAGCTGCGATGGCGGCCCAGTGCGCCTCGAATCCGGTGTGTCCGCACAGCCTGAGTCGGCGCAGGTCACACCGCCATCGCTGGACCAAGAGCGTGTGGCCGTACTCCGGTTTCCCCGGATCAGCCTGTCCATGTGGTACCGGATCGCCGAGCTGTCTCACCACCGCGGTCTGCTGCCCGCATCGAAGTTCCGCCTGGCCCGGTTCCTCTCCCAACAGGAGCTGGACCGCGCCACCGGCCGCGTGGTCGGACAGTGGGGAACGGGACGTACGGATGGCGGCATGACGCTGGCCGCCCGCTACGCATGGCAGTTCGGAGTCGGCGAGGACCGGTACTGGGACGACCTGAAGGGTCTGTACCGCTACGGCCTCGCGGAGCGGGACGTGGCCCCAGCCCCCGGCCGGCGCGCGGTCTACGCCCTGACGCTGCGGGTGGACGCGATCCCGCACGACCTCCCCGACGACCTGGCCCAGCAGTTGAAGGTGTGGGACCTCCCAGAGGCCGAAGACCCGTACGAGGACGCCCGGTACGGCCGCCTGACCGACGCGGCCGAGTACGCGGTGCTGGCGGAGCCCGCCGCCGTCCCCGTGGACGAGCCCACGGCCACCAAGCTGGCCGCCGCTCCGCGCTGGGAGCACTCTGCAGACTCCCGTGAGGCGGCCGCCGCCGAGGCCATCCGGACGTCCGCCAAGGCTCTGGGGAAGGAGGCCGGGCCGCAGGATCTGCGCTGCTGGGCCGTTGCCGACCGCGACCGCGCCGAGGCTCTGAACCAGCGACTGATGACCAATGGCAAAACGTCCCCTCTATACGCGAGGGGTGTTTCACCACTATCTGATCTTTTGTCTACCGGTAGTAGTGGGCTGAGCTGGTCGAACAAGATGGGACAAGCAAATACGACGCCTTCGGCAGCGCCTGGAGGAAAGCCCGCGTTCCTGTCCGGAGATGACCCTCGGGTGGTCGCAGACAGGGTTCTACGGCGCGCATGGCGCTCGTGGAGGCTCCAACTCGGTCACGGCAAGGTGCTTTTGCCCTCTGGAGCCTGGGACGAGCATGGACGCTGGCACAGCGCCTCAGCGTGGACTGACCTGCATCGCACGGTCCAGATTGCGCTCCGCCGCTCGACCGCGAGCGAGCTGGTCGAGGTGCTGTCCAGCAGCGTGGCCGGGGTGGACGACGTCGGTCGCTTGGCCGCCTGGAGGCTGTGGCGCCTCATCAACTCCCGGAAGGCTCACAGCCACGGCCGGCGGCGGACCGTGGCCCAGGCCGCCCACGTCACGGGCTGGGACGACATCGGGACCGCCGTTGCTGAGCGCTCCCGCATCATGGCCGCTCCGGCAGCCCCCGCGGTGGACCTCTGGGACCGCGAGGCCGAGCTGCGCGAGCAGGCACGCCGCCGTGAGGCCGCTCGCCTCGCGGCCGAGGCCGAGCTTGCGCAGGAGGCCCAGCGCGCCGAGTTGGGCGAGCGGTGGCGACTCGACCGTTGGACCCGGCGGCCCGAGCAGGAGCCTCTCCGGCGCTGGTCGGGGCGGGAGCCGGAGCACGTCCACCAGAGTCAACTGGAGGAGCGTCGACGCATGGACCAGCCCCTCAACGCATCGTCGGCCAAGGAGACCCTTCGGGCCGCCCGCGCGAAGGCCCGCGCGGAGAAGCGCAATCGGCGAAGCCGCTGAAACTGGCATATGCCGACAACCAAAGTTCCCGCGACAACCAATGCTGTCGGTAACTACAGTTGTCGCATGGACAAGAAGGAACTGACCCAGACCGACCGCGAGACCCTGCGGAAGGACCTGCACGGGGCCCTACAGCCGTTGCGGGACGTCCTGTACGAGGCGATGACCGAGGGGCGGCCGGACAGCCCGGACGTCCTCCGCCTGGACCGTCCCGAGGGTGCGCTGGCGAGTCTGGCCGCGTGCAAGTACGCCGCCGAGGAGATCGACGGCATGGCCGAGAACTTCGCCCGGTCCGCCGGGGCGAAGGGCGCCAACTACGCCGAGCTGGGGGCAGCCTGGGGAATCTCCCGTCAGGCAGCCCGTAAGCGCTGGCCGCTGGCCGTGGACCCCAGCGCCGCACGAGGGACGCGGAAGTCGGTCGACATCACGGCGTTCGGCGGGACAGCCCGGGTCGGGTTCGATCCGGCGGACGGTGGCTGGTGGTGGGTGGCGGCCGCCGCCAACGGCACCAACCGAGACACAGGGCTGGAGGAGGACGCCCCCACGTACGACACGAGCGAGGAGGCCGCGGCCGCCGCCGGCGCCTTCCTCGCGGCCAACACCACGACCGCCGCCAATGAGCGGCAAGGAGGCTGAACAGCATGTGCATCTGCGGATCTCTGCCCGGCCACGACGAATGCTCGCGCTGCGCCCTGCCCCCGGAGGAGAGGAACGGGCCCGAGCCAGCGGACCCCGGACCCGCCCAGGCCGCCCCTGCCGTTGCCGCCCGGCGAAGAGCCCTTCTGACCAGCACCGCCGGAAGAGGAAACAGGAAACACCCGGTATCAACTACCGCCGCCACCACGCGGCATGGAGGCTGAACAGCATGGAGACCTCACCGCAAGACCTCAGCTCCCTGTACTCCGACAACCATCTGCAGTGCGTCATCACGTCCTACGGCGCCGGGCACCACGACGCCCCGCCCGGAACCGCACTCCTGGTCGACACCCGCATCCTGCGTAACCCGCCCGAGGACCCCGAGGTCCGGGAACGGATGCTGCACTCCAACGGCCTGGACCCGGAGGTCCGCCGGTACGTCATGGCAACGCCGGGTGCCAAGGAACTGGTCGCCCAGAACGCTGAGAAGGTCCGCATCCTGCTGCAGCACGACAACCTCAAGCAGTGGGCCGGAGCGCAGCCGTTCCGAGTCGACGTCCACGTCGTCTGCGGCGGCGGCCGTCACCGTTCCGTGGCTGTGGCTGCGGAAATCGCGGCGCACCTCCGGGCCGCTGGCATCGGGTGCGAGGTCGAGCACCGCCACATCGACCGGCCGATCCTGCCCCACTGATCACCACGGCAGCGAAGGAACCACGCGGCCCCCGGAGTCATTGCAGCTGACTCCGGGGGCCTTCCCGTACCGTAGCTCCACCAACGACGGAACTCTGAGGGGGGAATCGCCGTGCCTGTGAAAGGGGCCTGTCAGAACTGCGGCCACCCGATCCAGGAGAAGGACCGATGGAAGCCCTGTGAGAACTGCGGGGCCTCGCACCGCCGCTGAAGCGGTTCCACATCCTGCTCGGCCCCCAGCGGGACGCGTCAGCCCAGAACAGTCGCCACACCTCTCACGCAGATCTCACAGACTGCAGGGACTCCCCCGGACTGCGAGGCT
Source organism: Streptomyces sp. BRA346 (assembly GCF_052851135.1). Lineage (NCBI taxonomy): Bacteria > Bacillati > Actinomycetota > Actinomycetes > Kitasatosporales > Streptomycetaceae > Streptomyces > Streptomyces sp. BRA346. The sequence continues at coordinate 25,528 of NZ_JAIWIH010000057.1, read as the reverse complement.
CCGACCTGGACACTTACGCGACTGTCCCGGACTGACTAGACCCTCGTGGACGCCGATTACCACCTGTGCCAGGTGGTACCGAGGGCCGGACCCCACCCAGGTCCCAGTCGTCTCCTGCTCAGGGCCCGAACGTCTTCCGGTAACCGCGCCGGACCCCGCGGCCCACAGCCCGCCAAGAGGATAGGAAGCAGCTGCACCCGTGCCCCTCCCGGCGGTCGCAGCTGGCCGCGTGTCCGCGCACGGCGAGCCGGACAAGGGCGATGGGCAGCGCGACCAGCTCGGCGAGCAGGACGCATGGAGCGACGAGGATGACCAGGACGTGAGAGCGCCAACGGCGCGTGTTCGTGTTCATGGTCGAAGCCTGGAACGGTTCGCCTGTGGATAGATTTCGCTGGCGCGGATCCGGCCGCCCACGCCGCCAGCCGACTGAGCCGCCATCAGAGCGGCCGCCATGGACCCCGTGGGCCGTTCCGGCGTCACAGTTATGCCGGTAACGGTGACGAAGTGAAACCTTCTTAGAGCGCCAACCACTGCTTGCGCTGATGCTTCTTGCCACCTGCATATACGATCGGGCGCACATTTAGCGCCGAGCCTTTTGGTGCTCCTTCGAAAAATTCTTCGATGACTGGCATGGGAATCCACCAGTCGAAGGAAGAATGAGCTTCCAACCTGTAAGGGAGCTTAACGTTCTGCTCGCCTTCTGGAGGTTGCCACCGCTTTGCCGTCTTGTCAGGGTCCTTCGGTCCGCCGAAGGTCGAGCCTTGCTCCATGTCCAGGAAGCACTCGTCAACGCTCACGGCGAGACGCCCCTCGTTGCGGACGGTCACCCGCACGTACTTCTCGTCTCCAGTGGTCACCACAGAAGGTTCCGGGATCCGGATTTTCGGACCCGAGTGGAGCCAACTCCAGGCTTGCCACCCGAGAGATGCAGCACTCATTGCAAGAGCAGCGTACGGGACCGCGGTAGGGGCAGGTGACATTCCACAAGCTTAAATTCGCCCCGCGCTCGACTTCTTGCAGTGACGACAAACCACGGCGTGTCGCCTGACCAGGGTCAATTTCGAGGCGCGGGCAGAGCCCCCGGGCCTCCAGTAAGGGAGTCCCGTCCTGCTGCCAGTTCCGGCACGTACTTGTAGACCGTGGTCCGGGAGACCCCCAACAGCTTCGCAATCGACGTGATCGTGTTCTCCGGATCGGTCAGCAGGGCACGGGCGTGCCGGATCTGCTCTTCCGTCATCGCGGGCGGCCGGCCGATACGCTCGCCGCGGGCCCTCGCTGCCTCCAGGCCCTCGTGGGTGCCCAGCACGATGAGTTCGCGAATGAACTCCGCAAGCGCGGCGAAGACGTGGAAGACCAGGCGGCCGCCAGGCGTGGTGGTATCGAGCGCTTCATGCAGCGATTGGAAGCCGATATCGCGCTTGCGCAGGCCGGAGACGATGGAGATCAGGTCTTGGATCGAGCGGCCGAGGCGGTCGAGGGACGGCACCACGAGTGTGTCACCGGGCCGGAGGTAGTCGAGGCACTGCCACAGTTCCTCGCGCTCTGCGTTCTTGCCAGACTTCTTGTCGGCGAAGACCCGCACGCAGTTCGCTTCCGTCAGGGCCGCGATCTGCCGGTCGAGCAGCTGCCCCTTCGTGGACACACGCGCGTAGCCGACCCGGGCGCCGGACGCGTTGGCAGGGAAGGCTTCCAGCGGGCTGTCAGCGGCCGCCCACTCAGCGGGAGTCGTCATGCACGGCACCGTACAGAAAAGGGACCTGATGCGTTCCTGGACGCCTCCCGTTGTTGAACACCCTTGTTGGACGCCGGAAGCCGGATTCGGCTCGGCGTGTCGAGGCCAGGCGCTGTTGTCCAGGAACCGATCGATTGCTGAACAAGCGGGAGGGGCGCCGTCAGAGCGGCCCCCTCCCGCGGCTTACCTGGGGCTACCGATCCGAACGCAGGCACGCGTCCAGTCGATGACCTTCTGCAGCACCTCAAGCAGCACCCTCTGCCTTCGCGCTGACAAAAAGGGCCAGCTCACCCAAGCGGGCGCCGACAACAGCACGAAGAACAACAAGGGCACGAACGAGAGAGCAGCCAGGATCAGCCTGGGGTTCGGCGTTAGCACGTCAAGTTCCTTTGATCGATACGGACTCGAAGTGCCGACAACGAGGAGTACAGAAAAGAGGAGTGCCATGACCGTGACCAACGCTGTCCCAGGCCAAAGGGTAGAGCTTGGCCGAGGCAGAGGTACAGAGCGCCCTGAACAGGCATGAGCCCGGAGGCAGTGGAGATGCCTCCAGGCTCGCGGCATGCGCCCCCTGAGGTGACGGCGAGCGCGTGGCCACCGCGCCGCTCAACGAGCGCCCAGGGTCCGTAAGCCTCCGTGGCCCGGAGCGTGGGCGACTGCGAGTGCTCCGGGCTGCGAAAGACGGCCAGCGGCGGAAGGGAGGGGGGTCGGTGGCGGTCCGGTCGGCGGCCGCCGCGCCATCCAGTGGCCCGGACCGTACCCCCGCCGTCGCGGATGCACGAGCGTGAGGCGACCGCACCGCCGGCCGTGGCTGAGGGGGAGCGCCTGCTGCCGCGCGGTGGTGGCGGCCGGTGTGGTCGCTCCGCGTCGGCCCGGGTCTCGCCGTGGCCGAGGCGCGTTTCGTCGGTGGTCGGCTCAGACCGTGCGCACCCACCGCCTAAGGCCCGTCGCGCTGAGCAGGCCCGGGGACCCCGGGCCGAGCCGGGCAACCGCCGGAGGCTCGTGACCAACGCGGTCGTCGGCACGGTCTTCTGTGGGTGACGTTCCTTTTTCCTCGGGTGGCTCAGGCCGGTTGCCGGGGGCCGACGTGCCCGTACTGACGCCGGAGGCAACCACGGAACCTCGGGGGTGTCCAAGGCCAAGCCGCTACGCGGTCGCGCAAGCGCGAGCCTTGGACACCCCCGAGAACCCGCGGTCGGGCAGAGCCCGTCAGCACGACCACCCCGACCCCCTTGGAGGCACTCCATGGATGACACCACCGCTCAGAACACCAACGGCGCGACGTCTGCAGACCAGTTCCACCAGGATCTGCAGGACGACTACATGGCCGAGGCGTACGGCGACACCTTCACCCCCTCGCCGGAGCGGGAGGGCTGAGGTCCTCGGTGGGGCCGACCGGGTCGGCCCCACCGCCGCGTGGTGCGAGACAGCCAGCTGCCCCGACGACCCCACCCACCTCAACACGGCGCCGTACGATCATCGGCGTGACCGTTGTTCGCCGCGCTCTGGGGGCCGGACCCCAGACGCCGTCCCCGGCATCCACTACAGCCGTCCCGCACCGCAAGGGCGCCGTGGAGGCCGATCTGGACGTCGAACTGCCCGCGATCCAGCTTCCGGACCTGGACGCCCTCCGCGCTCGCGGCGTACTCGGAGCACGAGGGAGGCGTACCTGGTGAGCAGTGCCCGCCGTCGACTGGGAACCGGGCCCCGACCCGACGAGCCGGAGCTGTCGCCAATTGGCGACAGCCGCGAGCGCGGCCGTACGGCTGCGGAGCTGGCTGCCGCCGAGCCGATCGCCTCTGCCGACGAGGATCAGGAAGAGACGCGGCCGCAAGGTCGCCGCCGATTGGGCACCGGGCCAGAGCCAGGCCGGGAGCCCTTCTAGTTTTGGGCCCTCAGATGAGGGCCGATTTTTAGAATCTACGCAGGTCACCAGGGGTAACAGTCGCAGCGGACTGTTACCTGACCGGGGTGGGAGAGCCCGCCGCCGGACTGGTGCCCGGAACTGGGAGCGTCAGCCGGGCAGGCCCAGGTCGTCCAAGGCGGTGCCGTTCGCCCAGCGCTGGAGCTGGTGGCCGTCGAGGAGGTGGACGCCGCCCTGGCGGGAGGCCCAGAGCACGTCCGTGCGGCTGAACTGGCCCTGGCTGATGACGAGGCGGATCAGGCTGTCGACACCGGGCCGTCCTGCTTCGCGCAGAGGTGCGGTACCGGTCGCTTCGTCCGCCTCGTCGTCCACGGGCTGCTCCGCGCGGCGGACGGCGACGTCGAGCTGGCGGCCGCGGCGGTCCCGCGCGTACAGCCGCGGTTGTCCGTGGTGCGGCATGGAGATGACGTGCCAGCCGTCGCGGCGCAGCATCCGTTCGGCGGCGACCGCCAGGCCGTGGGCGTCCAGGCCCTCGAGTTCGCCCGGTGTGTAGATGCCGCCGCGCCGGCGGGCGGCCGCGCGGCGCCAGCGAGCGCAGGGCACGACCGCGCCAGCGAGGAGCGCGACGCCGAGCACCAGGCCGAGGACTCCGAGCTGCCGGTACATCCAGGCGAGGAAGCCAGTGGGAACGGCCACGGCCAGGCCGAGCCCGATGAACCCGGGCAGAGCGTCACGGAGTTCGGGGCCGTAGCGGCCTTGGGCTCGCAGTTCGGCGGCGGCCCGTTGGCGTTGGGAGCGGCGTGAGCCGGCCTCCGGAGCGCGCCTCCACAGCTCCACCTGGGTCAACTCCCTATCACCACCTGTTCCGCGTGCTCGTAGAGATACCCGTTCGACCGCCCGTACCGCCAGCTGAGGCGTGGTTCAGCCACGGAATGGCCTGGACGTTGGACAGAGGAAACTGTCATATACCAATTCGACAGATTTCTCTGTCAATAAGTTCTGGACAGTCTAGGCTGTCAATCATGACGGAATCGAAGATGGAAGACAGCGCGGCCGCAGCACTCGAAGGGACTCCTGATCCCGCGTGGATGGAGCCGACCGAGGACCAGGTGGCATTCCTCCGGGAGGAGGTGGCCGGTGTGGCGGCCGACCTCGCGGGGCGGATCTCGACGCGCGAGCAGCAGCTTTCCCAGGCTGACGCCCCGCTCTCGACGGCAGCCCGCGGCCGCTTGATGAACACCGCTGACTGGCAGTTGTCCCTGATCCGAGCCCTGCGCGAGGTCAAGACGGCGGCGGACGGGCTGGCAGACGGGTACGCGAAGTCCGCCGGGGCGGCCGGGGCGAACTACCCGCAGCTGGGCGCCGCATGGGGAATCACCCGGCAGTCCGCCCGCTCCCGCTGGCCCGGCGTCGTGTCCCCGCGCAGCGGTGCCGACCGCGAGTCGGTCGCCCTGAGGTACGCGGGTGGGGACGCCACGATCGCCTACCGGCCCGAAGACGGGGCGTGGTGGTATCTGGCGACGGGTGAGGACGGGAGCTACGAGGAGTCGGACACCGAGTTCGACACGTCCACCACCGCGACTGCCGCCGCGACCGAGTTCCTGCTGAACCACAAGAAGGGCTGACCATGAGCACCGACGCACACGAGGCATGGCAGGCGCTGCAGGTCCGCCGACTCGATGACATCCCGGCCGCCACTCCGCTGGCCTGGCACGTCGAGAAGTTCACCGAGCACAACGACCGGCTGATGAACAACGCGCTCCCCGCCGACTTCAAGTACGACGTCCAGCGTGGCGACGCCGGTGACGCCCTGGCCGCCATCGCGCTGCGCGAGTCCATGCGCCGCCACGTCGAGCGGGAGCGCGGCATCCGGGTGCGCGAGGCGATCGAGCTGGGCGCCACCTGGAACGAGGTGGCCGCCGCCCTGGATGTCACCCCGGACGACGCCCGAACCCTGCTGCGTGAGTGGGCCGACGGACAGCGCAACCTGCACCGCTTCGACGTCGAGGGCGCGCTGGACAACCCTCTCGGGCTCAGCCCCGACCGGCATGCCGCGGTGCTTGCCCTCACCGAGCTGGGCGACGACGAGCGGGCCCCGGGGGCAGCGAAGTGACGGGGATCATGACCATGTACGAAGAGATGCCTGAGACATGGGTCAGTGCCGTTGCCGACGCGATCGGGAAGTTCGGCTGGTCCGTCTCCGACGCTCACGAGTCGGCCATCGTGGTCGAGTTGACAGCCGACGCCTCCCGGGTCCTACAGGCCGACGACGACGAACGCTTCGTGGTCCTCGGCTGGGCGGAGGACACCGAAGGGCCCCACTACGGACTGTCCCGCGACGGCATCCAGGTGCCCATCCTCTGCCTGCTCGGCCCCGACACCGACCCCGCCGCCATCGCGGCCCGCGTCGACCGGCTGATGCGGACCGGCCAGCCCGAAGCGCGGCTCGTCCGTCACGCCATCCCCTACGCCGCCCTCGGCTCCCGGTGCGTGTGCCCGACCGCCCACCCGTGCCTCGGTATCGTCCCCAACGCCCACTGCCCCGAGCACGGCGACCGCCAGGCCCCGACGATGGAATGGCACTGGGAAGAGAACTGCGGAACGGTCGCGGCCCGATGACCACTTCCCGGGGGCGCTCTGCTGCCGACGCCCCGCCTCCGGAAGTCGCGTACAGGGCGGCCCCGGACCTGCTGCGGGAAGCTGCCGATCTCCTCGGAATCGCCACCGATCTGGCCATCGCCGCCGAGAGCGGTCTTGCGGCGGACGAGGAGTACCACGAGGAGCGGGAGCGGCTGTACCGGCTACGGCGGGCAGCCCTGGCCGACCGCATGGCGATCGCCCATCCCGAGGACGAGCAGCACGCCCGCGACGCCGTGCGCCTGGCCCGGGAGCTGGCCGAGTTCGACCACGCACACCGCCACCTCGTGGAGGGCCCGCACGGGCCCGATGAGACCGAGTGGGACCCGAGCTGGCGCCCGTACGTCCGCCAGGAGTACGACGCCTGGGGATGGTGAGCCCCGACACGACGGCGGCCGCCGCACGTTGGAACACCGGTTCCAGCGCGCGGCGGCCGCCGTTCCAACATGGCGCAGCACCCTGCCGTTTGTATCGTGTGCACGCTACGATTTTGAGCATGGCCGCTCGCGAGGGAACCCGCATCATCACCGCGCTGGAATCCGCGTGGTCCGCGATCCAGAAGCGTCACCCCGACGTTCCAGACGTCGTTGCTGTCACCGGGACGGGGAAGCGCGGCGGGCAGCGGAAGAAGCCGACATTGGGGCACCACGCGGCGGAGCGCTGGCTGGACGCGGCGGCCGCCGGCCGTACGGCGGAGCTGTTCGTGGCGGGTGAGGCTATCGCCAAAGGGGGCGAGATGGTGGTGGAGACCCTGCTCCACGAGGCGGCGCACGCGCTCGCGGCCGCCCGGGGGATCCGGGACACCTCCTGTGCGGGCCGTTGGCATAACCGCAAGTACGCGGCTCTCGCCGAGGAGATCGGGCTGCAGCCGCCGAAGAGGGCCGCGAAGGTCATCGGGTTCAGCGAGGCCCTGATCACCCCCGCCACGGTCGCCGCGTACGCGCCCGTCATCCGGAAGCTGGACGCCGCCGCCCTGGCCCACATCCAGGCCCCTGCCGACGAGGACGCCGAGCAGGAGAAGGACCAGGAGCAGGACGAGGAGCACCCGGGGCCGCGGGGCGGACGCGGCCGGGCGGGCAAGCGGATGCCCGTGGAGTGCGGTTGCAAGCCGCCCCGGCGGATGCAGGTCAGCCCCGCGTTCCTGGAAGGCGGGAAGCTGCTGTGCGGGGAGTGTGAGCAGGCATTCCAGCCGCCGGAACCGGAGCTGCAATTGAAGCTACAGCTGGACGAGGACGCCGAGCTGGCCGGGACCGTCACAGCTCGGGAGGCTCGGTGAGCGCGCCGACGCCGGCGGTCCCCTGGCGGGCCCTGGCCGCTGACCCCGCGACCGTCGAGCGGTACGAGGCCAAGGTGTACCGAGGCCCCGGGCCGACGCCGTGCCACTGGTGGCTCGGGGCCATCAGCGACTCCGGCCACGGCAAGCTCCGGGCGGGCAGCCGCCCGGCGGGTACCTCCCGCGTGGTCTCCGCCCATGTGCTGGGGTTCGCGATCGACCAGGGCGCCGCCGCCCTGCAGACGAGCACCATCGTCCGGCACAGGTGCGATGAGGCCAGCTGCCAGAACCCCGAGCACTGGCTGATCGGGGACCGCCTCCAGAACATCCTGGACTTCCAGGCCCGCCGCGGGCTGACCGGCCACCCGCTCGCGGACGTACGGGGCGCCGCGGGGCGCGCCGTAGCCGTCCGGGACGCCATCCTGGCGGCCGCCCCGGGCCAGGAGCCAGCCGCCATCGCGGCCGCACTCGCGGCCGGCCACCCCTCCGGGGACCGCCAGGACACCCTCTGGTGAGCGAAGCGTGCGCACGCTAGGCCGGGCGGGCGCAGCGGGCCCACGTTTCAGGGTCTGCCTCGCACCGCCGGAGCGACGCACCACCGGTGACTCCGGTGTCCGTAGAGGCCCCGCGGGCGGCCGCGGTTGCCGGAGCATCTGAAGCGTGTGCACGCTAGATTCGGAGGGGTCCGGCCGAGCCGGACCCGGCGGCGCGACCGCCGCCGAAAACCACTCTTGGTAACAGTCGAGGCCCAACCCGCGCGTCCGGGTTGGGCCTCTGTCGTCTGCGCTCAGGGTAGCGGGCAGCCGCCCGAAGTCGTCAACACCCGCGCCGCCAGCGCCCCGAGCATGGCCAGCCAACCCATCGAGGACCATCGGACAGACGATCACCCAGGAACGAGCCAGACCACCATCACCATCAAGGCCACCAGATCCACGACAGCCACCCAAGCAACCAGACCACCTAACACCCAGTCACCCAGCAGCTACCTACCTACATCTAACACACCCTTGCATTACTATCCGATGGCCCGTACCGTGATCGCATGACCGCCACTGTGAGCCCGGGATCCGACCCGGGGTACCTGATCAATCAGGTGGGCAAGGGCGGGGAGCACTACTACCTGAAGAGCATCGAGCAGGCCGGAGAGCCTGCCGGTATCTGGCTCGGGGATGGTGCTAAAGATCTTCAACTCACGGGCGAAGTTGATCATGAGTTGATGTCAGACATGTACTCGAAGTTCACGCACCCGGGCCAGCACGCGGACGTACGTGCGTCACTCTCCGCAATCACGGCGGAGCCCGGATCGGACGAGTACAAGGCCGAAGTCGCGGCCATCTACGACGCCGCCCGGGTGGGCCGGAAGCCGTACGACTACACCAAGTCGACGGAGGAGAAGGTGGCCAAGGCGCTGGAGAAGCTGGGCCCCGACGCCACCCCCGAGCAGCGCCGCGAGGCAGAGCTGAAGGTCCGGCAGAACGCGCCCAGCTCGCGCAGCTACTACGACGTCACGTTCTCCGTGCCGAAGTCCTACAGCCTGCTGCACGCCGGATTCCAGATCGAGGCCCAGCAGCTCCGCGCGGCTGGCGATCTGGAAGGCGCGGCCGCCGCCCAGGCGAAGGCGGACACCGTCTGGGAGTGCGTGATGGAAGGCGTCCAGGCCGGGCTGGAATTCCTGCAGGAAGAGGCCGGGTACGCCCGCGACGGCCGCCACGGGGCCAAGGACGCTGAGGACGTCCCGACTGGTCGCCAGGTCGACGCCCACAGCTGGACCGTCGCCAGCTTCCGCCAGCACACCAGCCGCGACAACGACCCGCAGCTGCACGTCCACAACGCCATCTGGAACCGGGTCCAGGTCGATTCCGTGGATCCGGTGACCGGGGAAGTCCGCAACAAATGGCTCACCATCGACGGGCAGGAGATCTACCGGCACACCAAGGCGGCCGGGCACATCGCTGAGAAGGCCTGGGACGAGGCCCTGTACCGCAAGCTGGGCATTCGCACCGCGATGCGGCCGGACGGCATGGCTCGCGAGGTCGTCGGCATCAGCGAGGAGAAGCGGGACAAGTACAGCTCACGGCGCCAGACCATCACCAAGGGAACCGCGGAGCTGGCCAAGGCGTACGAGGAGCGCGAGGGCCGGGCGCCGGGCGCCCATGAGCTGGCCCGGATGGCGCAGTGGGTGAACCTTGCAGAGCGGAAGGACAAGGTTGCCGCCGTGCCGCGCGAGCAGCTGCTCGCGCAGTGGGAGGCCGACATGGTGGCCGACACCCGCGAGTCGCTGTCCGACATCCCAGCCGAGGTGGAACGCGCGTCGGTCGAGTTGGAACGGCGACAGCCCGCGCTGGAATCGGGACTGGAATTCGACCCGCAGAGGGTCATCCGGACCGCCGTCGAGAACGCCCAGGACTCGAAGTCGGCATGGCGTCGCGGGGACCTGATCGTGGAGATCACCAAGCAGCTTCCAGACTGCTTGGGAGGTCTGGAACGCAGCCAGGTGCGCTCTCTCGTCAACGAGCTGGCCGACGCTGCACTGCAGCCTGGGGCGGAGTCCGCCGTGGTGCGGCTGACCGCCCGCAACCTCGTCCCGCTTCCCCAGGAGCTGACCCGCGAGGACGGGCTGAGCATCTACGCCCGCCACGGTGCCCGCCGGTACGCCACGGAGACCCACCTGGAGCGCGAGGGACGGGTAATCGAGCAGGCCACGGAGCTGGGAGCCCCCGCGGTCTCCCGCGAGGCGATCGACGCGGCCGTCACCGAGGCCGGGCTGAACGAGGGCCAGGAGCAGGCGTTCCGCTCCATCCTCGCGTCCGGCCGCCGCATGGAGGTGGTGGCCGCCCCCGCCGGTACTGGGAAGAGCCGCCTGGCGGGCGCGATTCACGACGCCTGGACTCAGGAATGCGGCCCCGTGATCGGTTTGACCGTCAGCCAGCGCGCGGCCCGCGTGCTCTCCGAGGAGGGCGTCACCAACGCGCAGAACGTCGCCAAATTCCTGGACACAAACCGCCGCCTGGAATCCGGTGCGCCCGTGGCCGATGACGAGCGGTCCGCGTTCCAGCTGCAGCCGGGCCACCTCGTCCTCGTGGACGAGGCGTCCATGGCGGAGACGGGCCAGCTGGACGAGATCCGCCGCCTGGCCGCCCGCGCCGGCGCCAAAGTCTTGTACGTGGGCGACAACGCCCAGCTGGACAGTGTCGGCTCCGGCGGCATCTTCTCCCAGCTGACCGAGGAGCTGCCCAACGTCCACCGCCTGGACGAGGTCATGCGGTTCAACTCCGAGTGGGAGAAGAAGGCTTCCCTGCAGCTCCGGAAGGGCGAGGCCGACGTGCTCGCCGAGTACGAGGCCCGCGGCCGCCTCCGGGCTGGAACGCGCGAGGAGATGGTGGAAGCCTCGTATCAGTCCTGGCTGGCCGACCATGCGGCGGGCAAGGACGCGGTGCTGATTGCGCCGACGAAGCAGCAGGCGGACGAGCTGGCTGCCCGCGCGCGGGCCGACCTCGTACGGCTCGGTCAGGTCGAAGAGGGCGGCATCGAGCTGCCCGACCGTGGGCTGACGGTTGGCAAGGGCGACATGATCCAGCTCCGCAAGAACAACCGGCGGATGACCACGGCGTCTGGCGAGCGGTTCGCCACGAACCGCGACGTGGTGAAGGTGCTGGGCGTCGCCGAGGACGGATCGGTGACCGTCGCCTACGACGACGGAGACACGCTCCAGCTGCCGACCTCGTACGTGCAGGATCACGTCGACCTGGCGTATGCGGGCACGATCCATTCCACCCAGGGCCGAACGGTTGGAACGGCCCACAGCTACTGGGACGGCACCGGTAGCCGGGAGTCGTTCTACGTCGCGATGACGCGCGGCCGCGAGAGCAACACGGCGTACATGTCCACGGACATGCCGGGTGTGGAGGCGGAGCAGCGGCCCGAGCCGATGAGCCTCTTCAAGCAGACGCTGGAGAATTCCAGCGTCGAGAAGAGCGCCACACAGGTGCAGCGCGAGGAACTGGAATGGTCCCGGAGCCTGGCGAAGCACTCGTTCGAGCTGGAAGACCTCTCTGCCGAGCACGCGGAGAAGAAGTTCGGCCGGGTGCTCTACGAGAAGCTGGGCGAGCGGTTCTCGAAGGTGCGCGACTCCGAGGCGTACGGGTCTCTGATCCGGTTGGGCCGGTCCGCCGAGGCAGCTGGCCACGACGCCATGAAGATGATGCAGGACATCACCCAGCGCACTCTGGATGACGCCAAGGATCTGGCGAAGGTGCTGCACTGGCGGGCGGAGCGCGAGCTGGAGGCCGCCGACCGGCGCCAGGTCCAAGCCGACGAGCGCCGGGTGCGCGAGGCCGTCGAGCAGCAGGAGAAGGCAGTCACCGAGGCCATGGCCACCGGTCAGTGGCACCAGGTCGAGGACCACATGCAAGCCCTCCAAGCTATGACGGAGGAACTGCAGACCAAGGTCGGTGTCCTCCACGGCCAGCAGGAAGGCCAGGAGCGCCACCTCATTGCGGAGGAGCACCGGGCGGCGGCCGAGGAGCGCGCCGACTGGCGGAACCGCGTCCAGGACATCGAGGGTCCCAAGGGCGACTATGCCCGCGCCGTGGCCGATGTCGCAGAGGAGAAGCGCCTGGAACTGGGACAGCGGTTGCTGGAACAGGCCGAGGCCGGAGAACTGCCCCAGTGGGCGCAGCATCTGGGGCCGGTACCGGATGATTCCGCCTGGCGGGAGCGCTGGATCGAGCGCGCGGGCACCGTGGCCGCGTACCGCGAGGCCCACGAGCACGACCACGACCGCGACCCCATCGGCCAGCGGCCGGGCCGTGGAGCGGTCGACGTCCGCCAGGACTGGGACCGGGCGTACCGGGCCCTGGGCGAGCCGGAGGACCGAATCGAGCTGGTGGGCGCCACGGACGCGACGCTGCGACGCATGGTCGAGCACTACGAGCGCGAGACCGAGTGGGCACCGCCGCACGTGGCCGACCAGCTGCGCGAGGTCTCCGAGTCTCTGGCCGACGTCGAGCGGGAATCGGTCCAGCGGTACATCGAGGCCCGCGAGGCGGAGGACCCGGAGCGCGCCGAGGAGCTGCAGACCACCGTCGAGGGGTACGACGCCTTGGCCGCTCAGCTCTCCGAGGACCGCGAGGCCCTGGAAAAGGTGCACGAGGCCCGGCAGGCGTGGCACAGCCACACCGAGGACGCGCGGACTCAGGCGCAGGAGGCACAGCGACAGCTGGAACTCCGGGCACCGGAACCCGAGCCAGAGCCGGAGACGCTGGAACTGCAAGAGGACGTGCAGGAGCCGACGCTGGAACCGGAGCTGGAACGACCGGAGACTGGCGAGCGCGAGCGGTTGCGCGAGGCCCACGAGCGGGCCCACGCGGACGGGCGGACCCTTACCGGCGAAGAGCTGCAGCAGGCCGTCCAGACCGCCTCCAAGGCGACGGAGATCCTGGCCGACCGAGAGCAGACGCAGCAGATGGAGGAAGCCGAGCGCACCCGCCGGGACGAGCCCGTGGTGCAGCGGCCGGAGCCGCAGATCGAGGCCCCCGCAATCGAAGCTGGCGGGTACGAGATCGAGATGTAGCCCACCGAGCACCCGGCAAGGGGCGGACCGCCACCAGGTGGTCCGCCCCTTCTTCGTACTCCAGCTCCCGGGCCTGTCGCCAATTGGCGACTGGGGGCGGGTGCGGGTGAGGGAAAACGCGGGGCTCCGCCCCACACCCCGGCCACCCTGCTGAGGGGGTGGGGGCACTGCTTTGTGGGTGCGGGTTGTGGGTGGTGGAGATGGTGGTGGGTCGCGGTGCGGCCCCCTCATTGGACGGCTCCCGGAGGGCACCACACCGCCCGCCGGCCGTCCAGGACGCCTACGGCGCCGCGCAAGCGCGGTCGGGCAAGCCCGATCCTGGACAGCCGACGAACGGCGCGGTGGGCTGCGCCCGCCGCCCAATGAGGGAACCACCCCACTCAGCCCGGACCTACGGCACGGCCGCGCGAGGCGGAGCCTCTGGCCCCGTGTCAGTCCCCGCGGCTACCGTCGGCACCATGGCCAGCAACAGCGACTCGTGGAACCCCCGCCGGCTCCACCCGTCCATTGAGGACGTCCTGCCCGTCCCCGAGCGCCCGACGATCGCGCCCGGGGCAACGCCGTCCTGGCCTGGCCACGAGTACGGGCCGACTCGTATTCCAACCCCAGCCCCGAGCACGCCGGGACTTCCAGGGGGCGTCCGCCGGACCCGGGAAGAGCTGGAAGCCCTCCGGGACGATGCCGCGCGGGAGTTCCACGCTGGCGAGCACGCACGCGTGCAGCTGGACGAGGACGAGGACGAATACCAGGTACGCCGACCCGCCTTCTTCGCCCAGAGCGTGTGGGGCGTGATCGCCTGGCTGCTGGGGGAACTGCAGAACGCACCGATCAGCGGGGAGACCCACGACTACCCGTACACCGTCCGCCAGGTGGGGTTGGAGAAGACTCACGCGATCGACTGTCTGGAAGGCAATGACTGGCCCGACGTGGACCGCGACTACGCGCTTGGAGTGCGAGATACGGTCCGGTGGGCGCTCTCCGACTGGAAGAAGCGGCCCGTGCCGCCGCCGGCCAGGTGACGTACGCACGCGAAGAGGCCCGGACCATCGGTCCGGGCCTCTGTCGTTGCGGGCGGATCAGCTGGGCACTTCGCCGGTCCGCAGGGTGTGAATGTGCTGCTGCAGTTCCCTGTAGTCAGCGCTGATCATCTTGTTCGCGAACAGGTCCGGGATGTGCCTGCTGTCGTCGTAGGAGTTCTTGCACTCCTCCATGATGAACTTCCCCTGGCGTACGGCGTCGGGGAGCCAGCGCCCCAGCCACTCAGCCACCCGGAGCGGCCCGGACTCCGGGTCGACGTAGGCCCAGTGGTAGGTGGACATCAGGCTGGTGAGGCTTTCCACCATGTCCGGGTGCCTCCACCAGCAGGAAGAGGCCCGTTCCCCGTAGTCCAGCATCTCCTTGTACGAGCGGGGCCAGCGGGCCCGGAACGTGCCTTCCACCCAGGTCATGAGCGCGTCCCAGGCTTCCGCCTGCTGCTGCGGGTTGAACGTCCCCCAGTTCCAGACCGCTGGCGCCGTGCTCTTCGGCTTCTCCGCAAGCTTCTTGACGACCAGGGACAGTTCCTGGAGCCGTTCCGCGAGCTTCTGCCCTTCCAGAGTCTCCAGCCGCTCGTTCGCCTCGTTGAGCTTCTGGCCCAGGCCCCGGGTGCGCTCCCAGACCGCTTTGATCTCCTTGGACTGGTCGGTCATCCGGTCTTCCCCCACATGTTCTGTTCAGCGGCGGGCGCCTGCCCGGGGATCGTGCCCGGAGCCGCCGCGGGCTGCTGCTGCGGGACCGGCGGAGCCGTGGCGGGCATCGGCGGAGGCAGGACCGGCCCGGCAACCTGGCCGCCGCGCTTCTTCAACTTCTTATCCAGCTTGGCTTGCGCCTTCGCCTGCTTCACCAGCTCCTTGACGTCCTTCCGCTGCCACACCGGGGTGAACCGGTAGCGGACCGGCGGAAGGTGCCGGTAGAAGATCAGGCCAGTCCCTTCCTTCATCTGCCGGATGGCGTCCGGGGGCATGACCCGGACCCGCCGGATCGAGATGTTCCGGGACTGCTTGTCCTCGTCGTTGGACGAGGAGGAGGCCACTTCCTCGTCCTTCTCCCCGCAGAGCAGGGACAGCTCTTCCAGGTCCTGGGGGATGGACAGGCCGCCCAGCACGACGCGCACGGAATTGTTGACGATGGTCTGGGCGCCGTTGTTGCCCCACCGCTCCCGCAGCTGGGACAAGGACTGGACGCTCACCAGCAGCTGGATGTTCCGGCCGCCAGCGTCCGCCGACCAGCGGTGCAGGGGAAGCGGGCAGATCACGGCCGCCTCGTCCAGCACGAACCGTACGTAGGGGTCCATGCGGCCGCCGGGGCTGCTGTCCGCCTGCAGGTACGCCGCCTCGTAGATCTCGCCCACCAGCGCGGTGAACAGCGGGGCGACGCTGCCGTACTGCTGGTCGCGGCCCATCAGGTAGAGGGTGCCGCGCGAGCGCAGGAAGTCCTCCACGTCGAACTTCTGCTGTCCGGGCCGGGGGGAGACGATGTCCACGACCTGGGGCAGCGACATGAACTCGAACGACCTCACCAGCGTCAGGTACACGGAGTCCCGCGTCTTGTCCGGCGCGTTCCGCATCTGCGAGAGGCCGCGGGCCCACCCCGCCGGTACCAGCTGCGGGTTGCCCTCCAGGATGTCCAGGGCATCCCGGTTGGTCGAGTCGGTCACCCAGGCCCGGACACGGGTCAGGTCGTACCCCTTGATGCCCGCCGCCAGCAGGTAGCAGGACAGGACCATGTAGGAGTGCCCTTCCCAGAAGGAGGCGTTCTCCATTGCCTCACCGCTGGCCGAGGCCGCGAGGATGTACCCGGCTCGCCGCAGGGCCACCACGGGGTCCTGGCAGCCTTCCACGAGGTTCCAGGCCAGGGTGTTCTCCACCCCGCTCACGCCCGCGTTGAACACCCACACGGGCCGGTTGTGTTCGCGCCTCAGCTGGTGGGTGTGTTCGTAGAGGTCACCGCGAGTCGAGGTCACCACGCAGGCGCCGGCCGCGTCGATGACCGCGTTGCCGTACTGCGCGGATTTACCGGACCGGGGCGGGGCGTACATCAGCACGATGTCCTCGCAGGCGATGAACAACCCCTTCTTGTGGAGCAGGTCCGTGCCGAGGTGCAGCCCGACCTCGTGCGGGCTGATGGAACGGCCCTTGACCCCTTCCAGGGACGGGCGAAGGGTCGCCGCACGGGCCCGCAGGCCCGAGTTCGACAGCCATTTCTTCAGCTCCGCCTGATTCGCGAACCCGACACGATCGGCTTCTTTCGGGCTGGCTGTGGGGCCGGTCTTACCCAGGCCCCACTTCTGCTTCAGATGCATGTAGCCCAAGCCCCCGGCGGCCGCCCCGGTCGCGACGAAGCCGGGCCAGCCGCCGAGCGGCCAGTTCGAGGCCACGGTGCCAATACCGTCCAGCAGGACGCCGATCGAGGGATCCGGCAGTCCGCCCTTGTCCTCGGTGCCAGCAGCCACCGCCACGGCAGGCAGGCCGAGAGCGGAGGCGCTGAGCCCGGCACGGGAAGCCGTCGAGGGCTTGCGGGAGGCGAGGATTCCCCGCATTTGCTGCGGTTCCAGGCCCCCCGGCAGGTCAGTGGTGTTGGTGGTCGTACTCTCTTCCTTGCGTGACACGAGATATCTCCTCTGTCGCGAAGTCCCCGGATCCGGCGGTGCAAGCGCCTTTCCGGGGGCGCCAAATTGAACGGAAACCGGTGACCATCGCCACCGTACGAGCCAGGTGTGACAAACGGGACCGGGTTTCCAGGGCGGAATCACGCTTGAGCGTGCTTTTTCTTGATGAGGCCGAGGTATTTCCGCGCGGTGCCCTCGGTGAATCCGGCGCCTTCATGCAGCACCTTGGCCAGGGCACTGGCTGAGCGGGCCTGCTCCTCTGCGGGCAGCTGCAGGAAGTGGTGCTCCAGCAGCTCCACCCCTTCAAGACCGGGCTCCTCGTCGGCGGTTTCGGCCGGAGGCTGGGGCAGCGGAACGTCCCTGCTCTCCACCAGCTGCTCGGCGGGAACCGGCCCGGTGTCGCCAATTGGCGACAGGTCCGCCTCGTCCACCGCGTGCTCGAAGTGGTCGACCCGAGCCTGGACCGCGGACCGTCCCTCACCGCGGGCCGCGACCGGCTGCGACTGCGCTGCCAGCAACTGGTCGCGGTTCGGGAAACGCCCGTGTTCGCGGAGATGGTTCACAAGGTCCTGGTACTGGATCTCGCCCTGCCCCATCTCCGGAGTCCAGGGGGCCACGGGATGCTCGGCTGCAGCAGCCTCGTCTCCTTGGTGCTGCTCCACCGGCTCATCCACGGACTCCTCCATGGCGTACGCCTCCGTCGAATCGACGTCCACCAGGGGTACGGCCGTTTCCTCACCCGCTTCCAGCTCCCGGCGGACGTCGACCCGTTCCAGCGGCAGAGGCTCCGTGATACCAGCCGCCTCCAGCCCCGCTGGCGCCGTCTCCGCCAACGGCACACCGTAGCGGGCCAGTCGCAGCGGCATCAGCGCCTCGACCGGCGCCTTCCGCCTCCACTGCCGCCCGTACCGGGCCTGCAGCCGGGCCTGATAGACCATGCGGTCCTGCTCCCTCTCCACGGCCACCTCATAGCTGCGGATCTCCCAGAGCTTCATCCGGCGCCACAGCTTGAAAGTGGGCAAGGGAGAGAGCAGCCACCGAGTGACCCGGACGCCCTCCATGTGCCGGTCGGCGGTGATGTCGGCGATCCGGCCGACCGCGTGCCGGGCGGCCTCAACGGAGACCACGAAGAGCACCGGGATCACGGCGTGCATGCCGACCCCGATCGGGTCCGGCCAGGCGGCCGCGCCGTTGAAGGCGATGGTGGCCACGGTCAGCATCCACGCGGTCTGGCGCAGCAGGGGGAATGGGATGCGGATCCAGGTCAGCAGCAGATCCAGGGCCAGCAAGACGCAGATTCCGGCGTCGATCCCGATCGGGAAGGCGTTGGCGAAGGCGCCGAACCCCTTCTCCTCGGCGAGGTCGCGGACCGCGGAGTAAGAACCCGCGAAGCCGATGGAGGCGATGACCACCGCGCCGACGACCACGACACCGATCAGCAGTCGGTGAACCCGGGTCAGCTCCGGCAATTCCTTCTTCTCTTCAGGGGCAGTGGCAGATCCGGGGGGATCTACGGCCGTACCCTGGTGGTGACGCATGTAGCTCTCCAAGTCTTCTGCGTCCTGGCCCTGGTGGTGTGTCCTCACCACCGGGGTCCTCGTATGTCAAGCCCCGTCGTCGCCTTCCGGGGCGATGGGCTGACCTTCCAGTTCCTTGATGTACGCCAGCAGGTTGCTGCGCAGTTCCTTCTCGGTGTCCCCGACAAGGCGTTCTCGGTGAGCGAGGATCACGTCAACGGCAACCCGGATCACGGTGTTCGCCGTGATCCGTTCCCCCTTGTGCGCGCGAGCGGCTTGCAGTTCCCGCGCCAGAACGTCCAGCTCGATCTGCTGGTCGCCGCGCAGCTGTACGTACTTCGGTGACAGCTGCTTGCGGGCCGTCGCCGCCGCCTCGCTGAGATTCGACGAGCGCCGCGCCGGCGGTTCCTCTGCCATGTCGCCCCCTCGGGGTTTCGGAGTCAGTGACCCCAAGAGGCTATGACCTTGGAACTTTGGCGGCGCATGGCCGGGCGGTCGTTCACGGACCGAGCCCTTCATGGGGCGCCCTCCCTTCGTCTTGTCCACGAAAAGAATCATACCCCAAGAGTCTTGAAGTTCAAGACTCTGGCATTTAGTGTTTTCCATGTAGCGAGAGGGCCGGGGGTTCCCGCCCCCGACCCTCTCCGCCCGGAACGGCGACTCCAACGCCTTCCGAGCTGGGACACCCCTATGCAGAGAGAGGGATCTCCGTGCAGAAGTCTGCCAGCCGGACCACCGGCACCTCCATCACAGTCCCCGCAAGCCGACCTCGCCTCGTGCTGGTCGGCAAGAAGGGCCCGGCGTTCAGCACCGCCTGCGCCAACTGCAACCAGTTCGACACCGTCGTGACCCGCCGCAACGGCCAGGCCACCACCCTCCGCCGCTGCTACTGCCAGCTGGCGGTGACCGGATGACCGAGCAGGAGAAGAAGGCGAAGGAAGCCGCTGAGGCGGCCGCCGCGTCGGACGCCGCGCGCCGGAAGGCGTTAGAGGACCTGCAGCGTCACGGCCAGACCGGGCCGGTGCGCCGATGAGCGACACCCGCCCGCCCCTGCCGATCCGGCCGGAGCCGCACCAGCGCGACGGACGCCAGTCGCAGCAGCAGCCCGCGCGGCCGCACCCCGCCCGATAGGGCCCCCGGCGGGCCAGTCGCCAATTGGCGACTGGCCCGCCCTCCCCCTTGCTCGCCTTGATGGAGAGGCACATCCATGCCGCACTGCACCAACACCGTTGAGCTGGAGCGGATCCCCGACGCCGACCTCCGCGCCGAGAACCGCGCCGAGTGGCTGGCCGGGGAGTACCGCGCCAGCGACTACCCGACCGCCCACGTCCACTACGACCTCCCCGGCCAGGCGTTCATCGTCGTGGCCCCGCAGGGAGGTGCGTCCGCGTGAGCATCACCCGCGACCGTCTCGTGGCAACCGCCGCCCTCGTCCTCTCCGCGCTGGTCCTGGCAACCTCCGTGGAGATCGGGCGGAACGCGATCGAGGCCCTGCTGACCGCCGTCACCACGTACGGCACCGCCGTGCTGGCCGCCGCCCTCGCATTCGCCCTCGTCGGGGCGCCCGTGGGCATCCGGCCCGTCCTGAAGGCCACGCACACGGTGGTGACCGCCGCGGTGGTGATCGCCCTCGTCCTGTACGGGATGGGGAAGTCCCTGTGGTCGGTGATCGCCTGATGCGTGCTCTTACGATCCGCCAGCCCTGGGCGGCCGCCATCGCCCACGCGGACAAGCGCGTGGAGAACCGGGTGTGGCCGACCAGCTACCGGGGCCCCGTGCTCATCCACGCGGGCCAGACCCTGGACCAGCGACACGGCCCCATGGTCACCGCCGTGGTCCGCGGCCTGCAGCTCGACCTGGGCGCCGTTGTCGCGGTCGCCCGGGTCATCGACTGCCACGACAGCGCCAGCGAGCGCACCCCGTGCACTCCGTGGTCCGCGCAGGGCCAGTTCCACCACGTCCTGGACGAGGTGACTGCCCTCCCGCTCCCGGTCGTCTGGAAGGGGCGCCAGGGGCTGTGGGTACCGCCGCCCGCCCTGCTGGAGCAGGTCCGCGAGCAGCTGGACGCCGCCAGTGCCGCGCGGCTGCTGGGAGAGGAGACGGGCCGATGATGCGCCGTTCCGCGACCTCCCGCCCCACCTCCATCCACCTGTTCTGCGGCGCCGGCGGGGACAGCGAGGGATTCCGCCGCGCCGGATTCGATGTGGTGCTGGGCGCCAACCACTGGCAGCGCGCGGTCGACACGCACGCGGCCAACTTCCCCGAGGCCGAGCACCTGTGCGTCGATCTCGACCACTACGACATGCGCAGGCTCCCAAAGGCCCGGGTCCTGGTCGGCTCCCCGATCTGCACCGAGGGCAGCCCGGCCGATGGGGTCAAGCGCCGCAAGGCGCCCCCCACGCCGGGCCAGCTGGATCTGCTGGAAGAGGGCCCGATCGCGGATGCGGCCTGGGAGCGGACCAGGGCGACCGCGTACGACATCCTGCGCGCCGCCGAAGTGCACGAGTTCGACGCGGTGGTGTGCGAGAACGTGCCGCGCTTCGCGACCGCATGGCCGCTGTTCCACTGGTGGCTGCAGGGCATGGACATTCTCGGCTTTGACCACCAGATCGTGTCCGTCTCCGCCGCGCACGTCGGCGGGGAGGACAACCCGCACGCCCCGCAGTGGCGGGACCGGATCTTCGTGGTCTTCACCCGGAAGGGCATGCCGAAACCCGACCTCACGCTGCGGCCGCCCGCGTGGTGCCCGACCTGCGAGGAGGACGTCCTGGCCGTCCAGGCCTGGCGCAACGGCCGGACGATCGGCAAATACCGGCAGCAGTACGACTACCGCTGCCCGAACGGCAAGTGCCGTCACCGCATCGTGGAGCCCTACGTCCGGCCCGCCGGATCGGTGATCGACTGGAGCGACATCGGCACCCGGATCGCCGACCGCGCCGCACGCGGGATGCGCCCGCTGGTGCCCTCCACCCTGCGCAAGATCAGGCTGGGGCTGCAGAAGCACCGGGTCCCCAGCGTCGTGACCGTCACCCACTCCGACCCCGGCGACGGGCGGGCCGTGCCCGCGCACGCCTGGCCGCTGGCCACCCGCACGGTCAAGATCGGTGACGGCATCGCCGTGCCGCCCATGCTCGTGCCCACCGGGGGCAGCTGGAACACCGACACCACCGCGGTGACCGTGCCCATGCGGACCCGGCTCACCCGGGAAAGCGAAGGCCTCCTGCTGCCCGCCCCGTTCATCACCGAACACCGGGGCGGAGGCAGCACCACACGGGCGATTGATGACCCGCTGGCCGCGATCACCGCCGGAGGCAATCACCACGGGCTGGTGATCCCCTACCGCAAGGCGAGCCCGACCACCACCGCGGCGCCGCTGCACACGATCGCCACCCGGGAGTCGGCTGGTCTCGTCCTGGGGTCGGACGCTCCGGCTGAGGACATCGAGCTGGAGAACTGCTACTTCCGGATGCTCTCCGCCCGCGAGCACCTGCGCGGGCAGCGCATCCCTGACGAGTACACAGTGCTGGGCACCGGCAGCGAGCAGACCATGCAGGCCGGGAACGCCGTCCCGTGCAACATCGCCCAGTGGATCGCCTCCGCCCTGCTGGAGGTGCTGTGATGGCCCGCCGTCGAGACCCCCAGCAGATGAACGGCGGCTACCAGCTGGCCATGGACCTGCCCGCCGCCGAGCCGGAGCCCGCCACCACGGCGGGCCCGGCCCGGCCGGCGGCCGCACTTCTGTCGCCAATTGGCGACAGTTCGGCGAGGCCCGCCAAAGCGCTGGAGCCGATGAGCGCTGCGAGCGTCGACTGGATCGCTCAGCACGTCATCGCCGACTACCACCTGGCGAACGAGGCCGCCTGGTGGTGCGACCCGGACCAGAACTGGGAACCGAAGTGCCCGTGCCAGCTTCCGTGCCCGCTCTGCCGAAGCGGGCGGCACGACCGGTGCCGTGAACTGCGTGAGACGCAGCGGAGTGCCAAGCACGGCCCGTACGCGCCCACGCCGGAGACGCATCTGCGCGTTCCCGCCCCTCACGACCCCCAGCGCGCCCGGACGCTGTACGTCCCGGTGTGGCTGGCGGACCGGGCCTGTCGGGGCATGTGCGACTGCCCGCAGTGCGCAGCCCAGCCCAGCCGCCCGCGCCCGGACGCCCCGGGCCCCACCACGGTGGTGTGCCTCAAGGGACGCAAGGGCGACCCCGCGATCGAAGACGTCGTCTATGTCGGCCGCCCGATGTACCAGGGCGGGTGGAGCCTGCACGGCCACGTGCTTGCCAACCCCTTCAAGGTCGGCAAGCACGGCGACGCCGCCGAGGTGGTCGAGCGGTACCGCGGCTGGCTGGCCGAGCGGCCGGAGCTGGTGGCGCGCGAGCTGCCGAAGCTGCGCGGCCGGCGGCTCGGGTGCTGGTGCCCCGAGGGGCAGCCGTGCCACGCCCGCGTCCTGGCCGAACTGGCGGACCAGGAGGCGGCGGCGTGAGCAACAGGGACGAGTTCAACCCCTGGCAGTGGGACCGCGAGATGGCCCGGAGCGGGCAGGCCCGCCTGACGATCGAGCGGCACGGCCACGAGGTGGCGCTGGACCACCAGGGGGTGTCCATCGACGGCCGCCGGATCGTGCGGGACGACCCGTCCCAGGGCGACCACGGGTTCCGCATCACCCCGTTGGGGACCGTCGTCTACCGCGACCAGGAGATTGCCGAGATCGACGCCCCGCCGGAGGGCACCGCCAACCCGGGCGAGGTGACCGTGTGGGGCAAGAACGGCCCCACCCTCCCCGAGCGCAGGCAGCGCGAGAAGGACGCGCGGCAGCAGCAGGAGGAGGCCCAGCGGCGGGAGCGGGACGAGCGGTACCGCTCCACCGAGCAGCAGCACCAGCACGAACTCACCCACACCCACGGACAGGAGATGACCCGGTGAGCCAGCACATTCCCGACGACCTGGCGGCTTGGGACCCGCGCGATGTTCAGGAATGGCTCGACCGAGTCCTGGACGACGAGGAGGTGACCGAGGCCGCCAAGCACGACGCGGCCCGCGCGGTGACCGCAGCGCTGCTCGACGACTACCCCGCCATCGGCTCCCGCGAGCAGCAGCAGGAGGAGACCGAGCGGCAGCAGCGGGACCAGCGGTACCGCTCCACCGAGCAGCAGCAGGAACTGACCCGAGACGGACAGGAGAGGACGCTGTGACCGAGCAGCAGCAGAGCCCCGCGCCCTTCGATCCGGCGCTCTACCTGATCGAGCAGGCCCACCGCCAGCAGGTCCCCGCCACGTTCCGCCCGGCCCCGCAGCTCCCGCCCCGGCAGTCCGCCGGCCGCTGGCTATGGGAGCACTTCGGGAGGCTGGCGCCAGGCCTGTCGACCACGGCCATGTCCGCGCTCGCCTGGAGCTGGAACGGGCAGATCCCGGACGGCTCCCCCCGCCCGCTGTGGATCACGGGAACGCTGGCCGCACTCGCGGGCTGCGCCGGGTGCATCGCCGCTTCCAAGCCGCACGGCGACAACGACACCGTGCGCATGAGCTTTTCGGCGGCCGCAGTGCTGGCCGTGGCCGGGGTGACCGCCTGGACGCCGGACTGGCAGCTGGCCGCCCTGCTCTGGGCCGGGGCCACCGCCGCGGTGTACGCGGTGTGCGCACCCCTGTGGCGGACCGACCGGCGCGAGGAACGGGCCCAGGACCACGAGCTGGCCATGGAGGAGGCCCGGGGGGCCAACGCCGCCCGACTCAAGGCGATCGAGGTGAGCGGCACCGTGGCGACGGCCCAGTGGGAGTACCGCCAAGAGGAGGCGAAGGTGGCCGCGATCGTGGCCGCCTCGTCCGCCCGCCAGCAGCGACGGCTGGAGGCCGGGCAGGAGCTGGACGTCCAGGCCCTGCTGAAAGCCGCCCAGGCAGAGCTGAACTGATCTAAAAAAGTGTGCCAAGCGTCTTTGAGCACAGCAGAGGGCCCTCGCCGTAGCGGGGGCCCTCTGCTGTGCTCGTCTACGAATCGGCTGGGCCGGGCAGTCCGCCCGCCCGGCGCTCCAGTCGGACGGCCGCGGAGCGGATGCGGCTCAGATCCTGCGCGGCCTCGCTCGCGTCGAACGGGGCGACGCCACGGCTCAGTACCTCGTCCAGGAGCCGTACGGCTTTCGCGGCAGTGTTGGCAGCGGCCCGGATCTGCTGGTTGACCAGCTCCGCCGCCTCGTCGTCCGTTTCGCTGGCGTCCTCGTCTTCGACCAGCTCGGCGTCGACCACCTCGTCCTCGGAACTGTCGCCAATTGGCGACAGTTCGCCGGAGGGTGCGACGCCGAGCTTCAGTGTGTCGCGCGTCTTCGTGATGGCGGCCGCGGTCACCTTCTTGCCCGAGCCCGTGGCCTCCTGGCCGACCGTCTGCAGCAGCTCCCGGGCCGCCTCGTCGCCGTTGTGCCGGACCACGGGCGCCAGGGGGCGAGCCTGCCCTTCCGGCAGTGCGTCGACCGCCTCCGCGCCGAGCGGTGCCAGGGCCCGCCGGACCAGGGCCAGGTCCATCAGCCGGTACGCGTACGAGCGGTCCCAGCCCCACCGGCCCTTGATGTAGTGGCCGAACCGCTTGTAGCCAGCCGCCTGGTAGAGCCGTTTGTCCGCGCGGATCTCCTCCAGCAGCAGCCCCAGCTCCTGCCGGTGCTGCAACTGCAGTTGCCTCACGCTCCGCTGGTAGCCCTCCACGGACGCCTGGATGCGGTTCTCCAGCTCCTCCAGCCGCGCCTCCGGGGGCAGTTCCACATCTGCCTGGGGAGTCGTTTGCGCGGGCAGCTGGGCGCCTCTGCCGCGGGTTGCCAGGCCCGACACCAGCACGTCCCCGAAGCTGGCGCTCGCCCTGTCCGATGCCCTGCTCATCGGGCCACCACCTCCAGGACCTCCCGCGCCATCCGGTCCGTGGCCGACCCCGGCCTGATCTTGACCGACTGCTTGAAGATGTGCGCCGGGCCGTTCAGCGCGCTGGAGAACTTGAACCGGGACTGCAGCACCGGATACCCGGCAGCCGTCAGCTTGTCCTCCAGCTGGTCCGCCGCCACGCTCCGACCGACCATCGTCAGCATGACGTGCAGCTCCGGCGCCGGGGCCCCTGTGCTCTGCAACTGCTGGATGTAGCCCAGCACCGACGTCGCCCGTTCCAGCTCATTGGGTGTCGGCTGGAGACACAGGATCACGACGTCGACCGCGCTCATCACCGCGAGGTGCGGGCCGTCCTGCCTCCGCTCCCACGCTCCGGTGTCCAACACGCAGATGCCCTTCTCCGGACACAGACGCTGAGCTTCCTGGCGGATCTG
>NZ_JAIWIH010000056.1:0-32903 GCF_052851135.1 Streptomyces sp. BRA346 | reverse complement strand
TAGACGTCCTTCCGACACTGCCCCGGGTACCCCGGATGAACACCATCGCGGAACGCTGGATCCGATCATGTCGACACGAGGCAACCGACCGCATCCTGAGCACGGGAGAGCGCCACCTACGCCTCGTCCTCAGTGAATATGCGGAGCACTACAACCCACACCGGCCACACCGATCCCTCGGACAACGGGCGCCGGACCTACTCACCGAGCCCGAACCACCCACCGCCACCGACAACACCCGCATCCATCGACGCGATCGACTCGGCGGCCTCATCCACGAATACACGCAGGTCGCATAGGGGGTGACACAGGTTTCCGGCACCCACAGCGTCCCGTTCACCGCCTGATCTCCGTCTTTGCTCGTCGGCATCGGCAGCTGGTCCTGATGGCGTCGCGCTGACATCCGCAGTGTCAGCGCGACGCCGACCTTGGTCATCGCCGGCCGACCCTGTCGTGTTCGCGCCATCACCGGGCCTACCGCCCTCTGCCTCACTGAGTTCAGCCACAGCTCATGGTCTTCCTGAATCTCCATCCCTCAATCACCGATGCGGGGGCGAAAGCGCCAATTGCCCGGGTACGGCACCGTGCTGCAGTGATAGGGAGTGCTGTCCACTCGGAGGCCCATCGTCACCGCCAGGCTGCGGCGTTGCTGCAGCAACTATTCACGTCCCAGCGCTGACACATTCGCATCAACTGTTCGTTCCATACGCTCGCCGACGTCTGAAAATCAGCAGTCGCCCGCCAACTCGCAGATCGTTGAAGCCTTCATGCAGGAAACCAACAGCAACGTGGACCGGCAGCCATGGCCGAGATTCGCCCGTCCATCGGACGCCTACTGGATGTTGCCCGACTCTCCCCTGTACGACGGCGTTCAAGGTGCCCTGAATCGACGCTCCGATGCAAGTAACGCCCGATGCAGCGGGAACAGCCGTGGGGCGCCCTACCAGCACGACCGCTCGTAAGCCGCGCCCACGCGACCGGCCTGGCGCCGTCGAACGGATTCGGCTCGTCGGGCATCCTTGGGGAGTGTGCCGGCGAGGCGGTAAGGGGAGCTGTGGTGGAGGAACGCGCGCAGGGTTCGCGTGACGCGGAGACATCCGGGCTGTCTCCACAGCTGCGGCTGGACGTACTGCTGGACGACCTGCAGCAGCAGGTCGCGCAGGTGCGGGCGGCCCGGGACCGGGTCCACACGCTGCTCGACGCGGTGCTGGCCGTAGGCTCCGACCTCGACCTGGAGGTGGTGCTGCACCGCATCGTGGAGTCGGCGGTCACCCTGGTCGACGCCCAGTACGGGGCGCTCGGCGTCCTCGGTGAGGAAGGCACGATCAAGCAGTTCGTCACCGTCGGTATCGACGAGGAGACGATCGCCCGCATCGGGCATTACCCGCGCGGCGAGGGCATCCTCGGCTTGCTCATCCGTCACCCGGAGCCGCTGCGTCTGGCGAACCTGGCGGCGCATCCGGCATCCTCCGGCTTCCCGGAGGGGCACCCGCCGATGACCGGTTTCGTCGGCGCCCCCGTCCGCGTGCGCGACCAGGTCTTCGGGAACCTGTACCTGACCAACAAGCAAAGCGGCACGGAGTTCGACACCGACGACGAGGCGGTGCTGCGCACCCTGGCCGCGGCGGCCGGCGTGGCGATCGACAATGCCCGGTTATACGACGACGCCCACCGCCGACAGCGGTGGCTGGCGGCCAGCAACGAACTGACCCGCAGCCTCCTGTCCGGCGCGGAGCCCGCCG
This sequence comes from Streptomyces sp. BRA346, assembly GCF_052851135.1. Lineage (NCBI taxonomy): Bacteria > Bacillati > Actinomycetota > Actinomycetes > Kitasatosporales > Streptomycetaceae > Streptomyces > Streptomyces sp. BRA346. Next base: position 31,161 of record NZ_JAIWIH010000056.1, on the reverse strand, counting down.
CGGTGCTGGGATCCTTCACCGCCACCGTGCGCGAGATGGCCGGCGCGGACCTGGTCACCCTGGCGGTGCCGGTCGGCGACAAGGGCGAGCTGGTCATCGAGGCCGCCTCGGGAACGCAGGCCGAAGAGGTCCGCGGGCTTCTGCTGCCCGCCACGGCCCTGGCCGCCAAGGTCTACACGTCCGGCGAGACGATCACCAGCGAGGCCATGAGCGCCGACCCGCGCGCCGAGGGCGGCAGCGCCTCGGTGGTCGAGCTGGGGCCGGCGTTCTTCGTCCCCCTCGGCACCCGGGAGCACGTCCGCGGAGTGCTGCAGGTCGCGAACGTACCAGGCGGCGTGCTCTTCACCGACGCCGTGATCGACATGGTCACCGGATTCGGCAACCAGGCCGCGCTGGCCCTGGACGTGGCCGAGCACCGGCGGGACACCGAGCGCATGGTCGTCCTCAACGACCGCGACCGGATTGCCCGGGACCTGCACGACCTGGTCATCCAGCGGCTGTTCGCGGGCGCGCTGTCCCTGCAGTCCACGCTGGGCCGGGTCTCGGACCGGCCGCAGGTGAGCGAACGGATCCAGCGAGTCGTGGAGGACCTGGACGACACCATCAAGATCATCCGTTCCACCATCTACGCACTCCGCGAGCACGATCGGTCACGTCGCGGCAGTGGGCTGCGCGCCCAGCTGGTGGCGGCCACCGAACGGGCCGCCGAATCGCTGGGCTTCACCCCCGCGCTGCGCATGACCGGACTGCTGGACACGGCCGTCTCCGCGGAACAAGTCGAGCAGGTGCAGGCCGTGCTCGGCGAGGCGCTGTCCAACGCCGCCCGGCACGCGCACGCCACCACCGTCGACGTCACGGTTGAGATCACCGACGCCTTCCTGAAGCTGCGTGTGGCCGACAACGGCCGCGGAATCGACCCGGCGATCACCCGCCGCAGCGGCTTGGCCAACCTCCGCAAGCGGGCGGAGGAGTTGGGCGGCAGCTCCAGCGTCTCCGCCAACCAACCGAGCGGCACCGTCGTCGAGTGGGCCGTTCCGCTCTCCTCGAAGGACTGAACGCTTCCCGCACACAGCACCAGCGAGCCGACCGCACGCCCCGGCTGCCCTATCGGGCGGCGGGGGCGTCCGAGACAGGCAAGACGGCTGGTCAGCCGTCCCACGTCCAGTCGGCGACTTCGGGCAGGTCCATGCCGTGCTCGCGGATCCACATGTGGTGGCGCTGCCGGGCGTCCTCCATGCGCTGACGTACGACCGCCGCGCGGACCGCGAGGCCGGGGACACGGTCGATGACGTCCATGACCAGGCGGTAGCGGTCGAGGTCGTTGCGGACGACCATGTCGAAGGGTGTGGTCGTGGTACCGATCTCCTTGTAGCCGCGCACATGCACGTTGCCGTGGCCGGTACGGCGGTAGGCCAGGCGGTGGATCAACCACGGGTAGCCGTGATAGGCGAAGATCACCGGCTTGTCGGCGGTGAACAGGCCGTCGTACTCAAAGTCGGTCATCCCGTGCGGGTGTTCCTCGCTCGGCAGCAGCCGGGCGATGTCGACGACATTGACCACCCGCACGACCAGCTCGGGCAGGTGCCGACGCAGCAACTGGGCGGCGGCCAGCACCTCCTGGGTGGGCACGTCGCCCGCGCCGGCCATCACCACATCCGGTTCACGGGAGCCGTCCTCGGTGCCCGCCCACTCCCAGATACCGGCGCCGCGCGCACAGTGGACCTTCGCTTCCTCCATGGAGAGCCAGTCGAAGCAGGGTTGCTTGCCGCCACGATCACGTTGACGTAGTCCTTGCTGCGCAGGGCGTGATCGGCCACGGACAGCAGCGTGTTGGCGTCCGGCGGCAGGTAGACCCGCACCGCCTCGGGACTCTTGTTGAGGATGTGGTCGACGAACCCGGGGTCCTGATGCGAGAAGCCGTTGTGGTCCTGGCGCCACACGTGCGAGGTGAGCAAGTAGTTGAGCGAGGCAATAGGAGCACGCCACGGCAGCCGGCGAGTGGTACGCAGCCATTTGATGTGCTGGTTGACCATCGAGTCGACGATGTGTACGAACGCCTCGTAGCAGGAGAACACTCCGTGCCGGCCGGTGAGGAGGTAGCCCTCCAACCACCCTTGGCAGGTATGTTCGGACAGGATCTCCATCACCCGGCCGTGCCGCTCGAGGTGCTCATCCACCTGGAGCACCTGGGCCTGCCAGGCCTTGCCGCTGGCCGCGTAGACTGCCTGGAGCCGGTTGGAGGCGGTCTCGTCAGGGCCGACGAGGCGGAAGTCGCGCCGCCCACTCGTGTCCTGCATGACGTCCCGGAGCATGTCGCCGAGAACACGGGTGGGTTCGTGCATGGTCGCACCGTGCTTGTCGACCTCGACGGCGTACCTCTCCAGGGGTGGCAGGGGAAGCTCGCGCAGCAGCAGGCCACCGTTGGCGTGCGGGTTGGCGCCCAGCCGGCGCCTGCCCTCGGGAACACAGGCGAGCACCTCGGCGCGCGGTGCGCCGTGCTCGTCGAACAGCTCCTCGGGCCGGTAGGAGCGCATCCACTGCTCCAGTTGCCGCAGGTGCTCGCGGTTGTCCCGGACGGCGGCCAGCGGGACCTGATGGGCGCGCCAGGTGCCCTCCACGGGCAGGCCGTCGACCTCGGCCGGGCCGGTCCAGCCCTTAGGGGTGCGCAGCACGATCACCGGCCAGTGCGGCCGCTCCCCGACGTCATTCTCACGGGCACTGCTCTGGATGGACGCGATGCGCTCCAAAGCGTCATCCATCGCGCCGGCCATCGCCCGGTGGACAGCCATAGGGTCGTCGCCGGAGACGTGAAGGGGGGCGTGACCGTAGCCGCGCAGCAGTTCGTCGAGTTCACGCTCGGGCAGGCGGGACAGCACGGTCGGATTGGCGATCTTGTAGCCGTTGAGGTGCAGGATCGGCAGGACGGCGCCGTCGTGGACCGGGTCGAGGAACTTGTTGGAGTGCCAGGAGGCGGCCAGCGGGCCGGTCTCCGCCTCCCCGTCACCGATCACGCAGGCCACCAGGAGGTTCGGGTTGTCGAGGGCGGCACCGTAGGCGTGGGAGAGCGAGTAGCCGAGTTCGCCGCCTTCGTGGATCGAGCCCGGGGTCTCCGGGGCGACGTGGCTGGGCACCCCTCCGGGGAAGGAGAACTGTTTGAACAGCCGGGCCATGCCGGCCGCGTCCCGCATGATGTCGGGGTAGGTCTCGGTGTACGAGCCCTCCAGCCAGGAGTTGGCCAGCACGGCCGGGCCGCCGTGCCCGGGCCCCCAGATGCACAGGGCATCCAGGTCGCGGTCCTTGATGACGCGGTTGAGGTGGGTGTGCACCAGATTCAGTCCGGGCGAAGTGCCCCAATGACCCAGTAACCGAGGCTTGACGTGCTCGGGACGCAGTGGCTCGGTCAGCAGGGGGTTGGCCATCAGGTAGATCTGGCCGACGGACAGATAGTTCGCGGCGCGCCAATGGGCGTCCAGGGACCTCAGCTCGTCCTCTTTGAGCCGGGCGGGCGCCTGCTGCGTGTCGACGGACATCGGGGTCCTTCCCGAGGCAAGGGTTTGGGTGCCATACGTTCCAGTACGCCCCACTATCTTCCCCCGTGCCGGATACCCAACAGGGCCGTTCGGGCCACACCTGCCGCAGAGAACCATACGGAGCGACCCTCGAAAGGAGCCGGAGCCCTTCCGCTCCGGGACGTGACACGGCCGACGCACAAGACGGGACGGCAGGGATCAGCCAGCACGCTCCCAGCCGCGGCGGGGAGCTCGCGCGCCGAGCTGGGCATCGCGGCTGCGGTAGACGATGTAAGGGCGGATGAGGTAGCCGATCGGCGCGGTGAGCATGTGGACGAGGCGGTGAAGGGCCAGGCGGCGAAGAGCAGCGGCGCACGCCCGGGGCCGCGGTGAGAACCACGGGCGGCTTTGTGACGCCCGGTGTGCGCCCCGCGTCTGGTCAGGCGTTCGAGGACGGTGAGCGACTTCCGGGACGCGCACGAGACACCTTGGCGAACAATTGTTCGAAAGAGGCGTCCGCGCTGTCGCCCCCACTGCCTCCTCAATCGTCGGCGACCAACGCGGTGAGGTCGAGGAGCCGGTTCGCGTAGCCCCATTCCTTGTCGTACCAGCCGAAGACCTTGGCGAGGGTGCCGTTGGCCTGGGTGAGCGCGGCGTCGAGGACGCAGGAGGCCGGGTCACCGATGACGTCGCGGGAGACGATGGGCGCCGTCGAGACACGCAGGATGCCGTTCAGCGGGCCCTTCGCCGCCGCGGCGAAGGCGGCGTTGATCTCATCCGCCGTGGCCTCGCGGTTCAGCACCACCGTGAGGTCGGTGAGCGAGCCGTCCTCCACGGGCACCCGGACGGCGCCCCCGTCCAGCGCACCGGCCGGCTCCGGCAGGACGAGACCGACGGCGCGGGCGGCGCCCGTGCTGGTCGGGATGATGCTCAGCGCCGCGGAGCGGGCGCGGCGCAGGTCCTTGTGGGGGCCGTCGAGCACGGACTGGTCGTTGGTGTAGCCGTGGACGGTGGCCAGCAGGCCGCGGTCGATGCCGAAGGTCTCGTCGAGCACCATGACCATCGGCGCGAGGCAGTTGGTGGTGCAGGAGGAGGCCGAGACGATCCGGTCACGGTGCCGGTCGTAGGTGTCGTCGTTGACGCCCATCACGATCGTGGCGTCCACGTCCTTGCCGGGCGCCGAGAGCAGCACGGTGCGGGCGCCCGCCTTCAGGTGAAGGGTCGCGGCGTCGCGGTCGCGGAAGCGGCCGGTGGACTCGATGACGATGTCGGCTCCGTAATCGGACCAGTGCAGGACGGCCGGGTCGCGTTCGGCGGAGACGTCGATACGCCGACCATCGACGGTGATCGAACTGTCGTCGTGCGTGACCTCGCGTCCGATGTGCCCGAACGTCGAGTCGCACTCCAGGAGGTGGGCGAGGGCGGCGGGCGGGGCGATGTCGTTGATCGCGACGACGTGGACGTCCTGGATGCACGCCTCCGCGCGGTCGAGGGCCGCGCGGAGATAGGTGCGGCCGATGCGGCCGAAGCCGTTGATGCCGACGCGTACGGTCATGATGGTGGGCTCCTTCGCAGGCAGCAACGCCGCGCCTGGTGACGGACGCGGGTACTGGCCATTCCGTGGTCTATGGCGGCAGTGCACCGTTCTTCGCCGGAAAGTACGGTGGTGTCCTGTTGATCGGGGTCAGGTATAGGTGCCCCAGTGAGTCGTCGGTGGTGGAGGCGGCATGGCCGGTAAGAAGGCGGCGAAGCTGCCGCGCGATGTGTACGAGAAGGAACTGCTGCGCCTGCAGACGGAGTTGGTGAAGCTGCAGGAGTGGGGCCGAGCGGAGGGCGCCCGACTGGTCGTGATCTTCGAGGGGCGGGACGCCGCGGGCAAGGGCGGCACCATCAAACGGGTCGCCGAGCACCTGAACCCGCGCGTGGCGCGGATCGCGGCGCTGCCCAAGCCGACCGAGCGCGAGCGCACCCAGTGGTATTTCCAACGGTACGTCGAGCACCTGCCCGCCGCTGGGGAAATCGTGCTGTTCGACCGGTCCTGGTACAACCGGGCAGGGGTCGAGCACGTGATGGGTTTCTGTACGAAGGAGGAGTACCAGCTCTTCCTGCGGCAGTGTCCGATCTTCGAGCGGATGCTGGTGGAGGACGGGGTCCTGCTGCGCAAGTACTGGTTCTCGGTGAGCGACACCGAGCAGCAGGAGAGGTTCCGGCGCCGTCTGGAGGATCCGCTGCGGCGCTGGAAGCTGTCGCCGATGGACCTGGAGTCGATCACCCGTTGGGAGGCCTACTCGCGGGCCAAGGACGAGATGCTGATCCACACGGACATCTCCGAGGCGCCCTGGTACGTCGTCGAGAGCGACGACAAGCGGCGGGCACGGCTGAACATGATCGCCCACCTGCTCAGCTCGGTCCCCTATCACGACGTGCCCCCGCCGGTTCTGGAACTGCCGCACCGACCGCCGTCGACCGGCTACGAGCGCCCGCCACGTAATCTGCAGACCTACGTCCCCGATCACGCGGCGAGCCTGTGAGCCGGGCACGGCCTTCACGCCTTCCGCGGTACGACGGCGACGGGGCAGACGGCGTGGTGCAGTACCCCGTGGGCGACGCGGCCCAGTTGGAGGCCGTAGTGGCCCTCGCGGCGCCGGGCCCCAACGACGAGCAGGTCACCATCGGCCGAGGCGTCGAGCAAGACCTGGCGGGCGTGGCCCTCGACGGTGCGCCGGTGCACCTCGACGTCGGCCGGGATGTCCCGCAGAGCCGCCTCCAGCACCTCCGCGGCCCTCTTTTCATGCAGCCGGACCGGTTCGCCGGGCGGCAGGGGATGGTCAGTCACCTCTCGCCCGGGGCAGCGCCAGGCCCGTACGGCCTCCAGCGGCACGCCTCGGCGTCGTGCCTCCTCGGCGGCGAAGCGCATCGCCGCCGCGTCCTGCGGCTTCTCTCCGACGCCCACGACAACGCGGCCATGCGTGCCGGGCACGGCCGCGTTCTCGTGGCTGCCGCGCAGCACGATCACGGGGCAGTGCGCGTGGCCGGCCACCGTCACGCTGACGGAGCCCAGGAGCGCCTCGGCCAGGCTGCCCCGGCCCCGTGAGCCGAGGACCATGGCAGCGGCGGTGCGGCTTTCCCGTACCAGCGCGTACTCGGGTTCCTCGGGGAGGACACCGGTGGTGACCTCCACGCCGGGGCGGCGGGCACGGACCCGTCGTGCGGCGGTCTCGACGATGTCCTCGGCCATCAATTGGTCCGAGGGCTTGCCGAGATCGTTCGCGAGTGCGGTGCCTTCGTACCGTTCCCACAACGAGGCGTACACCAGCCGCAGCCGCATTCCCCGAAGGGCGCCCTCGTCGGCAGCCCAGTCGACGGCGCGCAGACTCGGCTCGGAACCGTCGACACCGACGACCAGGGGGAGTTCCCTCGTGCTCACCTTGCCGCGTCCAGGTCGAAGACGATCCGGGCCTTGACCTCACCGCGCAGCACGGCATCGATGGACTCGTTCACGGAGGCGAGCGGGCGGGTCTCACAGATGACCTTGGTGCGGTCGGCGGCGTGGAGCTGGAAGACCTCGGCGAGGTCCTGCCGGGTGCCGACGATGGAGCCGATCACCGAGGTGCCGCCCAGGACGGTGTCGAAGATCGGGACCTGGATGGTGCCGTGTGCGGGCAGGGCCACCAGGACGAGCTTGCCGCCTCGTCGCAGACCGGAGTTGACGGCCTCGAACGCGGCCGGGTTCACCGCCAGCGCGATCGCGGCGTGGGCGCCGCCGTGCTTCTTCAGCTCCTTGCCGACGTCCTGTTCGCGGGCGTCGATGACGAGGTCGGCGCCGAGTTCCTTGGCGAGTTGGAGCTTGTCATCGGTGACGTCGATGGCCGCGACGGTGGCTCCGGCGATCTTCGCGTACTGCAGGGCGAGGTGTCCGAGTCCGCCGACGCCGGAGATCGCGACGAGCTGGCTGGGCCGGACGTCGGCGACCTTGAGGGCCTTGTAGGTGGTCACGCCGGCGCAGGTCAGAGGAGCGGCGTCAAGCGAGGTGATGCCTTCTGGCACGGGCTGGGCGAAGTCGGCCCAGGCGAGCATCTTCTCGGCGTAGCCGCCGTCGCAACCGTACCCGGTGTTGATCTGCTGCTCGCACAGGGTCTCCCAGCCGGACAGGCAGTGCTCACACCGCCCGCACGCCTTACCCAGCCAGGGCACCGCGACCCGCTGCCCGATGGACAGGTGGGTGACGCCCTCACCGAGCTTCTCGACGACGCCGACGCCTTCGTGTCCCGGGACGAAGGGTGGGATGGGCTTGACCGGCCAGTCGCCGTGGGCGGCGTGGATGTCGGTGTGGCACAGTCCGGAGGCCTCGACGCGGATGCGGACCTGGCCGGGGCCGGGCTCGGGGTCGGGGCGCTCCTCGATGACCAAGGGCTCGCCGAAGGCCCGTACGACCGCTGCCTTCATGATCTGTTCTCTCCTCGGGAAGGGTGAGCGCGTCAGTCGTGTGCGACGACGGCGACGGGGGCGGTGGAGTGGTGCAGGACCGCGTGGGTGACGGTGCCGACCTGGGAGCCGACGGAGGAGCGGCGAATGCGCCGGCCGACGACGACCAGAGAGGCCTCGTGGGAGGCGTCGATCAGGAGGAGCGAGGGGCTTCCGCACCGCGACTGCTCGACGATCTCCACGTCGGGGTACTTCTGCTGCCAGGGCCGCAGCACCTCGTTCAGGACTGCGGCGTCGCCCTTGGCCATCTCCCGCTCGACCGCGGGCTCCAGAACCATGCCGTAGGCGTAGTAGGGCGGCGGGTTCCAGCCGTGCACGACCCGCAGCGGAACCGAGCGGCGCGCGGCGGCCTCGAAGGCGAACTCGATCAACGCCTCGTCCGCGCCGGCGACGTCGAGCCCGAGAACGACGGGACGGAACGCCGTGGCCGCGGAAGGGATGCCCGCCTTGTCCATCTCGTGCTCGTCCACGGTCTGCTCGCCGGCACGAACGAAGACGATGGGCCGCTCGGTGCGCGCCATGACCGCGAGACCGACCGAGCCGAGCAGGAATCCCCCGATCCGGCCCAGGCCGCGTGAGCCGAGGACGAGCATTTCGGCCTCCTTGGCCACGTCGACCAGGGCGTCGGCGGGCCGTCCGGTGAGCTGCTCGGTTGTCACCTCGACGCCGGGGTGGCGCAGTCGCAGGCCCTCGGCGGATTCGCACGGAATCCTCTGGGTCCCGTGCTGGTGCTCCTCGGCGCCGAGGAGCAGGGCCTGGGCCGTGGGCTCCGGCATCGGCTCCCAGACCTGGACGAGCTCCACCGGCAGTCCGCGAAGCTGCGCCTCACGGGCCGCCCATTCGGCGGCGGCACGGCTCTCGGGCGAGCCGTCGAGCCCTACGGTGATGGTGCGCGGCATGTTCTCCACCTCCTGCATCGGGCCCCGAGGGGGCCCGATTCCAGCATCGTGTCGGGGGTTGTAGGGGGCAGGGGCCGCTGGTCGTTCAGCGACGACGGCGGACCCTGCTCAGGCGTCGGCGGGACGGGCCCGGGGCGCGGTCCGTCCCGCGCGTCCGGGCCGACGCCCAGGCTCCGTTGAGGGTGCTCGCGCACGGCCATGATGGTGATCCCTTCGGGGACGTATGCATCGTCGTCTCCTGGACGTGTGCCACTCTCGCCCGACGCCTGGCGTTACGCCGGATGCCGAAGGTCTCCATCCGTCGGGCTGAAGGTCCCTGGATCGAGGCCCGTTGGGCGGGAAGCACCGAACCTGGCAGGCTCTCCAGAACCCGGCGAACGCCCGAAAGCCTCGCGAGCATAGGCGTACGAGCCGCCATTGATCGGAACAGGCGAGGAACTGCGGCCGGACTCGCGACACGTTGGCTGCCCTCTGCCTCAGGGCCGGATGACCCTGCTCCGGCCCCGATGGCCCCTCGCCCGGCCCGAGTCGGCACCACACGCTGGAGGAGCCCATTCGTACAACCCGACCGGGAGGCCGGCCATGAACACCCCGAGCATGCTGCGCGCGCTGCCCACCCAGCACCGGCAACGGCTCATGCGTTTCGCCCGGGAGGCGTCCTTCCCGCAGGGGACGCGCATCTTCGACGAAGGTGCGCCTCGGCCCGGTCGGCGTGTGCGTGGCGGGCGGTGTTCGTCAGGGACTCGTCCAGGTCGTCCACCGCCCGCAGCACGCACTCGGATGCCTCCGCGTGCTCGACAGCTCGTCCAGCCGCAGCTGCGGCATCCGCACGCGCTATGGCCCACGACAGGGAGCGGTACGAGATCAGATTCACCGATCAGGGGCAAGGCCCCGGGGCTCAGAGCCCTTCCTGCCGCTGCCGGTCCTGGACCTGGGTGGCGATGACCGCGGCCTGGATGCGGCGCTCGACGCCGAGCTTGGCCAGCAGACGCGAGATGTGGTTCTTCACCGTCTTCTCGGCCAGGTAGAGACGTTGACCGATCTGTCGGTTGGTCAGCCCTTCACCGATCAGGGCCAGGATTTCCCGCTCCCGGTCGGTCAAGCCTTGCAGTCCGTCCGGCTGCTGCTCCTCCTGCTGCTGGCCACCACCGCGGAGCCGGGCCATCAGCTTGGTGGTGGCACTGGCGTCGAGCAGGGACTGGCCGCCGGCCACGGTGCGAACAGCGGACACCAGGTCAGAACCCTGGATCTGCTTCAGGACGTATCCGGAGGCGCCGGCCATGATCGAGTCCAGCAGGGCCTCCTCGTCGTCGAAGGAGGTCAGCATCAGGCAGGCGAGCTCGGGCACGCGTGACCGGAGTTCCCGGCACACGGTCACGCCGTCGCCGTCGGGCAGACGGACATCGAGCACCGCCACCTGCGGGCGTAACGCCGGAACCCGCACCAGTGCCTGCTCCGCCGTGCCGGCCTCGCCGATCACCTCGATGTCCGGTTCGTCGTTCAGCAGGTCGCCCACTCCACGCCGTACCACCTCATGATCGTCCAGCAGGAAGACCCGGATCGGATTGTCGGCGCCGGGCTGCTCGCTGTCCGCCATCAAACTGCTCCCTGGTTCCGCGTTCCGCACCGATGTCCGCTCATGGACGGAATCGGCCCTCCGTGCCGTGATCCTTTCTCGGATCCGGGCCGAAGTGACAGGGCCGGTCGGCCCTGTTGCCCACCCATAGTGCCCCGCGGCCATGAGATACCGCTTCCGGCAGGGTGCGAAACGACTCGTCGGCTCCCCCCCCCTCATCGGTCCGGCGTCACGGTCCTGATGCTCCGGGAAGCCGAACAGGGCTCCGCACTGCCCGAACGGGCATCACGTCACCCCACGGGGTGAAGGTCCGATGGCCCCGCTGCCGAGGCCTGACGGCCCTGGGCCGGCACCGGCGCACTCCGCCTCCATGGCGCGGCGGCCGCGTGGACAGCGGCCGAGAAGAGCGCGCTTGGTGATCCGCCGCTGCGAGGCGGTCACCCGCCTTCGTGTACGGGTAGTCCTGCGCCTCAGCGCCGGACGTCCACCGCGTCACGGTCATCACCGACGTCACCATGAAGCGCCGGCGAACCCGCACATGCCGATGCTCGGTGACATACAGGAGATCATGCGCGGGGCCTACTCCTGGGGTGCGCAGGGCCGGCCGGACACGGACAAAGGCCGAACGGCCCTGGCATGAGGAGCTTCGGTGCCGTTCCAATGAGCTGGTCCCGTCTGTCCATGGCTTCCGACCGGGCGCCACGCGCAGTCCACCACCCATGCTTTGAAGGGACGACACATGCCGTACCGGGGCACCGGTCGCGACCATAGCGACAGGCCGTGCAGCCATCTCGCCGCCCCAGCCGAAGAAGCGCAGCAGTGAACCACGGAACCGCACGGAAGCCCTCCATGACCATCGACACCGCTCAGGCCCTCCCTGCCGGGCCGCGCCGAAGCATCGAGCTGGACAGCGACGAAGCCCTCCGGCTGCTGGGCAGCGTGCCCTTCGGACGGATCGTCTTCACCCGCCACGCGCTGCCGACCATCCGCCCGGTCAACCACGTCCTGGACAAGGGCGACATCGTCATCCGCACCCACGAGGGCGCGGCTCTGACCGCGCGCGCCGGGGAAGCCGATGGCCAAGGCGTCGTGGTGGCCTACGAGGCCGACGCCATCGAGCCCGACACGCACCTCGGCTGGAGCGTGGTGGCCACCGGCTACGCCCACTTGGTGACCGACTCCGAGGAACTGGCTCGCTACCAGGCACTTCTCACTCCCTGGGTGCACCGGGCGATGGACTACGCGGTACGCATCCGCCCGGATCTGATAACCGGCATCCGGCTCACCACCGCTAACGAGTCCGACGGCGCCTGATCGCGGCCCGGCTGCGGCGTCATGCAGCGTGAGAACGCCCTTGATCGGCCCAACAAGGCCCGCAGGCCGTGCTCCCGGAACTGCTCGCGCGTACGTTCCGTAAGCTCCGGATCGGGCACGGGCGTGTCGCGCAGCGGGAAGTCGATACCGAGGGCGGCGTCCCTCCCAGGCCACCCGTGGCCCCGACAACGCCGGTGACCGAGCCGACCTTGTTCGCCGGGGCCAGCAGCGCCAACACGAACCCGGCCATCCGGTTCGCCGCGTCCGCCTGGGTGAGTCCGTAGCCGGTCTTGAGCGAGGTGGGCAGGTAGACGGAGAAGGCCACGTAGCCACCCAACGCCACCGCGTACAAGGCGGACGCCTGCCAGGTGATTCCCAGGCGCAGGGTCGCTACCAGACGGCGGGTGAGCGGCTCGAGCGCTGCGCGTGAGAGAAGACCTTGAGTCCGGGCCAAAACCGGGGGTGGTCGACGCCCTGCCTGCAGGCCGCTGCGGAAGCCCCGCGCTTGTGTTCGAGGACCAGGTATCGGGGCGCGCCACGCCGACGACTCCGCTGAGGTCAGGTCACTCGATGTCCAGGACATCCCGTACGGGCCGGCGTGGAGTGGTCGGGCCTCTGGGGCCGTAGCCCAGGCGCAGCACCATCTGCACTTGGCCCGTCCCTGATGCCGGGGCGCGGGCCAGTCGGACCGCACAGTCTTCCCCGAACGCCTCGGCCCACGGACGGGGCCGACTGGGGGAAGGCCGGGCTGTGCGCGGCGAGATTGAGCGGTCAGGATGCCGGGCGGAACGGCCGTATCGCCTTTCATCGGCCATGCTTGGGGACGGGGCCGACTGGAGTGGCCGTGCCCCGTCGAACACCTATGGAGGCACCCCTTATGACCCGAGCCATCGTCACAGGAGTGGACGGATCCGCCGAGAGCCTGGCCGCTGCGGACTGGGCAGCGCGCGAAGCCGCGCTCCGCAGACTGCCCCTCCGCCTCGTGCATGCCTGGCTCTGGCAGCCGCTGGACTTACCGATCGTCCAGGACAAGGAAGCGCAGGGCCGGTCGGCCGATGCCGTTCTGGGGGAGGCTGAGACACATGTGGTCAGCCGGTACCCGGACGTGCCGGTCACCGCCGAGCTGGTGTCGGACACCGTGGTTGCCGCTCTGCTCTCCGAAGCCGAGCGGGCGAACATGCTGGTGCTCGGATCGCGCGGATACGGAGCAATCGCCGGATTTCTGCTCGGTTCCTGTGGTCAGCAGGTCATCGCGGCATCCCCCTGCCCCGTGGTCTCCGTCCGGGCCTCCGGCGTCGGCGCGGGCGCGGCAGAAGGCGGAGAGATCGTCGTGGGCCAGCAGGGTGAGGCCGAGGACAGTGCTCACGTCCTCGAGTTCGCCTTCGAGGCGGCCGCCACACGGGGCACAACACTGCGAGCGGTGCGGGCCTGGAGCCTGCCACCCATCTTCGCGTACAGCCCAGGGTCAATGCGTCTTGCCGACGAAGCCGGAGGACTGGCACCGTTCCAGAAGAAAGCGCTGGAGCACGCGCTCAGCCCCTGGCGCAAGAAGTACCCCTCCGTCACGGTGGTCCCGCACGTTGAACTGGGAAGCGCGGGGCAAGTGCTGCTGTCGGCATCCGCCCGGGCACAACTGCTCGTCCTCGGCCGACGGGTACGCCGCTCCCCCATCGGGGGCCGTATCGGGTCATCCGCTCACGCCGCTCTGCACCACGCCTCCTGTCCGGTCGCAGTAGTGCCACACCCGTGAGAACACTCGCCTCTGACCTCGTCCCGGCCGCGAACACGGCAGCAGGCCGAGGGCCTGACCGATCGGGGCCTCAACGCACTTCCGTGGAAGTGATGGACGCGGCCCGATCGACGAAGGTGGGTACGGCCCGGCCCTGTAAGAAGTCGTCACTCCCGGCATTTCATCCCGGAACTGGCGTTTCGTCCCGGGGCCGGGTCTGCGCTTGCCGAAAATGTCGTCCGCCCTGGTGGGCGTACCGGAGGTCGACCGGCGAAGTCGCCAAAACAGGCGCTCTCGCGGGGCTGGCGCTCACCACGGCAAGATGATCGACGTGCTGCTGCGACTGGCTTACCTCGGCGTGACGAACGCGTTCGCGATGCTTCGCCTGCTGCCGATGTCCGACCGGGACAAGTGCGCGGAGATCCTCGCGCTGCGCCACCAGGTCACCGTTTTGGAACGTCAACTCGGCACGGGCAAGGTCCGGTTCACGCCCAGCGATCGGGCATTCCTGGCGGCGCTGCTGCACCGGCTCCACTGCACGTCCTGCGAAGATTACGGCTGCTCGTCCGCTCCGACACGGTGCTGCGTTGGCACCGCACCCTCATCGCGCGCCGCCATGCCGCCTCCTGCCGACCCAAACGCCCGGGACGACCACGCACCGTGCGCTCCATCCGCACCCTGGTACTGCGCCTGGCAAAGGAGAACCCCAGCTGGGGATCCGACGCCTGCACGGCGAGCTGCTTGTGCTGGGAGTGAAGGTCGGCGCGTCCACCGTCTGGGAAATCCTGAAAGAGGCCGACATCGACCCAGCACCCGAGCGGAACTCCAGTACCTGGGCCACCTTTCTTCGCTCTCAGGTCGATGCCCTGCTGGCCTGCGACTTCCTGGAAACCATCACCCTGTCGGGGATGCGGATGTACGTGCTCGTGGTGATCGAACACGGCAGTCGCCGGATCCGCGTCCTGGGCGCCACCGCGCATCCCAGCGCACCCTGGGTAGCGCAAGCGGCGAAGAACCTCGTCATGGACCTCGAAGACCTCGGCTGCCGGGCACGGTTCATGATCCGGGACAGAGACGGGAAGTTCCCCGAACTGTTCGATGCCGTCCTCAAGGACGCGGGGATCGACGTCGCACTCAGCGGCATCCAGATGCCAAGGATGAACTCGATCATTGAGCGCTGGATACAGACCTGTCGCCGCGAGCTCCTGGACCGCACGTTGATCTGGAACCAGCGACACCTACTGCACGCCCTGCGCGAGTTCGAGCAGTTCTACAACGGACACCGACCACACCAGGGCATCGCCAACGCCAGACCTCTGCACCCCTTGCCCCCACCGATCGACGATCCCGACACGTTAGCCCGCCTCGCCATACATCGACGCGATCGCCTCGGCGGCATCCTCCACGAGTACCGGAATGCGGCGTGACCTGCACGGATGAGGTTTCCGGCAAGGGCAATCCCCTCTGCCAGCGGTGGCCGACCGAGTCCGACCGCCGTCTGACGCCACTTCCAGCGCACCAGTCGGCGGTGCCAGGTCAGCAGCGTGCCAGGGGTGACCAGCCGATGGCGGCGCAAGGCGGATGGCAGGTGCCGTGCGAGAGCGGAGAGCACGGCACGATCAGCCCATGAGAGCCGCGGCCGCACAACTTGCCGGCGAAGCACAGCGACCTCATGGCGAAGCACGAGGATCTCGGCGTTGTTCGCAGCGGTCGAACGGCCCAGCAAGAGGAGGCAGCCCAGTAGCCGGCAGAAGATCAGGTAGAGCGGTCGAAGACCCACGATCACTGATCACGCCCATACGCGGACGATCACAAAGTCCCAGGTCAACGACCGTACAGCAATAAAGACACCCTTCAGGCGAGAACGAGCAATGCCGCTAGCCCGGCTCGCCCGGGAAACAATCTGTGGACCGGCATCATGCGACTCACTCGGTGCTCGGTGACATGGCTCTCCCCGGTCGGTCGGACCGCAGTTCGCCCAGGGGCTGGATGCGCTGGAGCCGGAATCGCTGGTTGGTGCTACCAGTGGCTGCCCACTGGGAGATGCGGGCTCCGTCGGCGGTGGAGGCCTCCCACACGTCCAGGGCGAGGCCGCTCTGCCGGTTGACCAGACTGATCACGCCACCGCCGTGGTCGACTGTCCGCCACTGCTGGCCGGCGGCGTCGGTATCCGGCTGCTGGGTGATGTCGGCGCCGCTGCTGCTACTGGCGACCTGCAGGACCAGACCACTGTGCCCAACCCGGATCCTGTAGTGCCCGTCGTCGGAGGGCAGGAACTCGAAGTGTTGGTTGAGACCGGCGGTGATCTGCCACTGGATCAGCCGCGCACCGGCGGCCGTGGACGCACCGTTGATGTCGGCGGCCTTGCCGCTGTGCTGGGCCACCAGCCGGTAGGCCACGCCGGCCTCCACCGGCCCCGACCTGAGTGCGGACGCGCGGTAGGTTTTGCCGGCCTGGCCGGCGAACTCGATGAGATCGGCCTCGATCCGCTTCGGCTGGACCGGCTCACCGCTGGAATCGTCCTTCAGCGTGAAGTCGCCGGCGAAGATCCGATTGCGCACCCGGACGGTACCGGTTCGGTCGGGTGTGACGACGAACTCGATCCGGCCGCTGCTCCACTCGACGCCGACGGTGTATCCGCCGCGGCCGCGCAGTCCGCTCACGCGCCCGGTGGGCCAGGCGGCCGGCAGCGCCGGCAGCACGTGCAGTTCGCCGTTGTGGCTCTGCAACAGCATCTCCGCGATGCCCGAGGTGGCGCCGAAGTTGCCGTCGATCTGGAAGGGCGGGTGCAGGTCGAACATGTTGGGCGCGAGCCTGTCCGTCCGCACCAGGTCCCGGATCAGCTTGTGGGCCCGGGCGCCGTCCTCCATCCGTGCCCAGAAGTTGATCTTCCACGCGAGCGACCATCCCGTCCCGTCGTCACCGCGCAGCTCCAGCGTCCGCCGCGCGGCCTCGTGCAACTGGGGTGTCCCGCGCTTGGTGATCTGGTTGCTCGGATGCAGACCGTACAGGTGGGAGACGTGCCGGTGAGTCCGCTCGGTCTCCACCCAGTCGGCCAGCCACTCCTGGACATTACCCCTGGAGCCGACCCGCGTCGGCGCCAGCCGGTCCCGGGCCGCCACTGCCTGGGCGCGGAAGGTGGCGTCCACGCCGAGGATTTCGCCGGCGCGGGCGACGCTGTTGAAAAGGTCGCGCAGGATCTGGTTGTCCATGGTGGGCCCCGCGCAGACGGTGGCGTTCGCATGGTGAGTGAGCTCCGGAGAGTTCGACGGGTTGGTGACCAGGTATCCGAGCGTCGGGTGGGCGACCAGGGTGTCGAGGAAGAACTGAGCGGCGCCCTTCAGGGCCGGATAGTTCGAGCGGAGGAAGTCGACGTCACCGGTGAACAGGTAGTGGTCCCAGATCAGGGTGGCCAGCCATGCGCCACCGGTCTGCCACATCCCCCACCGCGCTTCGTCGACGACCGAGGCGCCCCGCCACGCGTCGGTGTTGTGATGCGTCACCCAGCCGCCGGCGCCGTACTGCGCCTGGGCCACCCGGGCGCCGGTCACGGTCAGGTCGTCGATCATGTCGAAGACCGGGAGGAAGCATTCGGACAGGTTCGTCGTGTCGGCGGGCCAGTAGTTCATCGGCAGGTTGGCGTTGATGGTGAACTTCGAGTCCCAGGACGGAGCCATCTGGTCGTTCCAGATGCCCTGCAGGTTCGCCGGCTGGGTGCCCGGCCGCGAGGATGAGATGAGCAGGTACCGGCCGAACTGGAACAACAGGGCGGAGAACTGCGGGTCGTTCACTTGCGCGTGCTGTGCGATCCGTACGTCGGTCGGCTGGTCGGCCGCCGTCGTACGTCCAAGATCGACCGACACCCGGCTGAACAGCGCCTGATAGTCGGCGAGATGCCGGCTGCGTAGTCCGTCGACGCCGATGTTGCGGGCAGCGTTGAGGCGGCTCCGCGCGATCCCCTGGTAGTCGCCGCCGACGTTCCGGAAGTTGACGTAGCTGGAGCCGATCGACACGAGCACCGTCACGCTGGTGGCGCCGGAGACCCGCAGCATGCCGCCCGAGCTGCTGACCGTGCCGCCCGTCACGGCGGCGTTGGCCAGGGCGAGGAACCGCACCCGCCCGGCGATGCCCTCCATGGTGGCGGAGATGCCGTCGAGGGCGATCGTGGCCCCGTCCGGGCTGGACACCGTAGTCCGTTGTGGACTGTCGAATGTGGCGTTGAAGGCGATGGAGTTGGCCCGGTCGGCCGTCAGCCGGACCACGATCACCTGGTCAGGTGCGCCGGCGAACACCTCACGCTGGTACCGCACGCCGTTCAGCACGTAGGTCGTGATGGCCGTGGCGGTGGTGAGGTCGAGCGTCCGGTTGTACTGCGACACGCCGGTAGCGCTGCCGAAGGAGAGCAGAAGGTTTCCGACCGGCTGGTAGGCCAGCTGTCCGGCCGGGCTGCCCAACATCGCCTGATTGATCAGGTCCTGCGCCGGCCCCCACTGATCCGCAAAGACCCGCCGCCGGATCTCGGCGATGTTGGCCGCGCCGCGGGTGTTGGCGGAGTCGTACGGACCGCCGGCCCAGACGGTGTCCTCGTTGAGCTGCAGCCGTTCGGTGTCGACGTTGCCGAACACCATCGCGCCGAGGCGTCCGTTGCCGATCGGCAGTGCCCGCAGCCAGTCCGTGCCGGCCGGCTTGTCGTACCACAGGGCGAGGTCGTCGGCGGCCAGGACCTCCGGCGGCGCGGCCGAGCCGCCCCTGGCAACGGCCGTCCACCCACCCGGCACGATCCCTGCTCCAGCCGCCGCCCCGGCGGCGAGAAACCGTCTGCGTGTCACCTCGGACATGTCGTTCTCCCTTCACGGACTGGAGCAGGTCGCTGACTTCGGTGATGACAAACCGCCGGTGAGAAAGGCGACGGCCGTACGCTGTCTTCTCCGACGAGCCGGAGGCCGGCCACCGGCTGGAGGACCGGGGCCCTGCGCCGGCCTCGGTCCTTCCTCGCGAAAGCGGCGTCGAACGCGGGGCGGCCGGGCGCGTCGGCCTGGCGGACCGCGACCGGAACCGGGCGGGTCCAGGGTTCGACCTCAGCCAGGTCGTCGGAGACGGCGACCACCAGCCGGGCGGGGATCACGCCGGAGTCGGCCAGTGCCTCCGCCTTCTTGATCACCGGAATGGTCACCAGGTCATGTCCGCCGAAGACCAGGTCGGCCATGTCGGGCAGCGCCGGTCCGCGCAGTACGGGCAGCGCCGTGACGCAGCCGGTCGGCTCCGTGATCCCGGCCCGCAGAGTGAGCGCACCGACGGCGGCCGTCACGGCGACGGCTCCGCGCGCCGACCTGCCAGACACCTGTACCCATGTACGACTCCTTACGCATCGGAGCGGCACCATGGTGTGCCACTCGCGGTGAATGCCCCGCCCACCCGGCCGGCGGAGGATGGCGTCCGGAGTCGGCGGCATCCGATCACCACCGGTCCCACGCCGGTCCGGGCGGGCAGGGCTGGAGACGAGGCCGGTCGGCCTCACGGCCTCGCAAACCCCGCAGACACGCAAGGCCGTGCAGTCGCGCCGGTCTCTGTCCGTGTCCGCGCCGCCGATGACTGGACGGTCACCGTCGCCGCTACGGGCATCACCTCCGTCCACGACGAGCCCGCCTCGCCCGAGCGCAGCACCGCGTTCCGAACGAACTGGACTTGGAGGGCGTCAGCAAAGGGCTCCAGTCGAAAGCGACCGCGCCGAGCGACCCGTTGATCTCCACGCGGAGCGCGTCCTTGCGCCCGGTGGCGAACCTCGTCGCCTCGTAGCACAAAACGACCCTTGCGCTGCCAGCAGACCGTTTACTTTGGCGTCGTCGTTGCCATCGGCTCGGCCGCGGCCGGCGGTCACCGTCCACCGTGTCCGCCGAGTCGGGCGTCGCGTCGCGCGTCAGTGTTCTGGATCTGCCATCTCTGGTTGTCACCGCCCCAGCACGCCCACAGCTGCACCTTGAAAGTGGAGGTGTTCACGTCGAGGCAGAGACCGGAGTGAACGCTGCGGATGGCGCCGTCAGCGCCCACCGTCCAACGCTGGTTGTCGCCGCCGTTACACGCCCACGTGCCGACCACGGTGCCGTTCGTCGTCCCGCTGTCGTACGCATCCAGGCACTTCTGGCCCCCGAGTGCGGTGATCTGCCCGCCGGCCGTCGAGGTCCACTGCTGGCCAACCGTGCTGGCGCAGGTGTACACCTGGACTTGGATGTTCCCCGTGGTCCCGCCGGGGATGTCCAGACAGCGCCCGGTGCTGACATTGCGCAGCAGGCTGGTCGGGGCCGGAACCTCGCCATCCAGGCCCCAGCCGTATCTGAGGCGCTCGCGGCCGCTGGCGCTGGGGGTGCTGAGCGTGAGGTCGGTACCGGTGCCGTGCAGTTTCTGCATGGCATACCAGTCGTCGTCCTGGCCGGCGCGTATTTTCCCGCCCAGCCCGGGCCAGTAGATGGAGCCGATCCGCAGTTCCCGGAGCACCGTGGTGGTGGCCCGGAAATAGCGCACGAAGTTGTCGGTGCTGCCGGCGTCGTGGTAGTTGAGCCCGGTATCCATCGGCGCGCCGAACTCGTCGACGACAGTGCGGTCGGCGCAGGACCCGATCGCGTTCCGCAGGTACGCCACCCACTGGTCGTAGGTCTTCGCGCCGCTGAAGAACGTGTAGTGGTGCAGCGACAGGAACGTCCCGTCAAGGCGGCGGTCGGCACACATGGATCTGATGTCAGTGTTCAGGCCGGCGCCGCTGACGAAGATGCGGCTCCGTGGAATCGACGGGTGGCTGCTGATCCAGTCGCTCACCACGTTCGCCCACTCGCCGGCGCTGTGCCCTCCCGGTTCGTTCATCGGCTCGAAGTGGACGAGGCTGTTGGTGCCGTACCGGGCAAGCACGGTGTTCCACATGGTGTCGAAGGCGCTCGGGTTGACGATGCGACCGCCGCGGGCAGCCACCCCGTCGTCCCAGTAGGAGAGGACGACCTTGAATCCCTTCGCGGTGGCTGCGTCTATCGCGCCCGTGTACGCGCTCCACCAACTCGTCCCGACCGTGTAGGTGTTAATCGGGAGCCGAACGGTGTTGGCACCGAGGTTGTTCTCGAAGCCGGTGTAGATGGCGTTGGCTTTCGCCACGACCGTCTGGTAGCTGTCGGCACCGCTCAACCCGTGCAGGACCAGCGGTCCACCGTGGAAGTTGTCACCGAGCCGGGCCCAGTTGACGCCGCGGAACCGGGCGGTGTCGGCGGCGGCCGGCGAGGCGCTCTGGTGCTCGACGACCGCGAGCGCGCTGAGAGCGGTCAGGACGCAGGCGAGCGCCCGGGCGAGGTAGCGTCGGCGATGGGTGCGGGGCATGGTCGTGCCTTCCCGGTTGGCGGTGTGGTCACGTCTGCGCTGCGCCGGATCTGTTGACGTCGGCCGTCTGCCGGCAGCCGGCCGAGCCGGCGCGGAGCTTGCCCTCTCCGCGCCGGCCCCTCCCAGATCGCTCGCGCAGCGAGCATGTCAGCGTCATGCCGCTGCCGTGGCGCCTGGAAAGCCTCGCTCCCCGGCTTCGCCCGGATCTCCGGTCAGCGGGTGGAGTTGGTCTGGGTGAGCAGCCCCGTCCGCCACGGCAGGGAGATGTAGTCGCCGTCGGCGTGGGGGTTCATGCCCTGGTACAGGAACTGCGACCGGCACGGGTTTAACGGCACGGTCAGGTCGTTACCGGCCCGGGGCTCCCCGGGATGTCCCGGGTCCACGCCGGGCCCGAGAACGTCACGTCGTTGGAGCGGGCGAACGGGCGTGCTGGACGTGCCAGAGCAGCGGGTGGCCGCGCACGCCCATGCCGCCTGCCCGGGCATGGCTGACGATGCGATCACCGCCGCTGTAGTTGAAGACTCCCCCCTGCGGCTCGGTGGCGTCCCACTTCATCTCGTTCTCGGCGACGACGCGGTTGAACTCGCGGTTGAGAACCGACATGCAGGTGCTGTCGGAGAACTTGTACGTGCCGACCGCGGCGCCGAAGTAGCGGCCCTTCTCCGCCTCCGAGGCGCCCAATGTGAACACCGCGTCGGCGCTTCCCATGAACAGCGGCACCGTGCCGGCCGCGACCAACCCGGCTGACAGGGGCATCAGCAGGGGCAGGATCGCTTGGGCCCGGGGCCGCCGCGGCGGATCAGCCGAGTGCACGAATTCGTTCATCACCGGCACCTTTCGAAGTCGGAGCCACCTCACTGTGTTAGCCGTCGGCAATCTGTAGATCGCTTTTGGCTTCCGCTTTCACAGGTCATGAATGGGGGAACCTTACGCGTCGACCACTAGAAGATTGACAGGTTGTCATGGTCCATTCAAGAGGAGCCGTCGATATATTCGGGCCTGAGCCGTCGTGCAACCAACCGGAGAAGCGGGACTATTGACGGCCACCTCTCATAACCTTTTCAGGCAACGAATTGGAGTGACGGACGCGTGTAAATCGCGGCAGTTTTCGTTATCGGCGGCCGGCTTGAACAGTCGCAGTCGCCGTGGTGCCGAAAAGCACGGCGCCGTCGCCGCGCGCGAAGACTCAGGTGCCGACTCGAGCGGCCCTCAGACGAGTTGGCCGAGTAACCCGGCCTTGACGCCGGCGAACCGGCCCGCAGCCGACCTCGGCCGACTCGGCTCCCATCACGACGGCATTCCCGGTCGCCCTGGCGAGCGCAGTACTGTCGAGCACCGTGGTCGACCGCGTCGGCGGGACGGGGAGCAGCGCCATGGCGACGATCAGCCGCTCAAGGGGTACCAGTTCGTCGGCGGCCCGGCCGCAGTCCGCACAGGATCGGGTGTGCCGGGTGATGCGCTTGCGCCACAGCGTGCTCGGTACGCCGTCCCAGCCCCCCAGCGCGGCGGTCAGCTGTGGGCACCGGGGGCTGGCTTCCAGCGCGGCGACCAGTGACCGGCTCAGCTCCAGCTGGTTGCGCATCCGCTGGACGCGCACACCCGCGTGAGCCACGCTCGTTCCCAGCGCCGCCGCGAGCTCCGCCCTCGTCAGCCGGCCCGCGGCCTCCAGCCACCACAGCGACAGCAGCGCCCGGGCGTCCGGGTCGAGCCATCGGCTGGCGCGTACGGTCTTTCGGCGATGACCGGACAGCTCGACGTGGATCAGGGCCAGGTTCTCGGCGTCGGCGTCCGGCAGGTCGGTCATCTCGTCCAGGGGGGCCGTCCGTTCGGCGTCCGTCCGCCGCCGGTGCAGATGGGTGCTGATCTGTCGTGTCGCGATCGTGGCCAGCCAGGGCCGGAAGCACTCCGGGGCGCGCAACGTGCGCAGCTCGGGAAGTGCCCGCAGCATCGTCTCCTGCACCACGTCGTCGACGTCCGCAAGCTCACCCAGTGCCCTGCGCACGATCGCGTATACCAGCGGCAGGTACGTCGCGGCCAGGTCGTCGAGCGCTCGTGGATCGCCGGCCTGTGCGGCGACGACCAGGCTCCTCTCGTCGGCTCGCCCGGCTCGTATCACGAGCCCATACACGTGGCCTCGGGCAAGGCTGCCCCAGGTGCCGCGCACGTCGCCACCCTCGGGTTCGCACTCACGATCGACTCGGGCGCGGCCGGCCGGTAATGCTTGGCAGCCCATCATCGCCCCAGCCATCCGCCATCAACGGGAAGAACGATGCCGTTGACATGGTCGGACGCCGGGGAGGCGAGGAACACCGTGGCCCCGGCGAGATCGTCGGCGCGTCTCCAGCGACCGGCCGGGATCCGGCCGAGGATCGCCTGGTTGCGCGGGCGGCCCGCGCGTAACGCCTCGGTGTTGTCGGTGGCGATGTAGCCCGGTGCGATGGCGTTGGCGTCGACGCCGCGCCCACCCCACTCCTTCGCCAGGGCCGGCGCCTCGGCGACCCGGCCTTCGATCTCGAGGGTGCGGGCCCCGCGGTGGACAAGCGCCTTCATCGGTCCTCCATCCCCATGGTGTCGAACGTCCCTTCCGCGGTGGATCGGCATGGTCCAGGGGTGACCGCGAGCAGCCGCCGGCCGGCCTGCTCCGGCCGTATGTGCGGTCCGTCGGGTGCGTGTGCCGTTCGCTGACGGGCCGCGGTCATCACCGTTTCGTCGACCCGGATGCCCAGGCCCGGCGTGTCGCCGAGCACGAAGGCGCCGTCCTCGACGTGCAGGTCCATCGCGACGCCGATCGGCGGCTGCAGGTCCTGCAGTTCGCTGACGAGGTGGTTGGGCACCGACGTCGCGGCGTGCAGCAGCGCGACGGGCGTGTTGCCGATCGGGCTGACCGGCAGGTCGTAGGCGTGCGCCAGCGCGGCGACACGCAGGAAGTGGGTGACTCCCCAGACCGCGGCCGTCTGGACGATGTCGACGCCTCCCGCCGCGATCAGCGGGCGGAACTGCTCGAGGCCGGTGAGGTTCTCCCCACTGGCGACCGCCGTCCGTACGCCACGGCTGACAGCGGCCAGGCCGTCGGCGTCCCAGCGCCGCACCGGCTCCTCGATCCAGGTCAGGTCGAGGGTGCGTTCCAGTTCACCGACGTGGCGTACCGCCTGCTTGCGGCTCCAGGACTCGTTCGCATCCAGCATGAGCCCTGGCCGGGTCCCGTGCGCCGCCTCGGTCAACACCTCGCGTACGAGCAGCAGCCGGTGCCGGTCACGCTCGACGTCCAGGCCGCCCTTGAGCTTCGCCGCCCTCAGCCCGCGTTCGGCATAGACCTGGTACGTGGCGACGAGCTCGTCGTCGGTGAGGCCGATGTCCAGACCGGAGGCGTAGGCGTGGACCATGCGGTCGTTGCCGCCGAGCAACCGCCACAGCGGCTCACCCGCGGCCTGTGCCTTGATGTCCCACAACGCCGTGTCGAACGCGCCGATCGTGCCGAACACCACGCCGGCATGCCCGGCTTTGAAGGTGTGCCGCAGCATGCGGTCGTAGAGGGCGGTCACCGCGCGCGGGTCCTGGCCGTCGATGGCGGCGAAAATGACCTCGGCTTCCACGTGCGGTCCCAGGCCGACTCCGGTGATCCCCTCATCGGTCTCGACGATGACGACCTGCACGGGCACGACGCCGTCGGCGTAGACGCCGTTGGCGTCACCGACAGGTCGACCCCATTGCTGCGCCGTCGTCAGGCTTCTGTACCCGGTGATGCGCATGCGTCATCCCTTCGTCGCGCCGGCCGTCACGCCGTCGGCGATCTGGCGCTGCAGGAACAGGTAGGTCACCAACACGGGCAGCCCGGCGATCAGGACACCGGCTGCGAAGGTGGGGATGTCGGCGGAGTACTGGCCGCGCAGTGAGGTGATGCCCACCATCAGGGTGCGATGGTCGGCCGACGGCATCATCAGCAGCGAGATGAGCACGTCGTTCCAGCAGAACAGCGCGTCGAGGATGCCCACCGACAGCAGTGCCGGGGCCCCCATCGGCAGCATGATTCGCCGGTAGACGCCGTACAGGGTGTTTCCGTCGATCCGTGCGGCGTCGACGAGCTCGGTGGGCACCGCTCGGTAGTAGCTCGTCATCAAGAAGACGGTGAACGGCAGGAACTGCGCGACGTAGGCGAGGATCAGCCCCGGATAGGTGTCGATGAGACCGCCGCCGGCCATGATCCTGGCCAGCGGCACCATGATCACCTGGAACGGGATGAACAGTGCCGCGAGGCAGACCAGAGCCAGCGCGGACGAGCCACGGAACCGCACCTGGGCCAGCGCGAACCCGGCCATGGACCCGATGAGCAGTAACAGTGCTACGGCGCAGGCCACCACGATCACGGAGTTGAGGAAGTACCGCCCCATGCCGACGCTGTTCCACGCGGTGCCGAGGTTGTCCCACTGGAGAGTGCTTGCCAGGGAGAACCGGTCGAGGATGTACTCCCGGCGGGTCTTCATCGCGACGTTGGCGGTGAACAGCAGCGGGTAGATCGTCGCCAGGGCGAGGAGCACCATCGGCACGGCGACCAGCCATCTGCCCGGCCCCAGGCGGGACATCAGTCCTCCCTCCCCGCCCGGCGCAGCAGGCCGACCTGCAGCAGGCCCACGACCAGCATGATGAGGAAGAGGACTGTGGACGCGGCCGACGCGAGCGCCGGGCGGCTCATCTGCCCCTGCTGGACCCAGATGTAGTACTCCGGCAGGTAGGTCGACCCTTCCGGGCCACCACTGGTCATGACGTAGAGCAGCCCGAACATCGAGGTCAGCATCCCGATCATCGTGGTGACGACGACGAACTGGATGGTGCGGGACAGACCCGGGATGATGACGTGCCAGATCATCCGCGTGAGCGAGGCGCCGTCGACCCGGGCGGCGTCCAGAAGTGCGGAGTCCAGGGTCGCGAACCCGGCCAGGAACACCACCAGCGCCATCCCTGACGTCGCCCAGATGTGCACGCCGACGACGGCGAAGATGGCTACGTCGGGATCGCCGAGCCAGTCCACCGGGCCGACCCCTGAGCCGCCGAGCAAGGCGTTCAGCGGACCGTCGAAGGCCAGGAGCAGGTTGAAGATCGCGCCGACGATCACCGGTGAGAGCACAGCCGGGAAGAAGTAGACGCTCCGGAAGAACGGGTGTCCTGGCACCCGCAGGTGGATGAAGGTGGCGAGCAGTCCCGGGATCGCGACCGCGACCGGCAGCAGCAGCACCAGCAGTCCGACGTTGCGCAGCGCGGTGCGGAACAACGGGTCGTCGATGAGCTCCGCGTAGTTGTCGAGTCCCACCGGGGCGCCGTTGCGTTCACCGTCACCAGTGAAGGAGAAGCTGGCACCCAATCCCAGTGGCCAAAGCCGGAGTACCACGATGATCAGGACAGCGGGAGCGACCAGGATGTAGGGGGCGAGGCGTTCGGCGCGCCGGCCGTTCCGAACTCGCGGAGATTTCGACGCAGGGCAGCGGCCGCCTACCGTCTCACCTGTTCGCGCCCCTTGAGCAGCGCGGACCGACGAACCAACGGGTGACATGGCCTCAGCCCGCTTGGTCGGACGCCGCAAGCTGCTTGACCGCCGCGTCGACCGTGACCGATCCGCTCAGCAGTTGCTGAGACAGCCGCCCCATCAGGTCTACGGTCTTGGACGACAGCGCCACGTGCAGGGCGGGCTTGCCACGGTCGATCTCGGACACGATGGCGGCGACGGCTGGGCCGCCGCTCGAGACGTCCACGGTGCGGTCGGCCGCGATGGCGCCCGCATCGGCGTAGAACGACTTCAGTGCGTCGGTCGAGGTCAGGGAGCGCACCAGATCGGCGGCGACCTTGGGGTCCTTGGTCCACTTCGCGACGGCGTAGCCGATGCCGCCGTCGTAGGGAAGGCTCGGCGTGGCGCCGGCCGTGACGACCGGCGACTTCATGACGCCGACATTTCCGGCGTCGAGGAATTCGGCGAAGTCCTTCCAGTGCCCGGTGTCCGACATCAACCCGATGACGTGGGCGGATTTGTTGGACTGGAACACCGCGAACGCGTCGTTGAACATCGCCGTCGAGTTCGCCCCTTCGTTGTTCAGGCCTTTGTCGTTGGCCTCTTTCCAGAGCGAGAAGACCCGCTTGACCGCCGGCGAGGACCAGTCTCGTCTGCCGGCGATCCAGTCGTCGTACTCCGTGGGCGACAGGACGCCCGAGCCGATTCCGGACAGGAAGAACTGGATACCGATGCCTTCCTTGTTGCCCTGCGCGAAGCACCTGGCACCGGTCGCCTTGGTGATGGTCCGGCAGTTGGCGACGAACTCGTCCCAGCTGGTGGCCGGCCGCTCCGGGTCCAGCCCTGCCTTCCGGTAGAGCGACTTGTTGTAGTAGATCGGGTGACCTTGCAATGTCACCGGAGCAGCGTAGGTCTTTCTGTCCTTGGCGAAGGCCACCCACCCGGCCAGCCGCTTCTTGTCATCACGGACGTACTCGTCCAACGGCAGAAGGGAGTCAGCGCGGTCACGGATCTGCCCGCCGCCGTTGAAGAGCATGACGTCCGGCCCCTTGCCGGCTTGGATGGCGGTCCCGAGCAGGGTGTAGTACTGCTCGAACGGCTGCGCGACGAACTCGACCGTCACGCCGGGATGCCGCTTGGCGAAGTCGGCCTTGGCCTTCTTGACGTATGAGGACGCTGTGGCGTCGCCGGACTTCCAGTCCCAGACGACGAGCGTGCCCTTCGAACCACCGGACGCCGCATCCGGGTCGGCGGCGCTTCCGCAGCCGGCTGAGACGACGAGCCCGGCAACCAGGACCGCCAACCACAGTGTTCGCTGCTTCATTGCTGCCCCACTCTCCTGAGGTGGCCGGCTGTCCGGCGATTGAGGTTGAGGAGGAACGCAACTCGTATGACGTATGTAACCCGTATGACGTATGACGTCAACCGGATGCCGTATAGTTGGCGAGCATCCGTGATACAGCACGGGTCCCGGGGGGTGTCATGACGGCAGTACCGCAGTCATCCGCAGAGGCCTCCGAGGCCCCCGCCTGGAGCCGGCGCCCGGCGAACCTTGCCGCCGCGGTCACGGCTGAGCTGGTGGAGCGGATCGTCCGTGGAGTCCATCCGTCCGGTTCGCCGCTACCCCCCGAGCCCGTGCTCTGCGAGACCTTCTCGGTCAGCCGCACCGTGGTCCGCGAGGCGGTGAAGATACTTCAGGAGAAGGGGCTGGTGCAGGTCCGCCAGGGCGCCGGCACGATGGTTACCCCGCCTGCGATGTGGAACATGCTTGACGAGCTGGTCCTCGGCGCGACCATCGCCGAAGACGAGAGCCTGGCCATCCTCGATCACCTCGTCGAGACCCGCCGCGTGCTGGAGTCCGATATGGCCAACGTCGCCGCCCGCCTGGCGAACACCGAGGTGATCGACCAGCTACGCAGTCTGGTGGAGCGGATGGACGAGCTCGTCGACGACCCCGCTTCGTACCACGAAGAGGACCGGGCGTTCCACGACACCGTCATGCAGGCGTCGGGGAACCGCATCGGCCGTGCCGTGGTCCGTTCGCTGGAGCGCCAGGTCATCAACTCCGCCCGTTACACGGGCCGAACCGGCCGCGCCTTCTGCGTCGCGTCCAACCACGGCCATCGGCGCATCTACGAGCGGATCGCCGCGCACGACCCCAAGGGTGCGGCCGAGGCGATGTTCACCCACATCACCGAGGCGTGGGTGGTGCGCCGCAGCGGGCCGGGCGAGCCGACCCGGCTGCGGCGTTAGAGGTCGTTTTCTCCCGATATTTTATCCCGGAATGAGTGCTTGATCCCCGGGTGTCGGGTCGCGCCAGGAGGGGGTGGCCCCCGCTGCGCACCGCCCGCCGCGCGAGCACACCGGTCCAGGCCGCATCCTCGTCTTCCGGTCCCGCGAACAATTCTGACTCCCGACTCACGGCGGATTTGCTGCTCGCCACCCACCCCTGTCATCAACTCCGTCTTGTTCATTGACATCTCACACAGAAGCCCTACCTTTGGGAGCGCTCCCATAGCAGCCTTGCAACGGGAAGGAGTCCCCCCACATGCGCAAAAGAAGTCCGTTAACCGGGCGTTCGCGGGCGTCCCTCCGCCGGCCTCTCCAGGCGCTCGTCATGCTGTTCGCCGTGGCCGTCGGCGCCCTCGCCTGGTCGACCCCCGCCCAGGCTCACGGCACCGTCGTCGGCCCCGCCACCCGCGCGTACCAGTGCTGGAAGACGTGGGGCAACAACCACACGAACCCGGCCATGCAGACCCAAGACCCCATGTGTTGGCAGGCATTCCAGGCCAACCCCGACACCATGTGGAACTGGATGAGCGCGCTCCGCGACGGCCTCGGAGGCCAGTTCCAGGCACGGACCCCCGACGGGACACTCTGCAGTAACAACCTCTCGAGGAATGCCAGCCTGGACAAGCCCGGACCGTGGAAGACCACCACCATCGGCAACAACTTCTCGGTCCACCTGTACGACCAGGCGTCCCACGGTGCCGACTACTTCAAGGTCTACGTGAGCAAGCAGGGCTTCAACCCCAAGACCCAGACCCTGGGCTGGAGCAACCTCGACTTCATCGCGCAGACCGGCCGCTTCGCCCCGGCACAGAACATCACGTTCCCCGTCCAGACCTCCGGCTACACCGGACACCACATCCTGTTCGTGATCTGGCAGGCCTCGCACCTCGACCAGGCCTACATGTGGTGCAGCGACGTGACCTTCGGCTGAGCCGCAAAGCACCGCACACGGCACCGGCCTCTGCCGGGCGCCGGTAACCCGCCGCCCGGCCGACCGAGCCCGTCGGGGCAGGGGCCCACTTGGTCACCCTGCCCCGACGGGGCTTCCTGCGTTCCTCACTTGACTCCGTCGGGGATCTTGGATGGTCGGGCTCAACTGCCGAGGACCCGCCAGGACTTCGACCGGGAAATCTCGTTCCCCAGGAAGGTCTGGAAGGCGGTCGGCGGTCTCGGCGAAGAGGGTTCCTCGTCGCTGAGAGATCGTTTTCTCTCGTTGCTTCATCCCGGTATATGTTTCTGATCCGTTGATGTCGGGTCGCGCCAGGAGATGGTGGCCTCGCCGGTGAGGCGGCGGGCCATCAGGTCGGTCATGGCGAGGTGAACCATGGCTTCGGAGCGGTACGGGTGGGCTTCGTAGTCGCGGACAAGGCGCCGGTGGAGCATCAGCCAGCCCTAGTGCCGCGTCAGTCAAGGTTTGCCCGGTAGCGAGGCGTCCTGGATCGGCCTCGTAGTGGGCCTACTCGGTCGATTCGGCAACGCCGCAGATGGCCGTGCCAGGGCGGCGAGCGGGGTGAACCTTGGCTGACGCGGCACTAGATCTGCTCGACCGCCCAGCGTTTCGGTATCGGGGTGAAGCCATTGGTCCCGGGGGTGCGTTGGGTGATTTCGAGGTCGATGCCGAGGGTGGCGGCGCGTTCGACGAAGTGTTTGCGGTAGCCGCCGTCGACCCAGACTTTGCGGAACGGTGACGCCCTGGCACTGGTCCGACAGGCCAGAGTCGCGCCACACATGGGCGTCGGCCTTGTTGCCCGGGGCCGGACGGCCGGTGGCCACGACCAAACGTGTGTCGGCGTCGATGATGACCCGCACGTTCGCGGAGAACCGGTAGTTGCGGCTCGAGGCAGCGACCTTGCGGTCGCGGACCGGGACCAGCCTGCCGTCCACGATCCACGGCCGGTCCGCGGCATCGACGGGACGTGCGGCTGGCTCGAGCGCGAGGAGGGGCCTCAGCCGCTGGATCACCCTGCACACCGTGGCCGGCGAGACCCCGAACAGTGGCGCGAGCTGCCTCATGGTGAGGTTCGTCCGATAGTAGACAGCCACCACCAGCACCCGGTCGGCAAGCGGCAGACACCACGGTCGCCCGATTCGCGGCCCGTCGCCACCCCGCTCCCGCACCACCTTCAGCAACCGCTCGAACTGCTTCATCCGCAGCCCCGTGAACGTCTCCACCCACAACGGGGCAGCCCTCAACACCCCACGCATACAAGGGAAATGCCCTGATCACAGCCTTCTGCAGCATGCTTTGGAGGCGACTGACGGGTCCTGCCGCGAGCGAGGCCGATGCCATCGCAGCACAGGTGGTCATCTCCTAGTGGCAGTTGATGGGCAGGGCGTTGCGGCCGAAGAGGTAGTCCGTCGCCTGCGGAGAGAGCGAATAGGCGTTGATTCCGCTATCGCAGTGCCCACTGCTGGTTGGTGCCGCCGTGGCAGGACCAGAGGGTGATCCTGGTGCCGTTGGCGGTGCCGGCGGCGTTGGCGTCGAGGCAGAGTCCGGACTGGAC
>NZ_JAIWIH010000055.1:0-33043 GCF_052851135.1 Streptomyces sp. BRA346 | reverse complement strand
TCGTGGACGAGACCGACACGTTGCTGGGTATCGTCAGCCGCGGTGATCTGCTGCGGGTCTTCCTGCGCCATGATGACGCGATCCACGACGAGATCTGCCGTGAGGTGCTGAGCCGGACACTTCGGCTGGCTCCCTCGGCCGTGACGGTCGAGGTGCGGGAAGGTGAGGTCACGCTGAGTGGATCGGTGGAGACGCGGAGCATGATTCCGATCATCGTCCGGCTGTGCCGGGGTGTTGACGGAGTGGTCTCGGTCAGCGAGCGCGTTTCCTTCCGCACCGATGACACGCAGGGCCCTTCCGCGGTTGTGTGACGCCGCACCCCTCAGGGAAGTCCCCGGGACCACCGTGGTTCCAGCCGGCCCCCGCGCGCGCCAGGTGATCATCTGCCATCAGTCGCGCCCCGAGGCGTGCCCCGTTCCACGCGGGTGACAACTGTCCGTTCCATGCCGTCCTCGTCGGTCCAGCGAACCCGGCCGAACTGCCCGCTGCCGGTCCCCACGTCCATGGGCCCGCCCGTCAGACGTGCGGTGACCTGGTGGCGTTGTGACGCCTGGACCTGCGCCGTGTTGTATCCGGGACTCGTAGGCGGCCCATCCGGCGCTCAGGGACGCGGCGGGAAGGCTGACGGCCAGAAGGGCCGTCATCAGGGCGGACACCCAGAGCTGGACACGGTCGGAGCGGCGCAGCAAGGGGTTTCCGGACGCTGATTGCCGCATATACGTGCGGATGCCGAGCCCGTGCGCGCCGCGGCCGTTGCTCTGGGTCCATGGTCCGGCCCTCGGAACTCAAGCCGTACGTCCCACGGTGGTGGCGGTGCCGGTCATCCCCGCCTGGCCGCGGCCCAGCGACGGCGTACGGCGTCCTCGTGTTCGCTCTCCTCGAGAGCGAGGTCGATCCGGGCGAGCGCCTTCTCCAGCCGGGGAATCCAATGGCGCCGCAGGGCGCGGACCCGCTGGCGGGTGTGTGCCACCTCCGCCCCGACGACCCGGGCGGCCTGCTGTGCGACGGCGTACTCGGCGCCGGCCAGCAGCACCTGCCGGTAGGCGGCCTCGGCGTGCAGGAGGGCGGTGTTGCCGGGCGTGGTCGCGTCGGGGGAGCGGTCCGGGATGCGGCACGAGGCGAGCGCGGGGTGGCGCACTCCCACTGTGGATTCCTCACGCCAGGTGAAATCGGTGGCACCGACCCCCTCAGCCGCCGCTTCCAGGGCGTGTTCGCCGCCCAGGAGCACCCCTCTCAGCAGCCATGTTTCGGCATCCTGTACTGCCCGGCGCCATGCATGCGCACTGGTTTCCTCGGCCCGCAGCAGGGTTTCGTGCCGCGCCCGCAGGATGCGCAGTTTCCGCTCCAGGAGCTCCGCACCACGCAAGGCCACGTGCAGGCTGTGCCGAAGGCGCAGCCGCCCGGCGCGTGAGGGCGGAGGGCCGGAGGCAGTCGTCATGGCTCCGGTCCGTCCCGCTCGCCGCCGTCCGGTTCTGCCCGCGCGCCGTGCGCGTCCAGCAATGCGGCGGGCAGCATGGTGAGCTCACCGCGGGGGAGGGTCAGCAGAGCCTGCCAGGCGGCGTCGAGCGTCCGGTCCAAGGGGCGCGCTTCGTCGGGCCGCTGATGCAGAAAACGGCGCAGGAACGCCTCGTCGAAGTCGAGGTAGCGGCGGTCGGTCGGGCTCAGGGCCGCCTCGCCCACCAGGTCCGAGAGCTCTCTCACCTGCCGGGCCCGGGCGAGCGCGGCCAGGGTCTGGGCCGCGAGGTCCAGGTGGTCGGGCCGGGTGCGCCCGGGCCCGGCTCCCTTGCGCATCAGGCGGGACAGTGACGCCAGGGCGTCCACCGGTGGATACACCCCTCGGGCGTGGACCTGGCGGGAGAGCACGATCTGGCCCTCGGTGATGTATCCGGTCAGGTCGGGGACCGGATGGGTGATGTCGCCCGCGGGCATGGTGAGGACGGGCAGCACCGTGACCGAGCCCGCGCGGCCGCGGATCCGGCCGCAGCGCTCGTAGAGCGAGGCCAGGTCGCTGTAGAGGTACCCGGGATAGGCTCGCCGGGCCGGGACCTCGCCCCGGGCCGCGGAGACCTCGCGCAGCGCCTCGGCGTAGGCGGTCATGTCGGTCATCACCACCAGCACGTGGCGGCCCAGGGAGAAGGCGAGGTGTTCGGCCACGGTGAGTGCGACGCGCGGGGTCAGGGTTCGCTCGATCACGGGGTCGTCGGCGGTGTTGAGCAGCAGCACCAGTTCGCCCGCGGCCGAACGCTCCTCCAGCGCGTCCCGTACGAAGGCGGCGTCCGGATGGGTCAGGCCCATACCGGCGAATACGACGCTGAAAGCCTCGCCACCGGCTGTGGCCTGCGCGGCGATCTGGGCCGCCAGTTCCAGATGCGGCAGCCCGGCCGCGGAGAACACCGGCAGCTTCTGTCCGCGGACCAGTGTCGTCAGGGCGTCGACGGCGCCGACCCCGGTGAGGATGGGCTCGGAGGGTGGTTCCCGCCGGACCGGGTTGATCGGGGTGCCGCTCACCGCGGCGCTGGTCTCGCCGAACACCGGCGGTCCGCCGTCGACGGGCTCGCCGCGGCCGTTGCACACCCGGCCCAGCCAGCCCGGGCCTACGGGGACGCGCAGCGGTTTCCCGGCGAAGGACACCCGCACGTGTGACGGGTCCATTCCGGTGGTGTCCTCCAGCACCTGCACCACGGCGAGTTCGCGGTCGACCTCCAGCACGAGGCCGTATCGCCGCTCGCCCGAGTCCAGGGTGATCCGCACGAACTCGTCCCATCCCACCCCTGAGACTCCTTGCACGATGGCGAGCGGGCCGCGTAGTTCCCGCACGGCCGTGTACTCGACCTCGCTCCACGCGGTCACGGCGCCTCGCCCCCGGGCCCGCCGGGGAGGGGCCGGGGCCGGCCGAGGCAGGGCCGGTGTCGGCCGTTCACCGCAGCTCCCCGAGCCGGGCGAGCATGGTCTCCCGGCGCGCCGCCACTCCCGCCGCGTCATGCGGACCCACCTCCTCGCGCGCCCGCAGCACCGTCCCGAAGTCCGCGGCCTCCACGGCTGCCGCCGGGACGCCGGAAGCGACGCGTTCCCGGCAGCGGTCGATGACCGCGAGGACGGAGTCGGCCAGTGCCGCGGCCTTCCCCGGGCCGCAGTAGGCGTCGTTGGCGGACAGCGCGCTCTGCTGGAGCACTCCTTCGCGTACCAGCCGTCCGGCCAGGACGCTGACACGTTCCGAGTCGGGCAGGGCCGTGATGCCGACCAGCTCGACCAGATCCGCCAGCCGGTCGGCCTCCGCCAGCACCGCGGCGAGCCGGTCGCGCCGGGCGGACCAGGCGGGGTCGCCTGCGGCCGTCCGACGGTCGGCGAGCGGTGCCGCGTCCCGGGAGAACGATTCCGCCCACGACAGGGCCGGATAGTGGCGGGCATAGGCGAGTTCGCGGTCGAGCGACCACACACCGCGTACGAACCGTTCGGTGTGGGCCGTGACCGGTTCGGTCATGTCGCCACCGGGCGGGGACACCGCTCCGATCACGGTCACCGAGCCCCGCTCACCGCCCAGCGTCGTCACGGCTCCCGCGCGTTCGTAGAAGGCCGCGATCGCGGAGGCCAGCCCGGCCGGGTAGCCCTCCTCGGCGGGCAGCGCGCCGGTGCGGGAGGCGAATTCGCGCAGGGCCTCGGCCCAGCGCGAGGTGGAATCGGCGATCAGTACGGCGTCCAGCCCCATGTCGCGGAAGTACTCGGCGACCGTGGCCCCCGTGTGGATACCTGCCTCACGGGCCATCAGCGGCATGTTGGAGGTGTTGGCGATGGTCACCGTCCGGTCGGCGAGCCGGCCACCGGTGCGCGGGTCCTCCAGCGCGGACAGTTCGGCGATGACATCGGCCATCTCGTTGCCGCGCTCCCCGCAGCCGACGTACACGATCACATCGGCGTCACACCACTTGGCGATCTGCTGGAGCAGC
This sequence comes from Streptomyces sp. BRA346, assembly GCF_052851135.1. Taxonomy (NCBI): domain Bacteria; kingdom Bacillati; phylum Actinomycetota; class Actinomycetes; order Kitasatosporales; family Streptomycetaceae; genus Streptomyces; species Streptomyces sp. BRA346. The sequence goes on along the minus strand of NZ_JAIWIH010000055.1, from coordinate 29,099 downwards.
ATGGTCTTCCCCGTGCCGAAACCGCCGGGGACGGCCACTGTGCCGCCCCGCGCGACGGGAAACAGCAGGTCGATCACCCGCTGGCCGGTGTGCAGCGCCTCCGGCTCACCGCCACGTGTCCGCACCGGGCGCGGTCGGCGGACCGGCCACGACGTGGTGAGCCGGACCTCCGTGCCGCCCACGACGGCCACTACCGCGTCCTGGCCGTAGCTTCCCTGCGGCGCGATGTGCTCCACCACCCCGCTGACCCCGGGCGGGACGAGTACCCGGAGCCGTACCGGCCCCCGGTCGCGGACCTCCCCCAGCACGCTGCCCTCGGCGACCTGTCCTCCTTCGCCCACTGTCGGGACGAAGGACCAGCCGCGTGCAGTGGCCCGGTCCCGGGCGGCCCCGGGCAGCAGCCAGTCCCCGCTGCCGGACAGCGGCCGCAACAGGCCGTCGAACACGCCCCCGAGCAGGCCGGGACCGAGCGCCGCAGACAGCGGCGCCCCCTGGGACCGCGCCTCGGCGCCAGGAGCCAGGCCGCCCGTGTACTCGTAGGACTGGGCGGTCACCACACCGTCGCTGATCGACACCACCTCGCCGGGGATCCCGGACGTGCCGAGGGAGACCACGTCGTACATCGCGGTGTCACCCGCGTATTCCATCTCGACCAGTGGTCCGGCGACCCTCAGAACGCGGCTGGGTCGCCGCGCCGCTCCATCGGCTCCGTTCACGGCGACCACAGCGTCTCGATCTCCGCACCGAGCCGGTCCAGCGCGCGTGCCGTGAGGCTGTCCACGGTGCATTCGACCCGTCGGCCCCCCGCACGGGCCACCACACCCGTACCGGGGACCTCGGCGATCTCGGCGTCCGGTCCCAGCAGCCCTCGCGCGCGTTTCCGCAGCCGGTCCAGGACGGCCGGACGGGCTGCCGTGTCCCACCTCTGACGAACGTGCGCGAAGGCACGGCGGCGCAGTTCCTCGTACGCCGCTTCACGGGCGGCCAGCTCACGCTCCCGGGCGCCCCGGCGGGCGCCCGCCTTGACACCGCGGGCGGCGGCAGCGCCTTCCCGTTCGCCCTGCCGGTGGGCTTCCTCCACGATGACGCGCGCCCTGGCCAGTGCCTCGCCGACCAGCGCTTCGGCCTCCCGGTCGGCCCGGTCCAGCACCTCCCGCGCTTCCGCCCGCGCCGTACGCAGCAACTCCGCTCGCACCGGTGCGAGCGCGGGCACCGCCTCGTCGGACACCGGCTTCCTCATCACGGCATCACCACGGTGAGCGGCCGGACGCCTTGCAGCGGTCCTGGGCCGAGCGCGTCCGCCGCCGCGGGCGTGAGGATGACCAGCTCAGTTCCGGGTGGAAGGGCACGCCAGGCTTCACGGACCGCGTCCGGTTCCTCGGCGGCGACCACGGTGACACCCGCCAGGGCGAGCCCCGCCACGCGCGTCCGCTCCCCGAGGGCCGCCACGCATCCCATGGTCAGGACTTCCCGATCAGGATGATGGCGACGACCAGCCCGTAGATGGCGATGCCTTCGGCCAGTCCGACGATCACCATCGCCCGGCCGAAGAGTTCCGGGCGCTCACTGAGCGCCGCTACCGCGGCGGCCCCGGTGTAGGCGACGGCGATCGCCGCGCCGATGGAGGCCCCGGCCACCGAGATGGCGGCCCCGATGAGGGCGGCCGAGGCGGCGCCGGAGCCCTGTGCCGCGGCCGGTGCCGCCGCCTGCGCGGACCCGTTGCCGAGCGCCACCACGAGCAGGGCCGCCGCTCCCGCGAACAGCAGGGCGTTGGCGGCGAACACCCACCGCAGGGCCCTGTGCCGGGACCGTCGCAGCAGCAGCCGCCCCAGCGCCAGAACCGCGCCGACGACCGGGAGCGCGATGAACCAGGCGATCACGTTGCCTCCTCGTACGTCCCCTCACCTCGCGGCGCGTTCGCCGCGTGCCCCTGACCGTTCAGCACGGGCAGGTGCCAGGGACGGAACGGACGCCCCTGGTCCTCGAACACCCGGGAGAACAGCTCGTAGAACTCCAGCCGCAGTGCCTGCACCCCGGCCACCAGCGCCTCCAGAGCGAAGGCGAGCGCGTTGCCCACGACGAAGAGCACCGCGGCCGCGAGCACTGCCGCACCGCCCCGGTCCGCCAGTGCCGTGGTGCCGCGCCACACGATCGAGCCGAGTGCGGCATGCGTGAGCCCGAAGGCCGCCAGCCGTGCGAAAGAGATGACGTTGGAGCCGATGCGCAGCACCCCGTCGAAGAGCCGGATTCCCACCTGGACGGCGCCACCCGCGCCACCACCGGCCACGGCGGACAGCCCGGATCCGGCCAGGAGGAGGCCGACACCCGCGATCACGGCGCCCGTCAGGACGGCGGCGCGGCCCAGCCAGGCGCCGCCGCCCAAGACGGCGAGGCCCAGGTACAGCATCGCCCCGGCGATGCCCGAGAGCGCGAACAGGGCGTTCCCCGGTCCGCCTTCCCGCCAGCGGTTCGCGATGCCCGCCGCGTACGCCAGGGCCAGCAGCAGCGCGCCGAAGCCGATGGCCGCGACGATCAGCCGCAGCGGGTCCTGCAACGGGTTCAGCCAGAGCACCGGCAGGACGCCGGTCGGCCCGAAGAACTCGCCGTACGCGGCACCTGCCAGGGAGCTGCTGAGTCCGGCTCCGGCGACGAACGGCCACAGCGGGCGCAGCGACGCGGCACGGCGAGGGTGGCCCAGGCGCAGCGCGATCCCGGCGAGCAGTAGCAGGGCCCCGTGCCCGGCGTCACCGAACATCACCCCGAACATCACCACGTAGGCGATGCCCGCAGGCAGCGTGGGGTCGAAATCCGGGTACGGCACCGTCCCGTACGTCCGCACCAGGGGCACGAACGAGCGCCGTAGCGCACCGGCCTCGCGGAGCAGCGTCGGTGGCTCCACTCCGCGCGGCGCGCGCAAGGGCACCAACGCACCTCCCGCCGTTGCCAGACGTCCCGCGGTCGCCGGAACGCCGTCGGCGGGACACCACCCGGCGAGTGCCGCGACGTCTCCGCGCCGCACCGCGCTGGCCTCGCGTTCCTCAAGCTGTGCCTCACCGGCCAGCAGATCGGTGCGGCCCGCACGCTCCAGGGCGTCGAGGTCGGGGGTCCGGACACTGAGCACGGCTCGCTCCGGCTCCGCCCGCGAACGCCGCAGCCGATGGGACGCGGAGCCCTGCCCGGGAGCGCCCGGACCGCCACCCTCGGTATGGTCGATCTCGACGCAGCCGGCCTCGGCGACGCGCACCAGCGTGTCCCGCAGCGCGTCCCGCGGGGCGACGATCGCCACTCGTCGCATGCGGACCGGCACCATCGCCTCAGGACGCCGCATCGAACGCCTCCGGGTGTCCACCGCCCCGCGCGGCGCCCTCCAGCGCGCCGCGCACCCGCCAGGCGTCCGCGGAGAGCACGGCGACCGCGCCGACGACCGGTGCCGAACCAGGGCGGGAGCCGCGTAGCAGCGCCCGACCGCCTTCGTCCAGCTGGTCCCACCAACGGCCCTCGGCTCGCCACAGGCCGACCTCGTGGTCGATCCCGGCCACGGCCCATTGGGCGGCGGGCGGCAGCTCGCGTCGGTAGTCGGCGAACGAGGTCGCGGCCATGGCCTTCGCGCCGAGCAGCCGCTCGGCCCGTTCCGCGGACGGCCGAGGCAAGGAGCGGCGGGCGACGAACACCTCCCGCCCGACCAGCAGGGCGAGCCGCCCCGCAGCCCAGCGCGCGGCCTCCGGTACGGCCGTCGCGGTACGCACAGCGGCGGACACCCGCATCCCCATGGCCACCGCCGCGGGAGTGTCCTCCCCGGGATCACCCCAGCCGGAAGCGGCCAGCGCCGCACGCAGCTCCCGTGGCGAGCTGGTACGGGCCAGCCGGGGCCAAGCCGTCGCCAGCGCGCCCAGCCGGTACGGCACCCGGGACCGGCTGACGCCCGCCAGCGTGCGCAGATGGTCCTCCACGTTGGCGATCTCGAACCCGGAGGCGAGCAAACGGATGGCACTCGCGCCGCTGAGCGGTTGCCAGCCGGCGAGCACCCGCAGGTGCCACAGAAGGGCAGCCGCCACTGCCTGCTGGGCGTCGGCGAGCGATGTCCCGGGGAGAAGACCCCGGCCGTAGGGCGAGGCACTCAGGCGGCGAACGGCGGCTTCGAGGCCCGGTGCCGAAGCAACCTCTCGGCCCTCCTCCCTGCCGAGGGCGCGCGAGAGCATGGCCCTGGCGCGTGTCACCCCGGCCACCCATCCGGCGCTCATCACGGATTCCTCTGCCCAGCGTTCCCGGGCCGCCCCCTGGCCGTGGCATCCGGGAGCTCGATGTCCTTGGCCACCAGGTGTGCTACCCGGTCCAGGAGACGGGGCATGCGTTCCTCGGCCCTGCGGCGTACCGCGGCTGCCTCCCGCTGCGCTGTGGCGAGCAGTTCCGCCGCCTCGGTCTCGGCGTCCCGGCGGACGCGGGCCGCGTTCGTCGCCCGCACCTCCCGAGCCCGGTCCTGGGCGCTCTTCACGATCTCCTGGGCACGGCGCTCGGCGGCGCGCCGCCTCTCCGCCGCCTCGCGAGCCGCGCCGTCGCGGATGTGCCGGGCTTCCGCCTCGGCTTCTTCCAGGAGCGAAAGGGGCGGGTCCAACTCGGCGGTGAGCTCCGCCGTACGGTCCGCGGGCACGCCGCCCGGCGCCGCCCGGCCCGGCGACCCGACCGGGCGGAACCGCAACAAAAAGTCCCGGAGTCCGGCCACGACCTCTCCTCATGGTTCGGCCCTCGCCTCCCAGTGTCCGCACCGGGTGCGGACCTGTCGCGCCGGGCTGGGCCGTCCATGGGCGATGCGGCTCGGCGGCGTGGCTGCCCGATCGGTGCCACACTGGCCGCAAGGGCCACTGCCCGACTCCCGCGCCCCCGGTGTGGTGACGCGCGGAGCCACCACGCTCGCCCGTTCGTGAGGGCACCGGGATCCGCGAGGAGGCCGAGCCCCGATGACGCAGACCCCCATGGCGCGTCCCATCACCGTCGGCCTCGACGGTTCGTCCGAGAGCCTGGCTGCCGCCGAGTGGGCGGCGCGGGAAGCGCGGTGGAGGCATGCGCCGCTGCGGCTGGTCCACGCCTGGATGCTGCCGGCGCAGACGGCGCGTACGGCCCAGGCTCCCGAGATGCGCAAACTGTGGGCGCAGGAGGCCCTGGACGCGGCGAAGGCACGACTCGCGGACCGCTACCCGGAGGTGCCGGTATCCGCCGAACTCGTCCCGCGGACGGCCGTCGAGGGCCTGGTCGGCAACGGTGCGTCCTCGCAGATGCTGGTGCTCGGCTCGCACGGGCGGGGCGCCGTGGCCGGCTACCTTCTCGGATCCGTGGGACTTCAGGTGCTGGGGTGTTCGACGAGCCCGGTGGTGATGGTGCGCGCGGGCAGCGGAGAACGGACCGGGCCCGAGGGCGGTGACGTGATCGTGGGTGTCCAGGACCCGCCGGAGTCGGCCGCACCCATCGAGTTCGCCTTCGCCACCGCAGCGGCACGTGGAACGGGGGTGCGCGCCGTGCGCGCACTGGCACGGCCGGTGTTCACCCACGGTCCGCAACCCCGGCCACGTCCCGGCCGGGCCGCGGACGCCGGGGACGAGGACGTCAGGGACGAGGAGCGGAGGCTGCTGGCGGAAGCAGTGGAGATATGGCGGGAGAAGTACCCCGACGTCCCGGTGACCGAGCAGGTCGAGCACGGCCGCCCTGCGGATGCCTTGCTGGCAGCCGCCTCGCGGGCCGCGCTGGTGGTCGTCGGACGCCACACCCACCGGTCTCCCGTCGCGCCCCGCCTCGGCCACGTCACCCAGGCGCTCCTGCACCACGCCGCGTGTCCCGTCGCCGTCGTGCCCCACGACTGACGACACGCGGTCCGCACGGCCGATGGAAGGGGGCGCGGAGTGACGGAGACGACCCACCGTCCCGAGACGGTCCACGCGCTGCTCGCGGACGGCAGCACCGTCGAGATACGTCCCGCACGGGCACAGGACCTGGACGAGGTCCTGCGGATGCACCGTGAGATGTCTCCCGAGGCCCTGCGGCTGCGTTTTTTCGCAGTCAATCCGCGCTACGCACGGGCGGCGGCGGAACGCGTCTGCGCACCGGCACACCGCGGATATCAGGCGCTCGTCGCGGTGGCGGGGGGCCGGGTGGTCGGCGTGGCCGAGTACGACACGCTGCCCACGGCCGCCGGCGAACCGGTGTCCGCCGACATCGCTCTGGCCGTCGCCGAGGGCCGCCACGGTCAGGGCATCGGCACCCTGCTGCTCGAACACCTGGTGCACGCGGCCCGGGAAGCGGGCGTCTCGGCCTTCACCGCCGAAGCGCTCGCCGAGAACCACGAGGTCCTGAAGGTATTCGGCGATCTTGGCCTGCGTACCTCCCGCCACTTCGACGGCACCGACGTACGCTGCACCGTTCACCTGGAGCAGGACGAGGACTACCTGGCGGCGGTGGACCGGCGGGGCCGGATCGCCGATGTGGCCAGCCTGCGGCCTCTGCTGCGGCCGTGTTCGGTGGCCGTCGTCGGTGCGGGCCGTCGGCCCGGATCGGTGGGGCGGGCCGTGCTGGGCAACGTGCGGTCCGGGGGCTTCACTGGTGCGCTGTACGCGGTCAACCCCCATGCCTCCGTCATCCAGGGAACACCGGCGTTCCCGTCCGTGGCCGCCCTGCCCCTCGTACCCGAACTCGCCGTGCTCGCCGTACCGGCGCCCGCGGTCCCGGGCGTGGCGGAGGAGTGCGGCGCGGTGGGCGTGCGGGCGCTGGTCGTCCTGACAGCGGGGCTCGACGCCGACCAGGCGGAGGCGCTGTTCACCTGCTGCCGTCACCACGGCATGCGGCTGGTGGGCCCCAACTGCCTGGGAATCGCCGACACGTTCGACGAGGTGCGTCTCAACGCCACGTTCGCCGCGCATCGCCCGCTGCCGGGGTGCGCGGGCGTCGCCGTGCAGTCCGGAGGCGTCGGCATCGCGCTGCTGGAGCGGTTCGGCCGCCTCGGCGTCGGCGTGTCCAGCTTCGTTTCACTCGGCGACAAGTACGACGTCAGCGGCAACGACATGCTCCAGTGGTGGGAGTCGGACCCCGGCACCCGCCTCGCCGTGCTCCACCTGGAGTCCTTCGGCAACCCGCGCGCGTTCTCCCGCACCGCTCGCCGCGTCGCCCGCGCCATGCCCGTCCTCACCGTGGACGCGGGCCGCTCGGACGCCGGACGGCGCGCCGCCGCCTCACACACCGCCGCCGCGGCCACCCCCACCATGACCCGCCGGGCCCTGTTCACCCAGGCGGGCATCATCGCCACCCAGAGCGTCGCCGAACTGGTCGACACCACGGCCCTGCTGCACGCCCAACCGCTGCCCGCCGGTGCCCGGGTCGCGGTCGTGAGCAACGCCGGAGGCGCGGGTGTGCTCGCCGCCGACGCCTGCGTCGACGCGGGGCTCACGGTCCCGGCCCTCGACCCCGCGCTGGCCGGTGAACTGCGGGGGACCCTGCCGCCGGGCGCCGCCACGGCCAACCCCGTGGACACCACCGCGGTGATCACCGCCGACCGGATGCGCTCCTGCCTGGACCAGTTGACCGCGCACGGAGCCGTGGACGCCGTACTGGTGGTGCTCGTGCCCACCGCGCTGGCCACCGGAACCCGCGACGACCCGCTGCGCGCACTCACCGCCGCACCCGGACGACGGCCCCGCCCGGTGGCGGCGGTCCTCCTCGACCAGGAAGCCCCCGTACGGCTCCTCCCGACCGCAGACGACAACCCCGTACCGGCCTACACCGAACCCCGGTCGGCGGCGCGCGCCCTCGCCCACGCCGCCCGCTACGCCCGCTGGCGGGCCGAACCACCGGGCAGCGTTCCCCCGCTGTCGGGGATCGACCCGGCCGGTGCCACGGCCATCGTGGAGACCTTCCTCACCAGCCACTCCGACGGTGGCTGGCTCGACCCGCGCGATTGCGCGGCCCTGTTCGACCGCTACGGCATTCCCCAGTTGCCCTGGGCATGGGCCGAGGACGAGGACACCGCCGTGGCCGCCGTACGGCACCTGGTCGAGGACGAGGGCGGCCGGGTGGCCCTCAAGGCGTACTGGCCCGGTCTGGTACACAAGAGCGACCAGGGGGCGCTGCGGCTCGACCTCGAAGGCCCGGACCAGGTCCGCCACGCCTATCGGGAGCTGCGGGCGCGCTTCGGGGGCCGGATGGCCGGGGTTCTCCTCCAGCCCATGGCGCGCCGGGGCATCGAGCTGTTCGCGGGCGTTGTCCAGGACGAGGTGTTCGGTCCCCTGGTGCTCTTCGGCCTCGGAGGCACCGCCACTGAACTCCTCGCCGACCACGCCGCCAAACTCGCCCCGCTCACCGACCGTGACGCGCACGGCCTCCTCACCGCACCGCGCTGTGCCCCACTGCTTTTCGGCTACCGCGGTGGCGGGGCCGTCGACCTGGAGGGGCTGGAGCAACTCTTGCTGCGGCTGTCCCGGATGGCCTGTGACCTCCCTCAGCTCGCCGAGGCCGACCTCAACCCGGTGGTGGCCCGGCCCGATGGCGTCGTGGCGCTGGACGTCCGGCTGCGCATCCTGCCCCGCCACGCGTACGACCCCTATCTGCGACGGCTGCGCGCCGCACGGCGGTGGCGGGCCTGAGCACACCCGTGCCGATCACACCCGCTGCGGGACGACGGCCACCGGGCACGCCGCGCGGTGCAGCACGGCGTGGCTGACCCGGCCGAGCTGCAGCCCGGAGCGGTCGCGACGGCGCAGGGAGCCGACAACCAGCAGATCGGCCTGCTCCGACACGTCCTGCAGGACCCGGTGCGCCGGGCCCTCGATCACATCGCGGTGGCATACGATCTTGTCGCCCTCTTCGCGCTCGGCCTCGTCCAGCACCTCATTGAGGATGGTCGCCGCCTGCTCCTCGTAGACCAGAGCGGACGCCTCATGCATGAGCAGCGACTGGCTCCCGTGTGAGTGCGCCGGGCGCCGCCATGTGCGTACGGCGTGCAGTTCGGCGTCCCTCGCCAGCGCCTCGCGGAAGGCGAACCGGACGGCGGCCGAGCCCTCGGCGACGTCGCCGACCGCGAGGACCACGCGTCCGAAGGCCCCTTGACGGTTGCGCTCGGCGCCGCGGACCACGATGACGGGGGAGACGGACCGGGCCGCCACCGCCAGGCTCACCGAGCCCAGAAGCGTGTCCGCCAGCTCACTCCTGCCGTAGGATCCCGTGACCACGGCGAATGCCTCGCGGCCCTCGTGCAGCAGCGCCGACACGGCGTCCTCGGCCAGGACCTCGGCGGAGACCTTCACCTCCGGGTTGCGCAAGGTCGCGCGTTGCAGGCAGGAGGCGGCGATGTTCTCGGCCACGATCTCCCCGGAGGAGCGGCTGGTGCTGAGCGAGGGGAGACGCTCCTCGTACCGCTCCCATCGGGAGGCATGGACCAGGCGCAAGGGCAGCTCGTGGCGGGCCGCCTCATCCACGGCCCAGTCCACTGCCTGAAGACTGGAATCCGATCCGTCAACACCCACGACCAGCGGGAGTGCCATCATCTCCACCGCCTTCCTACGGTCGACTCGTCCGCCTTGTGGGTACCCCGTGGCCACGCTCGCACCGCCACGGTTTCATCGAAGGCACAGCGGGTCCTGGTGGTGGGCACGGCCGAGCCCGACAGCAGTCACCGGATGCGCCTCTGGGAGACCAGCCGCACGATGAAGCCATGTCGGCTCCCCGCCCCGCAGAGCGCTTCGACGCCTTCCGGGCCCTGGCCGCCCGGAGAGGGCAGCCAGGTGACCGGTTGCTGGAATCCCTGGCCCGTACCCGCGCCCGGACGGTGGACGGCCCCGAGGACTGGGCGCCCGAGAAGGGCGCTCGGTTCGGTCTGCCGGCCGCTGCCGCGCTCGGCCCGGCCTCGTACTACGCGGACCTCGCCGCCCCGCACGGCCGCCGCCATGTGCGGGTGTGCGTCGCGACGGCGTGCTTTGCGGCATCGGCCGGGTGTCATGCCGGTGAGGTGCAAACCGGGCTGCGCGTCACCACGGGGAGCGTCACACCGGACGGGGAGACATCGCTGCAGGCCGTTCGCTGCCTCGGCTACTGCTACGCGGGGCCCGCCGCCCTCGACGGTGACACGCCCCGTGTCGGCTCCGATCTCGCTGACCAGCTCACCGGCAGGGTGTCACCACGGGCGGCGCCCGAGATTCCCGCGGCTGACGCCACCGGCGACCCCGTTCTGCTGGGTGGCGTGGTGTCGGGGGAGCGCCCGTGGCAGGCGTGGCCGCATGTGGTGGCCGGGCGTCGGCCCGAGGACGTCCATCGGGAGGTGGCGGAATCCGGGCTACGAGGGCGTGGTGGCGCGGGATTCCGCGTGGCCGCCAAATGGACCGCTGCGGGCGGTGCTCCGGACACCGTGATGGTGGCCAACGGGGACGAGGGCGACCCCGGTTCCTACGCCGACCGGCTGTTGATGGAAGCCGATCCGGACCGGGTGCTGGAGGGACTGGCCCTGGCGTGTTTCGCCTGCGGAGCCGCCCGGGGTGTGGTGCTGGTGCGCTCGGAGTATCCGCGGGCTCTGAGCCGGATGAGGGAGGCGGTCGCCAGAGCTTATGCCGCCGGACACCTCGGCCCCCGGGTGCACGGGACCGGCACCACGGTGGACATCGAGGTGGTCCGGGGCGCGGGGTCGTACGTGGCCGGTGAGGAGACCGCCCTGATCGCCGGTCTGGAGGGCGGCCGGGGCTGCGCCCGGCCCCGGCCGCCGTATCCCACGCAGCGCGGATTGTGGGACGCGCCGACCGTGGTGAACAACGTCGAGACGCTGGCGGCTGTCCCCTGGATCGTCTCCCGGGGCGGCGCGGCGTACGCCCGGCGCGGGACACCCGAGGAGTCCGGCACCAAGCTGGTGTGCCTGTCCGAGCGGTTCGCCCGGCCGGGCGTCTACGAGGTGGAGCTGGGCACCCCGGTGCGGCGGATCGTCACCGAGCTGGGCGGTGGGTTGAAGGACGGTGTCGAACTCGCCGCCCTCCAGGTGGGCGGCCCGCTGGGCGGTTTCCTCGCGGCCGACGCGCTGGACGTGCCGCTGAGCGAGGCGGGTCTGGCGGCCCGGGGCACGGCCCTCGGCCACGCCGGTCTCGTCGCCTTCGACCGGCGCGTGGCGCCGCAGGACGTCGTGCGGCACGTCTGGGAGTTCGCCGCCGCGGAGAGCTGCGGGGCCTGCTCGCCGTGCCGGGTCGGATCCCGCCGCGGCCTGGAGCTGGCGTCTGCGGGCACCCCGCCCGGTGCCGAGTACGAGCGGCTGGCGCGCGTCCTGGCCGAGGCGAGCCTGTGTGCTTTCGGGCGGCGGATCCCGCCCGCCGTCCGCAGCCTCGCACGGGCGTACGGACAAGCCCTGGCGGGGTGGGACCAATGACCGCGATCGAGGTCGACGGCGCCGCCGTCGACGTACCCGAGGGCGTCTCGCTGCTCGCCGCCGTACGCGCGGTCGGGATCGAGCTGCCCGCGCTCTGCCACGACGACCGATTCGCCCCGGCCGGTTCCTGCCGGAGCTGCCTGGTACGGGCCGACGGGCGGATCGTGGCGTCCTGCGTCACCCCGGCGGCCTCCGGCGCCACGGTCGAGGCCACCACCGACGACCTGCGGGCGCTGCGCCGGGAGGCGGTCGAGGTCATCGTCTCCGCCCTGCCGCCCCGGGCCCTGGCCCCTGGCAGCCGCACCGAACTCGCCCGGGTGTGCCGGTCGCTGGGCATCGGAGCCGAGACGGCCACCGGCTCCGCAGACCGCGGTGGCGACGACTCCCATCCGTACGTCCATCTCGACCGGGACCTGTGCATCGCGTGCGGGCGGTGTGTGCGCATGTGCGCGGACGTGCAGGGCACCTTCGCCCTGACCCTGGTCGGCCGGGGCGCCGACACCGTCGTCGCCCCCGGCACCGGCGGTCCGTGGGCGGAGTCCGACTGCGTGGCCTGCGGTGGCTGCGTCGACACCTGTCCCACCGGCGCCATCTTCGAGCCGGGGCCCGTGCCCGGACTCACCAGCGCGAGCCCGGACGACCCCGCGACCTGCGCCATGACCCGTACGACCTGTGGCTACTGCGGAGTGGGCTGCACCTTGGACGTGGTCACGGAAGACGGCGCGATCGCGGCGGTGCTGCCGGCCCGGGACGGGCCGGTCAACCGGGGCCACGGATGCGTCAAGGGCCGGTTCGCGCGCGGCTACCGCACCTCGCCCGAACGACTCACCCGGCCCCTGTTGCGCCGCGACGGCCGTCTGGAGCCCGTCGGCTGGGACGAGGCGCTGCGCCACATCGCTCGCGGACTGCGCGCCGCCGTCGAGGAAGGCGGCCCCGACGCCGTGGCGGCCATTTCCTCCGCCCGCGCCACCAACGAGGAGAACTACCTCGTCCAGAAGTTCATGCGGGTCGTCATCGGAACCAACAGTGTCGACAACTGCTCCCGGCTGTGCCACTCCCCGTCCGCCGCCGGGCTCACGGCCACTTTCGGGCTCCCGGGTGGCACGGACACCTTCGACGACGTCGAGCGTTCCGACTGCCTGCTGGTGGTGGGCGCCAACCCGGTCGAGGCGCATCCGGTGGTCGGCGCCCGACTGTTGCGACGCGTGCTCCAAGGGGCGCGTCTCGTCGTCGCAGATCCCCGGGCCGTGGGGCTGGCGACACATGCGGACGTGCATCTGCGGCCCCGGCCCGGCACCAACGTCGCGCTCTTCCACGGCCTCGCCCATGTGCTCCTCGCCGAGGGCCTCGTCGACCAGGCGTTCCTGCGGGACCGGGCCGCCGGTCTGCCGGAGCTGACCGAGCTGCTGGCCGACTACCCGCCGGACCGGGTGGCGACCCTCACCGGCGTGCCCGCCGCGGACCTGGTGGCGGCCGCCGGGCTCTACGGACGGGCCGAACGCCCCGGCATCGTCTACGGCCTCGGCGTCACCGAACACCTCCACGGCACCGACGGCGTACGGACGCTGGCCAACCTCGCCGTCCTGCGCGGCGCCGTCGGTTCCGGCCGGGGCTTCGGGGTCAACCCGCTGCGCGGTCAGAACAACGTCCAGGGCGCCTCCGACATGGGCGCCCTGCCCGACGTCCTGCCCGGCTACGGAAAGGTGACCGACCCGGCCGTCCGCGCACGGGCCGAGGAGGTGTGGGGCCACGCCGTGCCCGACCGGCCCGGTCTGCGGATCCCCGAGATGTTCGCGGCGGCACGGGCCGGGCGGCTGAAGGCGCTGTGGGTCATCGGCGAAGACATCTGTGCCACCGACCCCGACGCCAACCGGGTCGCCGAGGCCCTGGAGACCTGCCCGTTCGTCGTGTGCAACGAGCTGTTCCTGTCCGAGACCGCCCGCCACGCGGATGTCGTGTTGCCCGCCACCTCCTGGCTGGAGAAGGACGGCACCTTCGTCAACTTCGACCGCAGATTCCAGCGGGTCCGCCCGGCAGTCGCCCCACCGGGCCAGGCCCGCTCCGACTTCGAGATCGTCCGCGCCGTCGCCTCCGCCATGGACACCGACCTGGGCTGCCCGACCCCGGCGGCCGCCCTGGCCGAATGCGCCCAGCTCACCGCGCACTTCGCGGGACTCTCCCACCACCGGCTGGACCGGGAGGGCGCCGTACCCTGGCCCTGCCCCGACCCCGGCCGGCCCGGGCAGGCCACCCTGTACCGGGAACGGTTCGCCACCTCCGACGGACGGGCCCACCTGGCGGCCACCCCGTATCTGCCGCCGGGGGAGCAGCCGGACGACGGCTACCCCCTGATCCTGGTCACCGGGCGGCGCTGGGCGCACTACAACTCCGGGTCCATGACCCGGCGCGGCGGCAACCTCGCCCTCGACCCCGCCGACCACCTCGACGTCCACCCCGACGACGCCGCCCGGTACGGCCTGCGCGACGGCGAGCCCGTCACGGTGACCAGCAGACACGGCCGGGCGCGCCTGCTCACCCGGATCGGCGTCGAAACCGCCCCCGGCCAGGTCTTCTGCGCCTTCCACTTCCCCGCCAGCGGCGTGAACCGCCTCACCTCGGACCATGCCGACACGGTCACCTCCTGCCCCGAGTACAAGGTCACGGCGGTACGGCTGACCGCGGGGGACGGCCGCGCGTGATTGCCGGGCTGTCGCGGGAGGAGGCGGCGCGGCGGCTGGAGGAGTACGGGGCCAACGTCGTCGCCCAGGAGCGGCGCACCCCGGTGTGGCGCCGCGTACTGCAACAACTGCGCGACCCGCTGATCGTGGTGCTGCTGGTGGCCGCCGCGCTCACCCTCGCCACCGGAGACTTCCCCGACGCCGGGGTGATCCTTCTCGTCATCACGGTGAACACCGTGGTCGGCGTCATTCAGGAGGTACGGGCGGAACGGGCCGTGGCCGCACTGACCGCCCTGAGCGCTCCTGCCGCCCGGGTGGTACGCGACGGCGTGGAGTGCTCCGTACCGGCCGCCGACGTGGTGCCGGGGGACCTGGTCCTGCTGGCCGAGGGCGACATCGTCCCCGCCGACGGTGAGGTCCTCGACGCGGCCCTGCTCTTGATCGACGAGTCGGCGCTGACGGGCGAGTCTGTTCCGGTGGAGAAGACCGTCGACGCGACCTCTTCGTCCGGCACGGTATCGGCCGGCACAGTGGTGGTCCGCGGCCGCGGACGCGCACAGGTCACCGGAACCGGGCCGGACAGCGCACTCGGCCGGATCGCCGCACTGATGGGAACCACGCCCGCGCTGACCCCTCTGCAGCGCCGACTGGCCCGGTTCGGCCGGGTGCTGGCGGCCGTCACCGTCGCCCTGTGCGCGGTGGTGCTCGCTTTGGGACTGGTTCGCGGACAGCCGGTGGAGCTGATGGTCGTGGCCGCGATCAGCCTCGCCGTCGCGGCCGTTCCCGAGTCCTTGCCCGCCGTGGTCACCCTCGCCCTGGCCTTGGGAGCACGGCGTATGGCCGACCGGCACGCCATCGTGCGTCGGTTGCCCGCGGTGGAGACCCTGGGTTCCGTCACGGTGCTCGCCACCGACAAGACCGGCACCCTGACCGAGGGCCGGATGGCTGCGGAAACGCTGTGGACGCCCCAGGACGACGCCACCGTCACGGGCAGCGGTTACGGCCCTGAGGGCCGCGTCGCGCGTGACGGCCGCCCGGTGACCGCGGACGAAGCCCCCGACCTGTCCGCGCTGCTGCGCGCCGCGATGTTGTGCAACGACGCCGCGCTGGAACCCCTTTCGGACGGGGACGGAAGGTGGCGTGCGATCGGCGACCCCACCGAGGCCGCCCTGCTCACAGCCGGGGCCAGGCTGGGGCTGGACCGGGCGGCCCTCGAACGTGAACTGCCGCGCGTCGATGAGATCCCCTTCGACAGCGCACGCAAGCGCATGACGACCGTGCACCACAGGCCCGGTGGCGGGCTGCGTGTCGTCTGCAAGGGAGCGCCCGAGACCGTTCTCCGCCCCCAGGTTCTCGCCGACCCTCCGGACACGCTTTCCCGGGCCGCCGCCCGGGCCGAGGAACTGGCCCGCGGCGGCTACCGGGTCCTGGCCGTCGCCGCGGCCGACCACGACGAAGCGCCGCCCGCGAGCCACGGCACCTGGGAGTCGGGCCTGTCCCTGCTCGGCCTCGTCGGCATCCTCGACCCGCCCCGCGACACCTCCCGGACCACCATCGCCGCCTGCGAACGCGCGGGCATCGCCCCCGTCCTCATCACCGGCGACCACCCCCTCACCGCACGGGCGGTGGCGGCGCGTTCGGGCATCGTGGCCCGGGCGGACGAGGTCACCACGGGCGATCGGATCCGCACGGGCACCGCAGGCGACCTGACCGCCCTGCGCGTCTACGCCAGGACCACACCCGAGCAGAAGCTGGACATCGTCCAGGCGTGGCGCGCGGCCGGCCATGTGGTGGCGATGACCGGCGACGGTGTCAACGACGGCCCCGCCCTTCGCCGAGCGGACATCGGCGTGGCCATGGGCCGACGCGGCACCGAAGTGGCCCGTCAGGCGGCCGACCTCGTGCTCGCCGACGACAACCTGGCCACCGTCGTCGCCGCTGTCGAGGAAGGCCGTCGCGTCTACGCCAACGTACGCCGTTTCCTGCTCTACGCCCTCGCCGGAGGTACCGCGGAAATCCTGGTCATGCTCCTCGGCCCGTTCCTGGGAATGGCCCTGCCCCTGCTCCCCGCCCAGATCCTGTGGATCAACCTGCTCACCCATGGCCTCCCCGGCGTGGCGCTGGGGGCCGAACCCGTGGAGCCGGGGGTGATGCGCCATCCGCCGCGCCCGCCCGAGGAGAGTGTCCTGGGCGCCGGGCTGTGGCCCCGCATCCTGATCATGGGCGTCTTCGTCGCCGGTGTCACCCTGGTCGCCGGGGTGTGGGCGCAGAGTACCGGCCGCCCCTGGCAGTCCCTGATGTTCCTCGTCCTCGGCGCCACCCAACTCGGCGTTGCGCTGGGCTCCCGCGCCCGTCCGGGCAGCCTCACCAACCCCTTCCTGCTGGTCGCCGTGGGCACGGCCCTGGCCCTCCAGGCGGCAGGTGTCTATCTGCCGCCCCTGCGCGCCCTGTTGGGCACCGAACCACTGCCACCCGTCGACCTCGCGATCGCCTGCACGCTTTCCGGCCTCGGGCACGTCGTCATGCGCGCGCAGAGGCGGCTCTTCCCGGAGCGCCCGCCGCACACCCGCTCGGCGTCTGCCCCGGACCATCGCTGACGGAGGCCCCGGAAAAGCCAGGGGTGCGCCAGATCTCACCCGTCGTGGCGATGCCCAGCGCCTCGAACCCGTCCAGCGCCTCGGTCCAGACGCGGGCCCCGGCGCCCATGGCGAACGCGGCCGTGGCGTAGGCGTCGGTGCGGGTGAGGCTGTGGCCGGTGAGAGTGAGGGAGGCCAGGGCGGTGGCGGGCCCGCTGGTGTACGGGTCCCATACGTGTGCGCCGCGTTCGGCCGTTCCCGAGGTGGCGACGGCCAGGTCGCGACCGGTGACCACGGCGGCCAGCTCCCCGGGGCGGGTGGGGTGGGCGATGCCGATCCGCCAGGGCGTGCCGGGGGCGGCCTCGCCGCGCAACTGGATGTCGCCGCCGCCGTTGACACACGTGTTGTGCGCGCCTGCCTGGTACAGCATCCGGGAGGCCCGTTCGATCGCCCATCCCTTGACCAGTCCGGAGGGGTCGAGCCGGCCGCCGGGAGTATGGCTGAACCAGCCGTCGGTGGCCTTCGCCGCCTCCTCGCACAGCGTGAACACCTCGGCTACCTCGGGCCCGTACCGCTCCGGCACCGGCTCGCCGCGGGCCAGGCGGCTGATCGCGCTGTCGGGCCGGTAGGTCGAGAACACTTCGTCCACGTGGTGCAGCCAGTCCACGGCATCCTTCAGAGCCTGGCGGACGGGCGGGGTGACCGGGTCGCGGAGGTCGAACGAGAACACCGTGCCCATGGCGTGCTCGACGTGGCGCAGTCCGCACGCCGGGGCGGATACCTCAGACACCGGCTTTGTCCAGTGCGCTCTGGAGGGACCGGGTGTACCCCTCGCTGGTGTAGGTGGCGCCGGAGACCGCGTCGATGTGGGCGCTCTGGGCGCTCAGCGCCTCACGGGTGAGCTGCGGCACGGCGTCGGCGGCGATCTGCTGGGAGCGGGGACGGTCGGACGGTGTCCGGACCGCCTTTACGGCAGTGATTTTGCCGTGGGAGAGCGTGACGGACACCTGGACCGGTCCGTACACGGTGTTGACCACGCTGCCGGTGTACGTGCCGGAGGTACCGCCCTGGGCATGGGCGGTGGATGGGGAGGTCGACGCGGCTCCGGTGCCGGACGTCGCTGCCGGTGACGGCGCCGTCATGGCCGGGGCGGGGTTCTGGTGCGGTTTCAGTGACAGCAGAAGGATCACTCCCGCCACTGTCGAGACAGTGGTCACGGCGGCTTTGCGCACGGCCTGGCTCCTGTTCGTCGGGGAGATGATGCGCGGGTCAGAACGAGAACGACTCGTGGTGGATGTGCCTGCGCGGCACCCCGGCCCCGCGCAGGGCCGTGACCGCGGCCTCGGTCATCCCGGGTGGCCCGCACAGATAGACGTCGCGCTCGGCGAGGTCGGGCACCAGGCCGCGCAACGCCTCCGGGGTCAGCGGTGAGGAGTACGCGGCGGGCTCGTCCACGACGTAATGGACGGCCGCCCCGCGCGCGGCGGCGAGCGCGTCCAGCTCCGCGCGCAGCACCAGGTCCTCGGGGCGCCGGGCCCGGTAGACGAGAGTCACCTCGCCGGGCAGCGTCTCGAAGAGGGTTCGCAACGGGGTGATGCCGACGCCGCCGCCGAGCAGCAGGGTTTTACGGGTGCGCCGGCGGCGGGCGGTGAAGGCCCCGTACGGGCCTTCGGCCAGCACCCGGGTGCCGGGCTCCAGCCGGGCGAGCGCCGTGCTGTGGCCGCCGGACGCCTTCACGGTGATCCGCAGGTACGCCGGGTGCGGGGCCGCCGACAAGGAGTACGGATTGGCTGTCCACCACATGCCCCGGGTCAGGAACCGCCAGCGGAAGAACTGGCCCGGCTCGGCGCGCAGGTCCTCCAGCCCGCTGCCCGACAGATACACCGACACGATGCCCGGCGCCTCGGGCCGGACCTCGGCGACGTACAGCCGGTGGCGCAGCGCCCGGCGCACCGGGACGGCGAACCGGTACCAGGCCGGCAGCGCCGCCACCGCGATGTAGAGGGTGTACCAGGCGAGTTGGGCGGGGCGGTTGCCGGTGAAGTCGGCGCCGTCGGAGAGCTGGTGGCCGAAGACCAGGAACACTGCCAGGTAGGTGGCGAAGTGCAGGAAGTGCCAGGTCTCGTACGCCACCCGTCGGCGCACCGCACGTGCGGATACGACCGCGGTCATGAGGAACAGCAGGAAGCCGATCGTGCCCTTGAGCAGGTCCGGATAGTGGAGGACCAGGGTGGCGGTCTGGTCCACGACGCCGGTGTGCGATTCCAGGGAGTACCCCCAGGTGATCAGCAGGACGTGGGCGGACGCGAGGGAGATCGTGTAGCGGCCCCCCATGGCGTGCCAGCGGGCCAGCCGGTCGGTGCCCACGGCACGGTCCAGCAGCGGTACGCGCGCCATCAGCATCAGCAGGACCGCGCACGCGTAACCGGCCAGCAGCCCGGTGATCCGTCCGGCACCGGTGAGCCAGTCGGCGAGCGTGACGACCGAGCGGGTGTCGCTCCACCACAGCGCCAGCACGGCGGCGGCACCGCCCCAGATCACCAGGTGTGCCAGGGCCGGGACGGGGCTGGGCGGGCGCGGTGCCGACCGGGAGGGCCGGGTCATGGCCGGGACCGGCGGTGTCGTGCTGGTCATGGGGATCCTCTCGGTGTACGGCCCGGCCAGCGTCACCGGCGAAGTTCTGAGGAGCCTATGAACCGGTCCGATCGCCCTCGGATTCAGAGGAAACTCAGAGGGAAAGCCGCCCTCGGCACGGCGCGGCGCGAGGGATGCTGGATTCATCATGGATACGCACACCACCAGCCGTTTTCTGCTGCGTCCCGACGGCGCCCGGGTCCGCGTCCTCGTCGTGGACGACGAGCCCGATCTGGCCGAGGTGCTGTCGGGGGCGCTGCGCTACGAGGGCTGGGAGGTCCGCACCGCCGCCGACGGCGCGTCCGCGCTGGCCATGGCGCGCTCGTTCCATCCGGACGCCGTATTGCTCGACTGGATGCTGCCGGACACCGACGGGCTCGCGGTGCTGCGCGGACTGCGGGCGGAGCTGCCGGACGTGTGCGTGCTGTTCCTGACCGCGCGGGACGCGGTGGAGGACCGGATCGCGGGGATCACGGCGGGTGGCGACGACTACGTGACCAAGCCGTTCAGCCTGGAGGAGGTGCTGGCCCGGCTGCGCGGGCTGCTGCGCCGGGCCGGGATGGCCCGGGAGCCCGGTGACGACCGGCTGGTGGTCGGGGATCTGGTGATGGACGAGCAGGCGCGGGAGGTGACCCGCGGGGGAGTGGCCGTGGAGCTGTCCCGCACCGAGTTCGAACTGCTGCGGTTCCTGATGCGCAATCCCCGGCGGGTGCTGTCCAAGGCGCAGATCCTGGACCGGGTCTGGAGCTACGACTTCGGTGGCCAGGCCCATGTGGTCGAGCTGTACATCAGCTATCTGCGCAAGAAGATCGACGCGGGACGGCCACCACTGATCCACACCGTGCGCGGGGTCGGCTACGTGCTCAAGGCGGGGACCGCGTGAGGCGGCGGCCGCGCGGATGGCTGCCTCGTACGCTGCGCGCCCGGCTGACCGCCGGGCTGGTGGTCCTGCTGGCGGTGGCGTCCCTGACGGTCGGGCTGACCACGGTGTTCGCCCTCGAAGGGTTTCTGGTGCGCCGGCTGGACCAGCAGCTGACAGCGGCCGGCGGCCGCTTCCCGGCCAGCCTGGAGCACGGTGAGCGGCGCCCGGACGCCGACAACCGGCCCGATACCCGCGGCCAGGCGGACCGCACCTTCGGTGCCCGGCTGCTGCACGGTACGACGACCGACGCGGCGGTGGTACGCGACCAGACGGACGCCGCCGTACCGCTGACCGCCGGCGACCGGCGGGTCCTGGCGGACGTACCGGTCACCGGCCGGGGACACACCGTCCATCTGTCCGCGCTCGACGGCTACCGGGTGGTCGCGGTCCCCGGGGACGACGGCGACGTCCTGATCACCGGGCTGCCGCTGCGCCCGGTGGAGGAGACCGTGCACCGGCTGGAGGCCGTGGAAGCCGTGGTCTTCGGCAGCGCGCTGCTGGTCACCGGGGTGGCCGGGGCGCTGTGGGTGCGGTTGTCGCTCCGGCCGCTGCGGCGGGTGACCACGACCGCCGCGGGGGTGGCCGAGCTGCCGCTGGCCAGCGGTGAGGTGGCCATGCCCCCGCCCGTACCGGACACCGATCCACGCACCGAGGTGGGGCAGGTGGGCACCGCACTCAACCACATGCTCGGCCACGTCGGCGACGCGCTGGCCCGTCGCCAGGCGAGCGAGGAACGGCTCCGGCACTTCTCCGCGGACGCCAGCCACGAGCTGCGCACCCCGGTGGCCTCCGTACGCGGCCACGCAGAGCTTGCGCTGCGCCACCCGGGACCGGTGCCGGACGAGGTGCGGCACGCGCTGGAGCGGATCCAGGCCGAGTCGGAACGGATGTCCACACTCGTCGACGATCTGCTGCTGCTCGCCCGGCTCGACGCCGGGCGGCCGCTGGCACGCCGGCCGGTCGACCTGACCCGGCTGGTACTGGACGCGATAGGCGATGCCCGGGCCGCCGGTCCGGGGCACCGCTGGACGCTGGAGCTTACCGAGGAGCCGATCACGGTCACCGGCGACGAGCACCGGCTCCAGCAGGTGATCGGCAACCTGCTGGCCAACGCCCGCACCCACACCCCGCCCGGTACCCGGGTCACGGTGCGGCTCGCGGTGGCGGACGGCGACGCCGAGCTGACGGTGGCGGACGACGGTCCGGGCGTCCCGGACACGCTCCAGGACGAGGTGTTCGAGCGGTTCGCCCGCGCCGATCCCGGCCGGTCGCGGGCGGGCGGCGGTACGGGGCTGGGGCTGGCGATCGTCCGCGCCGTGGTCGCGGCACACGGCGGGACGATCACGATGACCAGCAGGCCGGGAGCCACCGTCTTCCGGGCCCGGCTTCCGCGCCGTACCGCGGCGCCCCCGAGATGATCGTTTCGCTGGTGTATCGGGCTGTCCTCGCTGATGCTGCCCACGCTGATAGACCGGTGGCACGCGGGCTTCACAGCGAAACGAGAGGCCGACCGACGGCTGCTGAGGCCGAGAACGCGTACTCACCGTCCGCCGTTCGTGTTCCCGCCCATCAACGCTGTCACCATCGTGGCGATCGCCTCTGGTTGTTCTTCAACGATGAGGTGCCCCGCACCGGGCACAGATTCCACCGCGACGCCGAGGTGGCGGGAAGCGGGCGAAGCCAGCTGGGACGGTGACAGGAAGACATCCTGCTCACCGGTGGCCACCGTGTTCGCAACCCGCCGGGACCGGGCCAGTGTCCCCTCCGGGAGGGGCGCGGGCGCCAAGCTGGAGCGGCAGGACCGGGCCAGAAGGGTCATCCAGGAGACGAGTTCGGCTGACGGCTGCCGGGCCGCACCATGCATCTGCCGCAGCAGTGCCGCGCTGCGGGCTTCAGTGGGGCGGGCGAGCCAGGGCAAGGTAGCCGCCAGGACCCGACCAGTGACCTTGACCCGGGTCAGGCCCGCGGGGGAGACAAGTACCCGCCCAATGAGCTGTGGGACATCGCAGGCCAACGCTATGCCGCCACCAAGTGAATGGCCTACTACGACGGTCGGGCCTGGGCTGATCTCGTCCAGCACCTCCTGGAGCCACTGCCCGTACCGAATCAGCCGATGCTGCCGCGGACGGTCGGCGGTACTGAGCCCCGGCTGACCGGGAACATCGACGACGTAGGTAGGCCAACGTTCCGCCAGCACCGTGACCAGCGGCAGGCTGGTGGCGGCATTGAAGTTCGTACCGGGAACCACCACCACACGGGGTGCGGATTGCTGCGGCCCGGCATCCTCTCCCGCAGCGACAACATGGGTTCGGCCGACGCGTGTGGCCAGCACCAGGACCCTGTGGGGCACCGGCCACCGTGCGAGCCGATCGGTGCACCACCTCTCGACGTCCCGATGAGCAGCAGCACCCTTGTAGATGGCGGTCACACTGACACTGTCTCAGACGGCAGGCCCTCCCCAGCAGCGGCCCGAATGGCGCCGGGGAACACTGCGTACCCCCGGAGAACCGCCGACGGTCGGCCCGACGGCATTGACGCCGTAGACGAGAGTGACAAGGGCCCGGATCCGAGATGACCTCCGGTAGGCCCGTATGGGTAACGGCTGGGCGACGATCTTGATCGTGACTCACCGTGTTCGTCCAGGTGAGTGCTGTATGCGTCAGGGTTCCGTCAAAATCGGGCTCATGACCGTAAGGGAGCCGTCAACGGCGGCTGGGGACGCTCCACGGGGGTGTTCCCTCTAAGCGTCAGTGCACGTCGGAACCTCACTAGGAGCACACGATGGCCGATCTGGCCTTCGTCGTCACCACGATCGCGGTCTTCGCGTTGGTGGCGTTCATCGCCAAGGGAGTGTCAAAGCTGTGACCGTAGAGAATGTCGTCGGCCTGGTCGTGGCCGCCGCTCTCCTGGGTTATCTGGTCCTCGCTCTCATCTTCCCGGAGAGGTTCTGAGTCGCCGATATGAGCCCCGTCCTCGCTGACGTGCTCCAGGTGTCAGCGCTCCTCGTGGCGCTCGCCCTGGTGCACCGTCCCCTCGGCGACTACATGGCCGCCGTCTACTCCTCCAGGAAACACCTCCGCGTCGAGCGGTGGATCTACCGCTCGGTGGGCGCCAACCCTGACGCCGAGATGCGCTGGCCCGCCTACCTGCGGGCCGTCCTCGCGTTCTCGGCCGTCGGTGTGCTGTTCCTGTACCTGCTCCAGCGCGTACAGGACAAGCTGCCGCTGTCCCTCGGCTTCAAGGCCATCACCCCGGACCAGGCGTTCAACACCGCCGCCTCCTTCGTCTCGAACACCAACTGGCAGTCGTACTCGGGTGAGTCGGCCATGGGCCACGTCACCCAGACGATGGGCCTGGCGGTGCAGAACTTCGTGTCCGCGGCCGTGGGCATCGCGGTCGCCGTCGCGCTCGTCCGCGGCTTCGCACGCTCCCGCACCGGTGAACTCGGCAACTTCTGGGCCGACCTGGTGCGCGGCATCGTGCGGATCCTCGTACCGATCTCGGTGATCGCGGCGATCGTCCTCGTTGCGCTGGGCGCCGTGCAGAACTTCGGCGACATCCACCACATCACCACGCTGACCGGCGACAAGCAGGGCATCAGCCCCGGCGCCATGGCCTCCCAGGAGGCCATCAAGGATCTGGGCACCAATGGTGGCGGCTACGCCAACGCGAACTCTTCCCACCCGTTTGAGAACCCCAACGGCTTCTCCAATCTGCTGGAGATCTTCCTGCTGCTGGTGATCCCGTTCTCGCTGCCGCGCACCTTCGGCACGATGGTCGGCAGCGTCAAGCAGGGCTACGCGATCCTCGCGGCCATGGTCGTCATCTGGTTCGCCGGCGTGGTCGCCGTGACCATCCTGGAATTTCAGCACCCGGGCACCGCCTCGCAAGCCGCGGGCGGTGCGATGGAGGGCAAGGAGCAGCGGTTCGGCGAGGGCGCGTCGTCGCTCTTCTCCGTGTCGACGACCATGACCTCGACCGGTTCGGTCAACTCGTTCCACGACTCGTTCAGCGGGCTGAGCGGCGGGGTGTTGCTGCTGGGCATGATGCTCGGCGAGATCGCGCCCGGCGGAGTCGGTTCCGGGCTCTACGGCATGCTGATCATGGCCGTGATCGCGGTGTTCATCGCGGGCCTGATGGTGGGCCGCACGCCCGAGTACCTCGGCAAGAAGATCGGCACCCGCGAGATCAAGCTCGCCGCCTGCTACATCCTCATCAGCCCGGCCCTGGCGCTGATCGGCACGGCGCTGGCGATGGCACTGGGCAAGGGGCAGTCGTCCATGACCAACGTCGGTGCGCACGGCTTCTCGGAGGTGCTGTACGCGTACACCTCCGGCGCGAACAACAACGGCAGCGCCTTCGCCGGCTTCGCCGCCGACACGCCGTATCACAACACCGCGCTCGGACTGTGCATGCTGCTCGGCCGATTCGTGCCGATGGTGTTCGTGCTGGCGCTGGCGGGCTCGCTCGCCGAGCAGAAGCCGGTGCCGGCCACCGCGGGCACGCTGCGGACCGAGAAGCCGCTGTTCACGGGACTCCTGGTCGGGGCAATTCTGATCATCACCGGCCTCACCTTCTTCCCCGCCCTGGCACTTGGCCCGCTTGCCGAAGGGCTGACGTCATGACCAACGCAAAGAAACAAGAGATGTCCACCCCGACTCCCACACTGGCTCCCCACCAGGACGCGCCCACCGGTCACCAGAAGAAGAGCCGTGTCGGCGGTGGGCTGTTCGAACCCGAGCAGCTGATCAAGTCGCTCCCGGACGCTTTCCGCAAGCTCGATCCGCGGGTGCTCGTGACGTCGCCCGTCATGTTCGTGGTCGAGATCGGCTCGGTGCTCACCACCGGCCTGGCGGTTACGGACCCGGGCGACTGGTTCGGCTGGGTCATCGCCGCCTGGCTCTGGCTGACCGTGATCTTCGCCAACCTGGCCGAGGCGGTCGCCGAGGGCCGGGGCAAGGCCCAAGCCGACACGCTGCGCAAGGCCAAGACGGACACCGTGGCCCGCCGCCTCGCGGGCGAGGCCGAAGAGCGGGTGCCGGGCACCGAGCTGCACGTCGGCGACCTGGTGGTCTGCGAGGCGGGCGACATCATCCCGGGCGACGGCGACGTCGTCGAGGGCGTCGCGTCCGTGGACGAGTCCGCCATCACCGGCGAATCCGCGCCGGTCATCCGCGAGTCCGGCGGCGACCGTTCCGCGGTCACCGGCGGCACGAAGGTGCTCTCCGACCGCATCGTCATCAAGATCACGACGAAGCCGGGCGAAACCTTCATCGACCGGATGATCAACCTGGTCGAGGGCGCCGCCCGGCAGAAGACCCCCAACGAGATCGCGCTCAACATCCTGCTCGCCTCGCTGACCATCGTCTTCCTGCTCGCGGTCGTCACCCTCCAGCCGTTCGCGATCTATGCGGGGGCGGAGCAGTCGCTGATCGTGCTGACCGCACTGCTGGTCTGCCTGATCCCGACCACCATCGGCGCCCTGCTCTCCGCCATCGGCATCGCGGGCATGGACCGCCTCGTGCAGCGCAACGTCCTGGCCATGTCGGGGCGTGCGGTCGAGGCGGCCGGCGACGTCTCCACCCTGCTGCTGGACAAGACCGGCACCATCACCCTCGGCAACCGGCAGGCGGCCGAATTCGTCCCGGTCAGCGGCACCACCGCCGCCGAGGTGGCCGACGCCGCCCAACTCTCCTCCCTGGCCGACGAGACGCCCGAGGGCCGCTCGGTGGTCGTGCTCGCCAAGGAGATGTACGGGCTGCGCGAGCGCCACGAAGGCGAGCTGGAGCACGCGGAATGGGTACCCTTCACGGCCCAGACCCGCATGTCCGGCGTTGACCTCGTCGAGAACGGGGCGCACCGCAAGGTCCGCAAGGGCGCCGGCGGCTCGGTCCTCTCCTGGGTCCGCGAGCGCGGTGGGAGCGTACCGGAGGACGCTGCCGCCCTGGCCGACCGGATCTCCGGAGAGGGCGGCACGCCCTTGCTGGTCGCGGTCGAGGACGCCGACGGCGCCCGAGTGCTGGGCGTGATCCACCTCAAGGACGTCGTCAAGGAGGGCATGCGGGAGCGGTTCGAGGAGCTGCGCCGGATGGGGATCAAGACCGTGATGATCACGGGTGACAATCCGCTGACCGCCAAGGCGATCGCCGAGGAGGCGGGGGTGGACGACTTCCTGGCGGAGGCCACGCCCGAGGACAAGATGGCGCTGATCAAGCGGGAGCAGGCGGGCGGCAAGCTCGTGGCGATGACCGGTGACGGCACCAACGACGCCCCGGCGCTCGCCCAGGCCGACGTCGGCGTGGCCATGAACACCGGCACCTCGGCCGCCAAGGAGGCCGGGAACATGGTCGACCTGGACTCCAACCCGACCAAGCTCATCGAGGTCGTCGAGATCGGCAAACAGCTGCTGATCACCCGCGGAGCGCTGACCACCTTCTCGATCGCCAACGACGTTGCGAAGTACTTCGCGATCATCCCCGCGATGTTCGCCGCGGCCTACCCGGGCCTGGACAAGCTCAACATCATGGGCCTTGCCTCCGCGGAGTCCGCGATCCTGTCCGCGGTCGTCTTCAACGCACTGATCATCATCGCCCTGGTCCCGCTCGCGCTCAAGGGCGTGCAGTACCGGCCGGTGAACGCGGACAAGATGCTCCGCCGCAACCTGGGCGTCTACGGTCTCGGTGGCCTGGTCGCGCCCTTCATCGGCATCAAACTCATCGACCTGCTCATCTCCTTGCTTCCCGGGATCGGGTGACCCATGAACACCTCTGTACACGGCGCTGTCCGACTGGTCTGGGCATCGCTTCGCGCACTCCTCGTGCTGACCGTCGTGACCGGCATCATCTACCCCTTGGCCGTCACGGGCATCGCCCAGGCGGCCTTCAACAACGAGGCCAACGGCTCGATGGTCACTGTGCAGGGCAAGGAGGTCGGCTCGTCCCTGATCGGACAGAGCTGGAACCTCAAGGACACCGACAAGCCCGACCCGAAGTGGTTCCAGCCGCGCCCTTCCCACAGCGGCTACGACCCGCTGACCACCGGCTCCAGTCAGCTCGGTGCCAGCGACCCGACACTGCTCAAAGCGGTCAGGGCCGCCAAAAAACAGGTCGCCACATTCAATGACGTGCCCGAGTCCGCGGTCCCCAAGGACGCGGTCACCGGCTCGGCCTCCGCCATCGACCCGCACATCTCCCCGGAGTACGCGAAGATCCAGGTGAAGCGCGTCGCCAAGGCCAACGGCCTACCCGAGACGCAGGTGAAGAAGCTGCTCAAGGAGCACACCGAGGGACGCGCAGCCGGCTTCCTCGGCAACCCGTACGTCAACGTACTCGAACTCAACATCGCCCTGAAGAAACTCGGCAAGGACTGAACGCGCCGTGAGCCGCGGTGGGACACACAGGCTGGGGATCACCTCGGTCGGTGGGCTCCCACCGCCGCCGGCAGGTAAACGCACCGCAGCTCCGCCGCAATCGGCAGCTCCGCGCTCCGCCACCATGTCCCCTCTCGTGGACCCTCACACGCCACTCTTGCGGAAGGAAGGCGTACATCGATGACTCGGGTGCTCGTGGTGGAGGACGAGCCACAGATCGTACGGGCCCTTGTGATCAACCTGAGAGCCCGCGAGTACGACGTCGACACCGCCTCCGACGGTGCCACCGCTCTGCGACTCGCCGTGGCCTGCCATCCCGATGTGGTCCTGCTCGACCTGGGTCTGCCGGATATGAGCGGCACCGAAGTGATCGAGGCATTGCGCGGCTGGAGCCGGGCACCGATTCTGGTGGTCTCCGCCCGGCAGACCTCGGAGGAGAAGGTCGCCGCCCTTGACGCGGGCGCCGACGACTACGTCACCAAGCCCTTCGGCATGGACGAGCTGATGGCCCGTCTGCGGGCCGCCGTACGCCGTACGGAGGCTGTAGGGCCCGCTCACGGTACGGCGATCGTTACCACCGAGGACTTCACCATCGACATGGCTGCGAAGAAGGTCCATCGCGCCGGGCACCAAGTCCACTTGACCCCGACCGAATGGCAGCTTCTGGAAGTGCTCATCCGCAACCCCGGTCGGCTCGTCAGCCAACGGCAGCTGCTCCGGGAGGTGTGGGGGCCCACCTTCCAGACCCAGACCAACTACCTGCGCGTCTATATGGCACAACTACGGCGCAAACTGGAGACGGATCCCTCACGCCCCCGGCATTTCATCACCGAGGCCGGCTTGGGATACCGCTTCGAACAGACCTGACGGCACCACGATTCGCCACATGAGGAACCAGTAGGACCATGGGACGAGGCAAGCTCAGGATCTATCTCGGCGCGGCGCCGGGTGTCGGCAAGACGTACGCGATGCTGTCCGAGGGGCACCGGCGGGTCGAGCGGGGCACGGACCTCGTGGTCGGCTTCGTGGAGCACCACGGCCGCCCGCGCACCGAGGTGATGATGCGCGGGCTGGAGGAGGTGGGCCGCCGGGAGCTGGAGTACCGGGGAACCACCTTCACCGAGATGGACGTGGACGCGATCCTCGTACGTGCGCCTGCGGTCGCGATCATCGACGAACTCGCTCACACCAACGTCCCCGGATGCCGCAATGCCAAACGCTGGCAGGACATCGAGGAGCTGCTGAAGGCAGGCATCGACGTCATTTCCACGGTCAACATCCAGCACCTGGAGTCGCTGGGGGACGTGGTCGAGTCGATAACGGGAGTGCGGCAGCGCGAGACCGTACCCGATGAGGTCGTCCGCCGGGCCGACCAGATCGAACTCATCGACATGTCGCCCCAGGCGCTGCGCCGCCGCATGGCGCACGGCAACATCTACGCGCCCGACAAGGTCGACGCCGCGCTGTCCAACTACTTCCGGCCCGGGAACCTCACCGCGCTGCGCGAGCTGGCCCTGCTGTGGACGGCCGACCGGGTCGACGA
>NZ_JAIWIH010000054.1:0-36527 GCF_052851135.1 Streptomyces sp. BRA346 | reverse complement strand
CGAGAACAACCGCACCACATTGCGATGCTCGACCATCACCCCCTTCGGCACACCCGTCGACCCCGAGGTGTAGATGACATACGCGAGATCCGCCGGGGACGCTCCCACCTGGGTGCGGCTCAGATCGCCGTCCGGCAGGTCCGCCCACGATGCGGCGTCGGCCCGCAGGTCGACGACCGAGGCCCCCGAGGTCTCCAGCCCTTCGGCGGCCGGGCCGTCGACCAGCAGCACCCGCGGCGCACTGTCGCTCAGCACATGGTTCTGCCGCTCGACCGGCACGGCCGGGTCGAGGGGGACGTACGCGCCGCCCGCCTTCAGCACCGCCAGCACGCCGGTCACGATGTGTTCCGACCGCGGAAGGCACAGGGCCACCAGCACGCCCGGCCCGACGCCCAGACCGCGCAGGTGGCGCGCCAGGCGATTGGCCCGCGCGTTCAGCTCGCCGTACGTCAGTGACCTGGACTCGCACTCCACCGCCACCGCATCGGGCGTCGCGGCCGCCATCTCCTGGAACCACTCGTGCAGACACCGGTCCGGGGACCCCAGGCCCGGCGGGCGCTGGTTCCACTCCACCAGGACCCGCTGCCGCTCGGCCGCCTCCAGTGCCCCCAGCCGGGAGATCCGCTCCCGGGGGTGGTCGGCGATGGCCTCCAGCACGGTGGTGTAGTGGCGTACGAAGCGCCGTACCGTGTCCGGGTCGAACAGGTCGGTGTTGTACTCGGCCGTTCCGACGAGCCCGTCCGGCGTCTCGCGGAGGTCGAGTGTGAGGTCGAACTTGGTGACGTCGGTGTCGACGTCGACCGGGGACAGCTCCAGTCCGCCCAGCCGGGTCTCCTGCTCGGTCTGCGCCTCTTGGAGCACGAACATCGTCTGGAAGACCGGAGAATGGCTCTGGCTGCGCTCCAGGCCCAGCGCGTCCACCACGGCCTCGAAGGGCACGTCCTGGTGGTCGTACGCCTCCAGCGCGGTCTTCCGCACCCGGGCCATCAGCTCCGGGAAGGCCGGGTCGTCCGACAGGTCGGTGCGCATGGCGAGGGTGTTGGCGAAGAAGCCGATGAGCCCTTCGACCTCGCGCCGGTTGCGGTTGGCAACCACCGTGCCGACGACGATGTCGGTCCCCTGCGTGTAGCGGTGCAGCACGATGGTGCAGGCCGCGAGCAGCGTCATGTACAAGGTGGCGTCGTGCCGCGCGCCGGCCTCCCGGACCCTCTCCAGCAGCGCGGGCGGGCAGCGGAAGCTCTCACGCGCCCCGTGGTACGTCTTGACCGGCGGACGCTCGCGGTCGGTGGGCAGCGACAGCATGGGGTCGACTCCGGAGAGCTGCTTCCTCCAGTACTCCACCTGGCGTGCCCGTACGTCGTCCACGAGCCACTGGCGCTGCCACCGCGCGTAGTCGGCGTATTGCACGGGCAGCGGCTCCAGTGGGGCGGGCCGTCCGTCGCGTAATGCCTCGTAACACGCGGTGAGGTCGCGGAAGAGCACACCGACCGACCAGCCGTCGGACACCCCGTGGTGCATCGTCACCAACAGGACGTGTTCCCGCTCGGACCGGCGCAGCAGCCGGGCGCGGATCAGCGGGTCCGCCTCCAGGTCGAACGGGGTGGCGGCCTCCCGTGCGCAGATCCGGGACAGCTCCGTCTCGTCGGCGACGTCCTCCTCGTGGACCGTGAAGTCGCCACCGTCACCGATGTGCTGGTAGGGAACGCCGTCGTGGTCCACGAAGCGGGTGCGCAGGGCTTCGTGCCGCCGCACCACGGCCTCCAGAGCCCCCACCAGCGCCGCGCGGTCGAGGTGTCCGCGCAGCCGTACGGCGATCGGGATGTTGTAGGCCGCGCTGCTTCCGTCCAGCTGGGCCAGGAACCACAGGCGCTGCTGGGTGAAGGACAGCGGAACGGGCTCGCCCGCCGGGCAGGGGGACGGCGCGATGATGCCGAGCGCGGACAGGTCGACGCCCTGCTTGCCGAGCAACGCGGCCAGGGCGCGCTGCCGCTTGGCCGGGAGGGACCGGATCTTTCGGACCACTTCCTGGCGGTGGTCCTGGGGGATGGTGTTCATCGTCGTCCTGTCTGCTCAGTTCGCGATGTCCAGCGCGTCGAGCTCTTCGTCGCTCATGCGCTCGATGAGGGCGATGCTCCGCAGGATCTGCTCGGTGTCCGGTGCCGCGGTGTCCCCGGAGGGGGTACGGCGTTCCAGCTCGGCTGCCATCTCGGCGAGTCCGGGCGTATCGAAGACGACCTTCACCGGAAGCTCCACACCGGTCCGCTGCGCGAGCAGGTTGATGAGGCGGGTGGCGAGCAGCGAATTGCCGCCGAGGAACAAGAAGTTGCTCCTGGCGCCGAGCTGGCCGGTGTCGATCATCAGCAGTTCGGACCAGGCGGCGGCAATGGTCCGCTCGGCCTCGGTCAGTGTCCGGTCCCGCGGCGGTTCGGTGCGGTCGGTGAAGGCTTCGGTGTCAGTGGCGGCATCGGTGGCGGCTGCGGTTTCGGGGATGGCGAGCGTCCCGGCCGCGCGGCCGACCCAGTGCCTGTCCCGTTCGAACGCCGTGAGCGGAAGGGGCGCCGGTCGGCGCGTCCCGCGGTGCAGGCCGTCCCACGGCACGTCGATACCGCGCACCCACAGCTCGGCGAGGTGGTCGAGGTCGCCGTCGGCCACCAGACCGGCCAGGAACGCTTCGCCCCGCGCCCCGGACAGTACGGTCCCCAGCGGGCCCGCGTCGTGCTCGGCGTTGCCCCGGTGGACGGGTACGGCGGCGGTCGCCCCGTCCGCGAGCGCGTCCCCGGTCTCCGCGGGGCCCGCGGACTGCTGCGCCAGGGCCTGCCTCAGCTCCTCCAAGGAGCCCGCCACCACGGCGAACCGCTCGGGCTGCGCCTCGCGGCCCAGCTGCGAGGTGTACGCGATGTCGGCCAGGTCAGCCGGGCCGTCGCCCTCCAGGTAGGCATGGAGCCGCCGTATCGCCGTCCGCAGCCGCTGGGGAGTGGCGGCGGACACCACCACCAGTTGGGGGGCGGGGTCGTCGGGCTCCGGCGCGGCGGCACCGGTCGGTGGAGGAGCCTCGACGACCAGGCTGACGTGGCTTCCGCCCGCAGCCACCGAGTTGATGAGCGCGCGGCGGGGCGCCGGGCGGCTGTCGGGACCGGCGGCGCCACGCGGTTCCCAGGGCGTCAGCCGGTCGCACAGCCGCAGTGCGGTGCCGTCGGCGTCGAGGTGGGGGTTGGGGGAACCCGCCGCCACCAGCGGAGGCAGCTCCTGGTGGCGCAGTTGCAGGATGACCTTGGTGAGCTGGGCGATCCCGGAGGCCGCCTCGGGGTGTCCGAGGTTCGACTTCACCGTGCCGAGCGCCACCGGCTCGGTCACCCCGTCGAACACCTCCCGCAGGGCCTGGAATTCGATCTCGTCGGAGATCGTGGTCCCGTTGGCCGCGGCCTCGACGTACCCGATGGAACCCGGGCCGGCACCGGCCTGCTCCAGCGCCCGCCGCATGACCTTCACCTGGGCCCGGTGGCTGGGCCGCATGAAGCCGTTGGACCGGCCGCCGTGCAGCGAGGACGTGCCCTTGATGACCGCGTGGACCCGATCGCCGTCGCGGACCGCGGCGGCCAGCGGTTTGAGCAGTACGGCGCCGACGGCCTCGGCCGGGAGGTAACCGTCCCCGTCGCGGAAGCTGCGGCTGCCCGGGTGGGTGCCGAGCAGCTGCAACTCGGCCAGGGCGATGTACTTGTCCGGGTGCACGGTGAGGTTGATGCCTCCGGCGACGGCCAGTTCGCTCTCGCCGCGCCGCAGGTCGGCGCAGGCGAGATGGATGGCGGTGGCCGACGACGCGCACATGGTGTCCACGGCGAGGCTGGGGCCCTCCAGGCCGAAGAAGTGCGAGACCCGGTTGGCGATCATGTTGTACGAGGCCGCCGAGGTGACCGCCGCGAGCGCGGGGTCCGACGCGTCGGCGCGGTAGAGCTGGTACGCCGCTCCGACGTAGACCCCGACGCGCCGCTCGTACCGTCGCTCGATGACGGACTGGGTCACGCCGCTCTCCTCCAGCAGATGCCACACCGTCTCCAGGAACAGCCGCTGCTGCGGGTCCATCGCGGCGGCCTCGCGCGGCGAGATGCCGAAGAGGAGCGGATCGAACCGGTCGATGCCGTCGAGGAATCCGCCCCACGGACCGGGTCCCTCCCCGGTGCCGTCGGCCGACTCGTGGTTCCAGCGGCCGGGCGGCACCGCGGTGACGGCGTCCTTGCCGTCGCGCAGGTTGGCCCACAGGGTGTCGAGGTCTTCGGCGCCCGGATAGCGGCCGGTGATGCCGATGACCGCGATGTCCTCGCCGCGGTGGTGGACGTCCGCGCGCCCGATCCGTGGCTCCGTCTCGTCCCCGGTGTCCGTACGGCGCGACGGGGTCGGCGGAGCCGTGGCCACCGGCTCGGTGGTGGCGGTGTCCTGGACGGGCGGCGCCAGCGGCGGAGCAGGGACGCCGAGCAGCGAACGCAGGGTCTTGGGATGGTCGGCGACGAAGTACCGTGCCAGCTCGCGTACGGTCTCGGCCTCGAAGAGCAGCGTCCGGGACAGCGGCCCGAAGTCCTCCTCCAGCCGGGAGATCACGTTGACCGCGATGACGGAGTCCATGCCGTACCGCTCCAGTGGCGAGTCGACGGCGATGCGCTCGGGGCCGAGCTTCAGGGACGATGCCAGCAGCCGCCGCAGATGGCCCACCGCCCTGTCCTCCAGAGCCCGGTCCGCCTCGTCGTTCGGTGCCCCGGGTGGGACGGCCGCAGCGGGCTCGGGGACGGCGGGCTCGGGGACGGCGGGCTCGGGGGCGTTGCCGGGCAGTCGGGACAGCAGCTCGTCACGGCGACCCACCAGGACGAGCAACCGGCCGTCGGCGAGGCCGTTGTCCCGCGCGGCCATGGCGCACCGCAGCGCCTCCAGTCCGCGCAGTGTGTCCAGCGGTGCCAGACCGGCGCCGCGCAGGCTCTCCCGTACCGCGTCGCCGTCCATGCCGCCCTCCTCCCACAGCGGCCAGTTGACGGACACCGTCGAGCCGCTGCACAGCCCGGCGCCGACGAGTCGGTTGCGATACGCGGCGTAGGCGTCCATGAACGCGTTTCCGGCGGCGTAGTCGGCCTGCCCGGGGTTGCCGAACGCCCCCGCGGTCGACGAGAAGCACAGGAACACCTCCAGTGGCTGGTCCCGGCTCAGCTCGTCGAGGTTGACCAGTCCGGCGACCTTGGGCGCGAGGACGCGCGCCAGCCGCTCGGGGCTCTTGCGGAGGAGGAAGCCGTCGTCGATGACCCCCGCGCTGTGCACGATGCCCGTCAGTGGCCCGTGATTGTCCGCCACATGGGCCAGCACACGCTCGACCGACGCCCGGTCGGTCACGTCGGCGCGCTGGTAGTCGACGGTCAGCCCGACCGTACGCAGCTCGTTCAGCGAGTCCCGTGCCTGCGCGCTCAGGGGCGACCGGCCGGTGAGCACGACGGTGGCCCGGCCTGCCGACGCGGCGACCTCCTTCGCCACGATCCGGCCGAGTCCTCCGGCGCCGCCGGTGATGAGGTAGACACCATCCTGCTTCCACGGCTGAGCCTGGGCCCAGGGAGAAGCGATGGGTGCCGGCGTGGCGACGAGCCGGTGGCCGTCGCGGTGGCGCACCTCTGGTTCCGGGTCGCGCACCGCTTCAGCGGCCAGTCGGGCGGCGACGGTGGCCGGTGGCGGCGCGTCGAGGCATTCGACGTATCCGGTGTGCAGGAGCGGGTTCTCCTGGTGAGCCGTCTTCAGCAGGCCCGCCAGCCCGCCGAAACACGCGAGGCGGTCCCGTTCGGCTTCGGTGGCGGGGGCGCCGACGAGGGCGACCTGGAGCAGCACCGGCCGTCGCACCCCGCCCTCGAGGATCCCGTGGGCCATCGTGAACACGCGCTCGGCGGCCTGCGCGTACTGGCGGTCGAGCGAACCGTCCTCGGGTTCCATGAAGTGCCACGCGGCGGCGGGCAGGGCGGCCCGGAGGACATCGCGGCCCCCGGCCGTGAGGTGGCCGATCACCAGGACGTGGTGTTCGGCGAACGTGTCCTCGGAGTCGCCGCCAGGACGGGGGCTGCGCTCGGCCCACTCGGGGCGCAGCAGCACCATCTCGTCCTGGTGGGTGGAGCCCTGTTCCGTGGCGGCCTGCTCGGGGACGCTCTGGCGCGGCTCGGTCGTGGTCCGGGTCCCGGCAGCGAGGTCGAGGTCGAACCAGCACCGCTCCCGGGCGAAGGGATATCCTGGCAGGCTGATGCGCCGTACCGCAGGGGGCGACGGGTACAGCGTGTCCCACGCCACGGCGGCTCCCTCCGCCCACATGCCCAGCAGCCGGTCGGGGGTGCCATGGGCGGTCCATTCGGCGAGGGCCGCCCGTAGCGCGTCGCCGTCCGCCCCGGCGCTCCGCCCCCGGCCACGGGGCGCGGTGCCCCGTACCCAGGCTCCCGGGCGCCCCGGGCCGGCGGCGAACGACTCCAGCCGTGCCCGGGCGGTCTCGATGGAGGTGGCGGCGAAAGCCAGCCGCTCCTCCAGTGCCATGCGCCCGACCTGGAGGGTCCACGCGACATCGGGGAGGTCGTCCTCGGTCAGCTCCGCCAGCCGGGCGTGCAGCCGACGTGCCTGTTCGACGAGTTGGGCCTCGCTCTGGGCGGAGAGTACGAGCAGGGCAGGGCGATGCAGTGTGTCGAACCGCGCCCGGCGCGGAGCTGGCTGTCCGTACTCGGCGATGACGACGTGGGCGTTCGAGCCGCCCGCGCCGAAGCCGGAGACACCCGCCGTCCGCGGATGCGTCCGCTGCTCTCCGTCGTCCTCCAGGACCGGTCGGCGCCAGGGCTCCACCCGCTGCTGCACGCTCAGCGGTGTGCCGGTGAGGTCGATGTGCCGGTTCAGCACGCCGGAATGCAGGCTCGGCACCAGCTCCCCGTGCCGCATCTGCAGCAGCACCTTGGTGACACCCGCGATGCCGGCCGCGCCCTCGCAGTGGCCGATGTTCGACTTGACCGAGCCGATCGGAAGGTCCGTCGGCAGACCGCCCCTGGCATGGAATGCCTTGGCCAGCCCCGCGATTTCGATCGGGTCGCCGAGGGACGTCCCCGTGCCGTGGGCCTCCAGGTAGCCGAGCGAGCGGGGGTCCACGCCCGCGGCGGCAAGCGCCTCGGTGATGACCTGGCCCTGCGCCGCCGGGGAGGGCACCGAGTAGCCGGAGGTCCGCCCGCCGTGGTTCAGCGCGGTCCCCTTGATCACACCGTGGATCTGGTCCCCGTCGGCGACGGCCCGCTCGAGGGGCTTGAGCAGCACCGCGCCGACGCCCTCGCCGGGCACGTAGCCGTCGCCGCCCTCACCGAAGCTGCGGCAGCGGCCGTCGCTGGAGAGGAAACGGCGCTGGCTGAGCATCAGGAACTTGTTCGGGTGGGAATGGAGGTTCACCCCACCCGCGAGCGCCGTGTCGCACTGGCCGCTCCTGATGGCCTCGCAGGCCAGGTGGATGGCCGTCAGCGAGGACGAGCACATGGTGTCCACGGTCATGCTGGGGCCGGTGAAGTCGTAGAAGTACGAGACCCGGTTGGCCACGGTGGAGGCGCTGCCCGACAGGGCGGCGGGCACGCCGCGGTCCTGCGCCTGTGCGCCGTAGAGCTGGTACTCCTGGTACATCACACCGACGAACACGCCCACCTTGCCCGGCAGCTCGCCCGCGTATCCGGCGTCTTCGAGCGTGTGGTGGGCGCACTGGAGGAACAGGCGCTCCTGGGGGTCGAGGAGTTCGGCCTCGTGCAGCGAGATCTGGAAGAACAGAGGATCGAACCGGTCGATTTCCTCGAGAAAGCCGCCCCATCTGCCCGAGGAGGAGCCGCCGACATCGGCGTGGCGCCGGTGGTCCCAGCGCTCCGCCGGGACTTCGCGGATGCAGTCCCGGCCCGAGCGGAGATTCCGCCAGAACTCGTCCAGGTCTGCCGCCTCCGGATAGCGGCCGCTGACACCGACGATGGCGATGTCCGTCGCGGCGGGCGCCGGAACGGTGGACGGGTACGCGTCCGCCGCGGCATCCACCGCGGTGGACGCGTACGCCGCGGCATCCACCGCGCCATCCGCCGGGGCGTCCGTCAGGGGGCGGGTGCTCAGTCCGGCCAGGTCCGCGCACACCCGGCCGTGTTCGTCGAACACGGTGATGTCCAGCCGCGCCGAGGTGTCCTTGGGCCCACTCCCCGGCTGATGCCGGATCCAGGCGTACGCCGTCCCGGGGGTGGGCGCGGACGCCTCCGCGCGCTGGAGGGCGAACGGCAGGGCAGGACGCGACGACGAGTCGCTGAATCGTTCCGCTGCCAGCCGCAGACCGATGACGGCTTGCAGCGCGCCGTCCACGATGCCCGGGTGGAGCCGATAGCCGTCCAGCGGGTCCGCCGCGACGGGCAGCCGCAGCTCCGCCACCGCCTGGGGTCGTCCCGACCCGTCCATGCCCACGCCGAGCGCGGCCAGCGAGCGCTGCGCGGGGCCGTAGTCCATGCCCACCCGGGCGTAGATCCCGTAGATGTCGGCGGAGGCCAGTGTCCGTTCGACGCAGGCCGTGCGCAGCTCATCCAGGCTCGGCAGGCTCCGGTCGCCGGTGTCCGACAGGTCCGCACGGCCCTGGCCGCACAGGGTGAGTTCGCTGTCGGCGCCCACCTGGTGGATCGTGTACTCCCAGCCGTGCCCGGGCAGGGTGCGCACGTCCACGCGCAGTTCCAGCCCTTCCGGGCCGCACACCGCGGGCCGCAACCACACCACGTCGGTCAGTCGCACCCGGCCCTGCTCCGCCCCATCGAGACCACTTGCCACCGCGGCGCGCGCCATCTCGAGTTGCGCCACCCCGGGAAGCACCCGGGCGCCGTGTATGTGATGGTCCCGCAGGAACGGCTCGTCACCGTCGAAACGCGCATGGCCGACCACGCCCTCGCCGTCCCGCTCGACGCGGTGCAGCATCGGGTGCGGGCGTGGCGGCGTCTCCTCGTCCGGCGCCGGGCGGGCGTCCACGGTGACCGCCGTCGTCCCGCCCAGGGCCTCGGCGAGGTACGTGGCGACCGCGCGCACGGTCGGGCGCTCGGCGAACACCGCGGGCGTCAGCGCCAGTCCGTAGCGGTCGTTGAGCCGGGCGACGAGCCGGGCCAGACCCGTCAGGTCGAACCCGAACTCCTCGAACGCCGCGTCCGGGTCCACCTCCTCGGCCGGTACCCCCAGCAGCGCGGAGATCTCGTCGGTCAGCGCGGCGCGGGTGGCGGAGGGCGAGTCGGCCGATCCGTTTCCGTCCGGCACCCCGGCGGTCTGGCCTTCGAGCCACGCCGCCACTTCGGCGACCGACGGGTACTCGAACATCAGGGTCGGCGAGAGCGACAGGGACAGCCGGTCTTCCAGATCGGGCACCAGGGACACCAGGTCCGCCGAGGTCAGGCCCAGTTCGTAGAAGCCGCTCCCGACGTCGACCTGCGCCGTCGGTACGTCCAGCCGTGCCGCGATCAGTTCGCGCAGCGTGGCCACCACGTCCGGTCCGGGGTCCGCCGCGACGGTCACCGACTGCCCGGCCGGGTCTCCGGCAGGGGCGGAGAGCCCCGCGGTGTGCAGTACGGGCCCTTCCCGGACGTCGAGCGCCGACACGTCCCGGACCCGCTTGGCCGAGAGCCTGCCGACCTCGGCGACCTTCGCCCCGGTCTCGTCGTAGAACTCCACCGCCAGACGCATGAGTTCGTCGTCCCGGTGCGTCGAGGCGGCCGGGACCCGGACGAAGCAACGACTGCCCAGGGGGGCATCCGCCCGGAACGACTCGAAGACCAGCGGCAGGTACAGGCCCTCCCCCGCGTCCCCCTCGTAGAGCATGTGGCTGCCCACGCTGCCGCCCAGTAACCCAGCCTCGAACAGGGCCGGGTGGAAGAGGAAACCGTCCGCGCCCTCGCGGTGTCCGGCGGCCAGTTCCAGCTCCACGACCCAGTCATCGGGGCGGTGGTGCACCACGCCCTCGGACTTCATCAGACCCGAGTGGACCAGGTCCTGCTGCCGGAGCCAGGTGTAGATGTCGTTGAGCGTGGTTGCCCGATGGTCTGCGGTCAGCGGGAGCGGCAGTCGCTCCTGGAAGGCGGGGGCGGTGTAACGGTGTGCCGTCGCCCTCGCGTGCAGGACATCGGCCCGGTCCTGCGGGCGCCTGCTGCGGACCTCGATCCGCCACCCTCCGGCGGGCGCGGGTCGTCCCTCGACCGTGGTCAGGACCTCTTCGCCCGGTGCGGCGACGAGCGGCGCGAGGATGGTGAGGTTGCGCAGCTCGATGTCCCGCATGGCGTGGCCGTGCCGGGCGAGGACTTGTAACACCAGGTCGACGTAGCCGACGCCGGGCAACAGGCGGCGTCCATGGACGACATGCCCCTTCAGCAGAGGGTTCTCCGCGGTCACGGTGAATGTCGCGGCGAATGTCGGCGAGTCGGACACAGGTAATCCATCCCAGTGAGTCGTTGTCCAGCCCGGAGCAGGGCGAACCGGCGATGGGGCCCGGCCCGTTTTCCATGCACAATTTCCACGGGAACACGTCGTCCCGGAGTTACATGTACGTGCGTCAGCGCAGAGCAATGCGGAATGCGTCGGCGGGCTCCCGGAAACCCCGGGACCAAATAGCCCAAATGCGCCGGACGACCGTGAACATCGCAGGTGGACAGCACAGCGGTACCGACCTGCTCAAAGAGGTGGTAAACCCGCTACATACAGCCGAAATTCACGATTTCCCCGTTTCCCCCGTTGGCACAGAAGCATCGGCGATGAGGCTCATCGCTCCTGTCCGCCGTTCCGTACGGCAACCGGAACGCTACCCAAGGCGCGCGACCGAAGGCAATGAACACAGCGTGATCATCCGCTCTGGCCGGAAAGCGGAGCGTAACGGCGGCAGGTGAATGCGGAATCAGCCGATGAAGTCGGCAGACGCGGGATAGGATCACCGCCCATCACCTGCGGAGCCGGCCGTCTGCCGCCTCCGGCCCATGGCATGACAGCGGTTGCGGCAGCTCAGCGTGATTGCCGACCGGGGCTGCCAGGGATCTTTCACACGGCTTCGGAACGGGGAGCGATACGTGCGTATCGAAGGAAGCGTCGCGCTGGTCACCGGTGGAGCGTCCGGCCTCGGCCTGGCGGCGGTACGTGAACTGCGCGACCGGGGAGCCCGCGTGGTCATCGTCGGCCGGTCGTCCACGGGCAAGGAAGTGGCGGAGGAGCTGGGCCCCGGGGTGACCCACTCCCCCGGCGATGTGACCAGCGAGGAGGACATCGCCTCCGCCATCGAACTGGCCGAGACCCTTGGCCCGTTGCGCATAGCGGTGAGCTGCGCGGGCATCGGCAACGCCTTCAGGACGGTGGGCAGGACCGGACCGTTCCCGCTGGCCGCGTTCAGCAAGGTCATCCAGGTCAACCTGATCGGCACCTTCAATGTCATCCGGCTCGCCGCGGCACGGATGCACGAGCGCGAAGGAGACGGCGAGGAGCGCGGCGTCATCGTCAACACCGCCTCGACGGCCGCGTTCGACGGCCAGATCGGGCAGGCGGCCTACGCGGCCTCCAAGGGAGGCATCGTGGGAATGACCCTGCCCATCGCCCGCGATCTCGCGGAGTCGGGGATCCGCGTGGTCACGATCGCCCCCGGTCTTTTCCGCACTCCCATGTTCGACGGCTTCCCGGCAGCCACGCTCGACGCACTCGGGCAGCAGGTGCCGCATCCGGCCAGGCTCGGTGAACCGGCGGAATTCGCCACGCTCGTGGCGCACATCGTGGAGAACCCCATGCTCAACGGCGAGACCATTCGGCTCGACGGCGCCCTCAGGATGGCGCCGCGATAACCGGCACTTTCCGGCCAGTTCCGGTCACGACCCCCTCATGGATGGCCGAATTCCGTCTGTCCTCCAGGAACGGTCTTCCGTTTTGATGATCGCCAGCTTGTGCGCTTCGTTCGAGTGCCGAATGGCCCGTGCCGCCCTCTCCGTTGACGACCATCCGAGGTGCGACAGC
Organism: Streptomyces sp. BRA346; assembly: GCF_052851135.1. NCBI lineage: Bacteria > Bacillati > Actinomycetota > Actinomycetes > Kitasatosporales > Streptomycetaceae > Streptomyces > Streptomyces sp. BRA346. The sequence goes on along the minus strand of NZ_JAIWIH010000054.1, from coordinate 24,518 downwards.
GCTCGCGAGCGGTTTGCCCGTGGCAGTGGCCACGGGATCCCAGTTCCGGCTTCTTCACAGTCTGGAGACCAGGAAGCCCATGTCCGATGAGACCTCTCCCGGCCGTCTTCCGTCGCTGACGAGCCTGCGCTTTCTCGGCGCCCTCCTCGTCGTCTGGTACCACGTCACCTATGTCTCGGGGATTTTCGACGGTTCCCTGCACACATCGCTCGGCACCGTCTTCCCGTTCGCCTCGGGCGCGGTGACCTTCTTCTTCGTCCTCTCCGGATTCGTGCTGACCTGGGCCCACAAGCCCGGCACCCGGGCCGTCGCGTTCTGGCGCGGCCGGGCCTGCAGGATCTTCCCCAACCATGTGCTCAGCTGGACGGCGACCCTGGTGTTCTTCGCCGTCACCACCACGGAAGTACCCATGGTGTCCGCGCCCGCACACGACGCGGCAGCGGCGCTCACCAACCTCTTCCTGGTCCAGGACTGGGTGCCGGACGCGGATCTGTACTCGGGTTTCAACACACCCGCGTGGTCGCTCAGCTGCGAGGTGTTCTTCTACGCGCTCTTCCCGGCGCTCATCGTGGCCGCACGCAGGATCCCCACGGAGCGGCTGCGCCGGGTGTGGACGGCGCTGGCGGCGCTGATCTTCCTCATGCCACTGGTGGCCACCGCCATCCCCGGGCCCCAGCTGTACGACTGGATGCCAATCAACGAGCGCAGCATGTGGTTCATCTCCGCCTTCCCGCCCGTGCGCCTGCTGGAATTCCTGCTCGGCATCGCCACCGCCCGCCTGATCCAGACCGGCACCTGGCCACGCGTCAGCCGTCTGACGGTGATCCTCGCCTTCGTGGTGTACATCGGTGTGCTGCCCGCCCTGCCTCCGCAGTACGTGATGTCTACGGCGATGGCGCCACTCATCGCACTGGCCATCGCGAGGACGGCCCTCGCCGACATCGAGGGCCGCTCCCGGCAGCTGGCCAGGCCCGTCATGGTCTCCCTGGGCGAAACCACGTTCGCTCTCTACGTCGTGCACTTCCCGCTACTGCTGGCGGTGCGCCACGCCATCGGCCCCGACCCGGATCTGAGTGCCGGCGCGGGCTTCGCGATCGTCTTCGCGCTGATCGCTGTCTCGGTGGCCCTGTCGCTGGTCGTGCTGCGGTTCGTGGAACTCCCGCTGATGCGCCGCTGGGCACGCAGCCGTCGCACTCCTGCCCCGGGCCGACCTGCAAGCGTCTCTACGACACCTTGATGGAGATCTTTTCCAGCACGGGTCCGGCGCCGGACACCTGCGCCTCGGAAAGCGCCTCGGAGTACTGACCATCCGTCTGGAGCGCGCCCAGGCGGGTGGTATCCGTGCACCGGGTACGTGGCCGGCACGCTGCGGCCGCGGCCGGTCTCCCCGCTGCCAGCGGGCCGAAGTCCTGCGTGAACGTCATCTCCAGAGTGCCGTCCTCGATGGGCTCCGCCACCCCGTACGAGAGCTGCAACTCGACCCCGAACAGGGCTGAAGGGTGTCAATATTCTGATCAGACTGCGGTGGCACGTCCGGCGTTGTAGTGCTGGGCGTACGCTCGCGGGCAAGCAGCGTGTGGGCCCTGGGAAGGGAGGAACGAGCGCCAGGTCTGCCGACCACTACACCCACTGCCCACACCAAAACGATCCCGACAAGCCAAACGACCTCGACATACGACGCCACGACCGCCTTGGCGGCATCCTCCACGCATACAGACATGCCGCGTGACCTGCACGGACAAGATATTCGGCGGCGCCGACCTCGACGCGGGCCCGACGTGGCGGGCGCTGGAGACCGAGATCGGGCCGCGCGAGGAGGTCATGGCCGTCACCAGCGTGGCGGACACTCCACAGAAGACGGCCCGGTAAGACCTCGTCGGTCACCACGGCTCGGGCCGGGCAGACCCGAGCCTATCCCGAGGGCCCCGGCGTACGGGATCTTCACCGGACCGGCGGTGCCGACCGTGGATTTCGCCCGGGACGGCTTCGCTCCGCTCAGTGCGGTCCACCACTCCCGCTCTCCGGTCCGGCTGCGCGAGCTGCCCGCGGTGTGTGCTGCTGCAGAACGACACCCGCACCGTCACACGAGGCGGCCGGGAGGTGGTCAAGCGGTGGGAGAAGACCGACGAAGGAGGTGACAGCCGCTCGCCCGGCCACCTACGGCTGTCCTCGCCGGTATGACATCGACGCCCGCAGGTCCACCAAACGCGTAGCCGGACAGGCATCTGGCCACTACGACAGGAGGATGCCCAGGAAGGTCACGATGAGGGCGGAGGAAATCGCGAAAACTTGATAGCGCGCGGGGATCTCATACTTCTCTCGCTTGACTCCTTCGTTGATCTCAGTGGCATACTTATGCATGATTTTCCTGGCCGGGAAGAAGCCGATCGTGACTCCGGTCCATCCGAAGGAGTACAGAACCAGCATGTGCTGCGCCGACCAGTGCTGGTATTGGAGTCGACCGACCAGGATCATGCCAACGCAGCATGCTACGGACATGAGAGGCCATACCACTTTGCTCTTTCGGCCCGGAATCCACTTGGCCATGGCGAAAGAGAAAAGGGATGTCGCCGCGGCGGCCATGAGTAATAGGTAAATGAAGGGAAGCGAAGTGAGCATGAGGCACTCCTGTCGGCATACACAAGGGCTGGCGTTCACATCGTGCCGCCAGCCCTTGAGTGAATCATAGCGAGGTTGTGCTTAGCTGAGTAACCCAGTGATCGGCGATATGAGATCGTGACCGAACTGCGTGAGCTTCGTTACGACCTTGCCGCCGCCCAAGGCACCGATCCAGTTGGATTGCCCAAAGGTGATCAAGCCCAGGCTGGCGCTCCCCACGGACTTCCAGAAGTCCTGGCTCGAGAATCCATGCTCGATTCCTGTGAACACCGCGCTGATTCCTCCGAGCGCTATGGAGGCGATGGCGAATCCCTTAGCGAAGGATTCGAGAACGGGCATGGCCGGTGGGAAGATCAGACCAGCTACGCCGAGGCCGGCGGAGATGAACCCGGACGCGTACGCGGACGCTCTGAGGCAGCTGATGAGCGACGACGTCCTACGCGATCGACTCGGCGAAGCCGCCCGCAAACGTGCCCGTGCCTTCGACCCCGCCGTGATCGCCCGCCATTACGAACGACTCTTCGATGACTTACGGTCCGCCACCCGCCCATCCCTGCTGGGAAGGTTGCGTTCGGCTCTGCACAGAGCCGAACCCGCCGTGCCGACGCAGCAGCAGCGACCGGCACAGACCACGGCCGAGTCCACTCCCGTGACCCCACCCCAAGCGTTGGCGTACACGCGGGCCCTGCCCCAGGGCGCCCTCCGCATCCGATTGGCCGCCGACACCCTCCCCGTCGGTCCCCTCGACTTCGTGATCCGGCTGCGCAAGGACCCCAAGGGCCGCGAGGTACGCCTGCCCATACCTGAGGCCACAGCAGACGACATCGCCGACCCGCACATCACCCTGCCATCCGGCGCAGCACTCGCTGAGGGCCGCTGGGACTGCTACGCCGCCCACCGTGGCACCACGACCGCTGCGGACCGCGTCCGCCTCACCGCAGCACTCACCGAACAGGCCGCCCTCGTCGGACGCCACCCAATGACAGGCCGTAACGGGGTCAGCGCCTGCATTCCCTACACCACCAGCGACGGCTACCTCGCCCTGCGCACCTGGCACCGTCCCGCCCACGCTGAGGTCCGCCACATCACCGTCGACGCCACACACACCACGATCACCGCGACACTCCTCGGCCCGAACACCGACACGGACCTGACTGCGGCAACCGTGGTGGCCGTCTCCCGCACCGCGCCCGAACACGACGTCACCACCTCGGTCACCCACCTCACCGACCGAAGCTTCGAGTTCACCCTGGACTACAACGACCTGCTCACCCACCGGGAAGGTGAGCACGACCTGTGGGACCTCCGACTGCGACTGAACTCCCCAGGCGATGCCGCTATACCCATAGGCCGCATCGGCGGAGATGTGGTTGACCGTAAGAAGACGGACAAGACCCCGGCGACATACCTTCCTCACCCGAAGCGTGGCATGACCCGCGTTACGCCATTCTTCACCGTCGACAACAACCTCGCGCTCAGCGCCAAAGACATACCGGAGCAGACCGGCGATCACGTCAAATGATGCCCAGCAACGCCACCACGATCAGCCAGGAATGATGGCACGGATCCCCACCACCCTTTACTCGGGGCGCAATAGGGACCAGCGCGCTGGACGGAGCGCGTACAGGCGCCGGCTCCCGTCGCTCATCCCCGGGCGACCTGGGTCACGTACGCTTTCCGCGGTGCGCATAAGGGAAGGGACCGCAGGTGAACCGATATGTGACGCCAGTGCGTCGCGCCCTTTTCGGCCATCCGGCACGGAGCGTGGTCTTCGCCTTCGCCCTGGTGATCCTGGCCGGTACGGCGCTGCTGTCGCTGCCGGCGGCCACCGAGGGGCGAAGCTCGGCAGGCTCGGTCACCTCGCTGTTCACCTCGACGTCCGCGGTCTGTGTGACGGGCCTGGCGGTGGTGGACACCGGCACGTACTGGAGCGGCTTCGGTGAAGGAGTCATCCTGGGCCTGATCCAGGTGGGCGGCTTCGGCATCATGACGATGGCCTCGCTGCTGGCCCTTCTGGTGTCCGGCAAGCTGGGGCTGCGTATGCAGCTCACCGCTCAGGCGGAGACCAAGAGCCTGGGGATCGGGGATGTGCGCCGGGTCCTGCTCGGTGTGGCCGGAACCACGTTGATCGTCGAACTGTCGGTCGGTGCGGTCCTCTCGCTGCGTTTCCGCTTCGGCTACGGCATGTCCCATGGGGACGCCGCCTACATGGGCCTCTTCCACGCCGTCTCCGCCTTCAACAACGCCGGTTTCGGGCTGCATGCCGACAGCCTGACGCGCTACGCCCACGACCCGTGGGTGACGCTGCCCATAGCGACTGCCGTCATCCTGGGCGGGATCGGTTTCCCCGTGCTGCTGGAAGTGCTGCGCCACCGCAGACGGCAGCGGCTCACGGGGCGGCGCGGCTGGTCACTGCATACGAAGCTGACGCTCGGCACCACTGCGATCCTGCTGGTCATGGGCACAGTGCTCATCTGTCTGTTCGAATGGGAGAACCAGGGGACGCTGGGAGCGTTCAGCACGCCACGCAAGGTGTTGAACGGGTTCTTCACCTCCACCATGACCCGCACTGCGGGATTCAACAGCGTCGACACCGGTGCGCTGCGCCCATCGACCCTGCTCCTGGTGTGCATGCTGATGTTCATCGGTGGTGGCAGCGCGGGGACGGCGGGCGGCATCAAGGTCACCACGTTCGCCGTACTGGGCGCCGCGATCCTGGCAGAGGTACGGGGCGAGCCCACGTCGGCTGTCATGGGGCGACGGCTCGCCCCGCACATACTCCGCCAGGCACTGACCGTCGCGCTGCTGGGCATCGGCCTGGTGATGGCCGCTACGCTCGCCCTGCTGACCGTGACGAAAGCACCCTTCGAGGCCGTCCTCTTCGAGGTCGTCTCGGCGTTCGGCACCGTGGGCCTGTCCACCGGAATCACCGCGGATGTGCCCGCCTCAGGCCAGCTGGTACTGACCTTGCTGATGTTCATCGGGCGACTCGGCCCGGTCACCCTGGTCTCGGCACTGGCCCTGCGCGAGCGGACCCGCCGCTACCAGCTACCCGAGGAGCGACCTGTCATTGGCTGACTTCCTGAATTCCCTGCGCAGCCTGCGCCGCCGCAAGCGGTCGGCCGAACAGCCCACACCGCGCGGTGATCAGCGGGTGGCGGTGATCGGACTCGGCCGGTTCGGCACCTCCCTCGCCGCCGAGCTGATGCGGCGTGGCTGGGACGTCCTGGGCATTGATGAGAACGCTCGCCTGGTTCAGAAGTACAGTGACTCACTCACCCACGCCGTGGTGGCCGACTGCACTGACCCGGAAGTACTCGCCCAGCTTGGTGTCGACGAGTTCAGCAGCGCCGTTGTCGCCATCGGTACGGACGTCGAAGCGAGCATTCTCGTCACTTCCAACTTGCTGGAGGCCGGTGTCCCCAACATCTGGGCGAAGGCCATCAGCCGCCAGCACGGCCGGATTCTGGAACGGCTCGGCGCCCATCACGTCGTGCTGCCGGAGCATGAGATGGGTGAGCGCGTCGCACATCTGGTGACCGGGCGGATGCTGGACTTCATCGAGTTCGACGACGACTTCGCCCTGGTGAAGACGATCGCACCGAGTGTGGTACGGGGCGTTCCGCTCGGTGAGAGCAGGCTGCGCAGCACGTACGGCGTGACGGTCGTGGGCATCAAGCCCATGGGAGAGGACTTCACTCACGCGACAGCGGACACGGTCGTCGAGAAGGGCGATGTCATCATCGTTACCGGAAAGACCGCCGCTGTGGAAGCGTTCGCCGAACTGAGCTGAGCCAAGCCGCCGGGAATCATTCGATTGCTCACCGCCGCCCGGGCCCAGCCGTCAACTGTCGGACACCTCGGACAACGTCATCAGGACTCGGTCGTGTTCGTGGGCGTATCCACCGTGCGCCGCCTTGAGTACCCCTGCTTGACCTCATTCCAGCGCGCCGCCTGCCCGGCGGTGAGCCTGCCGCGCAGCTGGGCCAGCTTGAGGAGGTTGGCCTCGGCATCTGCGGTGAGGGTCTGGGCCTCGGCCCGGTAGTGGTCGTCGATGAGCGCTTCCAGTTCGTCGTCGTTCATGGCCGGGACGATGCGTGCGGCGAGCTTGTTGGTGTCGCGGTAGGAGCCCTGTAGGCGGAACGGCGGCTCGGTGCGGGAGGCTTCGGCTTGTGCGGCGGAGGCGATGTAGGCGCGGTTGACCGCGAGCACCGTCTTCTGGATGTGCAGCAGCTTGCGCAAGACGGACAGGATCTGGTCCATTTCGGCCGGGGGGTACGGGTGGGTGAGGCCGTCCGGCCGTGCCCCTTCACCGCCGTCGTCCGCCCGCGCGAGACGGACGAGCAGGTCGATGTCCCCACAGTCCCGGGAGGCGAGGGGGGCCAGCACGGGGTGCGAGGTGAGAGCGTTCTCGATATGGCTGAGCGCGAAGAGCTCCTCCTTGCCGCTCAGGACATCGCCGAGGTTCCATATGTCGGCCCGGTTGGCGAGCATGTCGGGGATGCGGAAGCGCTGCCCGGACTCGGTGTAGGGGTTTCCGGCCATGCACACCGCGAATCGCTTGCCGCGCAGGTCGTACGTGCGCGCTTGGCCGTCCCGCACTCCCTCCACGCGACGCTGGGCGTCGCCGAGGGGGATGAACTTCTGGAGCAGCTCGGGAGAGGTGTGCTGGATGTCGTCGAGGTGGAGGAGGACGTTGTTGCCCATCTCCAGCGCGAAGTTGATCCTTTCGACCTCGCGGCGGGCGGCGGCGTCGGGCGCCGCGGCCGGGTCGAGGGAGTCGGTGCGGCGGCCGAGCGCGGGGCCGTCGACCCGGACGAAGAGGAGACCGAGGCGGGAGGCGACGTACTCCACGAGGGTCGTCTTGCCGTAGCCGGGTGGGGACAGCAGCAGGAGCAGTCCCTGGCTGTCGGTGCGGCGGCCGCCTCCGTCGGCGCCGAGCTGACGTGCGAGGTTGTCCCCGACGAGAGGCAGATAGACCTCGTCGACCAGCCGGTTGCGGACGAAGGACGACAGCACCTTGGGCTGGTACGTGTCCAGGCGCAGCCGCTCGCGCTCGGCGGTGAGCAGTTCCGTGCGCTTGCGGGTGTACGAGCGGTACGCGGGCACGCGGACCCGCCGGAACTCCGTGGTGCGCGTGAGGAATTCGTCGAGGCGGAGGGGCATGGTGCCGCTCGCGACGCGCGGGTGCGTACCGAGCAGGCCGTCGACGGACGCGGCCAGTGGTGCGGCGATGTCGCTGCGCTCGATCGCGGTGCCGCAGACCTCGATCGCGGCCGCCTCCGCCAGATCACGGCGTTCGAGTCCGCTTGCTTCGGCATGGCCGCCGAGCCAGGCCACCGCCAATTGGAAGCGGGCGGCAAGGTCGCCGGAGAGCGCGCGGAGGTCTTCGGTGAACTCCTTGGCACCGGGTGAGCCGTCGCCGCCGAGAGCCGTGCGGAAGGTGGTGAGCAGGGTGCGGGCTTCAGCGCTCGTCGCGAAACGCGGCGGCCCGTCGGCCAGCTCCTCGACGAGGTACGCGCCGATGGCCTCGCGATCCCGGGACGCCGTCGCGAGACCGGGTATCGCCCGAGGCAGGAAACCGGCCGCGGCCGCCCCCAGTTCTGTGCGGAGGTCAGCCGCTCCGGGGACGTGTCCGAAGATGCCACGGGCCCGCGCGAAGGACTGGGCGCGGGTGGTCCACAGGGCGCGTGCGCGCTCCTCCGTCCCGTACGCCCAGAAGAGCTGGGCCGCTGCCCGCACTTCCGGAGTGAAGCGCAGCGCCCCGGCCTCGGCCCGCAGCCGGAGCAGGACGGTGAGGATGCGGGCGGCGTCGTGGTCGTGGACACCTCGGTCGTAGCCCTCGTCGTAGCGGGCCGCGGCGGCCCGGCGGACATCGGTCAGGAGCGTGGCCTCATCCGCGCGGGACAGGGCTTCCCGTGACGCGTCGCCGCCCTCCTCGGCCGCCTCCAGCAGGGTCGCTGCCAGGTGTTCGGAGCGGTAGACCTCGGGCGACTCGGAGATCAGCGGCTGTTCCCAGAACTCCCGGTGCCGGGTCAAGTCCGGGTCGGTGACGGCCGCGAGGTAGTCGGTGCCGGTGATGGCGAAGGCGAGGGCGCCGTCGTGCGGGACGAGGGTGAGGTCGGTCCGCTGGTTCGGAGGCGGGGTGGTGAAGCGGTGGCGGCCGAGCCGGATGGTGCCGGTGCCGTCGTACAGGTCCGCCCGGTCACGCAGAGCGCGGATCGCCTCCTGGCGTGCGGCGATGAGCCCGCCGTCGAGCTCCCCCGCGCGCGCCGGATCGTCGATGGCCCGCAGCTCGTCCGCCGTTGCCCGGACCTTGGCGACGAGCGGGTCGGACGCGAAGAACGTGGCCACCTCGTCGATGTTGCCCAGCGACCGGGCCCGGCGGGTCACGGTGGTGATCAGACGCCGGCCCGACTCGGCCAGCCGCTGCGCGCGCCGTGTGCGCTCGTCGAGCTGTGTCTGCCGACGGGCCGAGAACGCCTCGTAGATCTCCTGCCGCTGGGTGGCGATCCGCTCCTCGTGGGCGTCGACGTCACCGAAGCGGGCTTCGAGGTCCTCGATGCGGGACAGCAGTCGGCCCAGTTGTTCGTCGCACTCCTCGGGTGTCGTGGCGGCGGCCAACGCGCCCGCCACGGCCTGGCCGAGGAGTGCGAGCTCCGCGGCGAACTCGGCGCGTCCCTCGGATGCTCGCAGTTCGCGCCGCCGGGCGTCGAGGGTGGCGCGGGCCTGGTTGACCGCGCCGAGGACTTCCCCGGCGCGGGACAGGACGGAGGTGCGCACCGTGGCGTCGGTGAGGTCCAGCGTGACGATGACGTCGGTGACCACGCGCAGTCCGTCCGCGTGCTCGTCGATACGCTCGGCGACGGGCGTGGCGTCCGCGACGGTGGCGACGGCCGCGGCTTCGCCCGTGAGCGTGGCGACCGCCTGGTGCGTGGCCGCGAAGGCGTCTTCCCCACTGAGGAACGCGGCGGCGCGCCGCCCGGCGGCGGCGAGGTCGTCGTTCAGTCCCGCCGCGAGCGCGTCCACCTGCTCGAGGTCGAGGTACCGGATGTCACGCAGGGTCTCCAGGCGGCCCTGCTCCTGCCGCAGTTCCGTGAGCGCCCGCACCCAGCCGTCGGCGGTACCGGGCTGTTCGCCACGTACGCGCCGCACCAGCGTCGTGATGCGTGCGGTGGCTTCGCCGAGGGTTTCGGCGGCTTTCCGCTTCAGCTCCGCGATCCGCCGGAACTCCTCGGAGACCTGGGCGGCGGTGGCCCGGATCGATTCGACCGGTTCGCCGAGTGCGCCGAGCTCGCGGTCGGGGAGCCAGTGGCAGGAGTCGGCGACTCGTTTCGCGGTGGCCCCGATCGCCTCGAACACGGCCTGGCCGGGCGCCATGTCATGCGCCATCCGCGTCAGTGACAGACAGCCGGAGATGCCGCGCACCAGCTCGGGATTGCCGATGCGGGCGAGCGGGCCGGTGCCCGGGGGGCGTTGCGCGGCGTACGTCTCGGAGAGGTACGGCGTGGTCCACAGCTGGACCTGATGCGCTCGGGCCGGTTCACCGGGGGCGGTCGTGAGGGTGGCGAGTGCGCCGTCGTCGAAGAGCGCCCAGCCGTGCGCCACGATCGGCGCGGCGGCCTCCTGCCGGATGACGTTGTAGGGCAGCAGCAGGACCCGGCCGTCCGCCTCGGCGTGGAACACGAAGAGCGTGTCCTCGCCGCCCGGAGATGGGACGGCCCGTTCGTAGCCGAGTCCGGTGGTGTCGGTTTCGAAGGTCCTGGCGGCGCCGGTGGCGAGGTAGTAGCCGCCGGGGCAGACGATGCCCTGGTCGTCGGGGAGGATGCGGCATGCCTGCCCGATGCCGTCGAGGCGCAGTACCTCCCGCGTGCGGGTGTTGAAGACGAGATGGCGCCACGCGGACTCGTTGTACGGGCGGATACGCAGCAGCAGAAGAGATCCTGCTCGGGCGTGCTCGACATCGGCGTCGGCGAGGGACTGCAACGGTTCCTCGACGGGCTCGGCGTAGATGCCCTCCCCCGTCTCGGTGTCGTCCTCGGTCTTGACGGTCAGGGTGCCGCCGACCGTGGCGACGTACAGACCGTCCGCGACGCGGATGTGGGGGTGGCGGCCGAGGACGTGGTCGTCCCGGGTCGTGGCGGTCCAGGTGACATCGTGGGGTGGCGGGAGGACGTGGTCGCGCTCCCCTTTGGCGTCGAGGTAGGCGGGTGTGCCGTCGGCCGCGATCCGCCAGCGCAGCACCCGGATGTCGGTGGGTCGCTCGCCGGTCCGGAAGACGGCCAGCAGGTACGGGCCGGTGCGGCGCAGCCGCAACAGCCTGGTGGAGCGGTAGTAGCGGTACAGCTCGGTGAAGTCACGCTGGAATCCGGCGTCGTCGAGCAGGCCCGCGAGGGCGTCGGGGGCCAGCGGTCGGAAGCCGTCGTCCGCGCGGTGGAAGAGCGTGAAGACGTCCCCGACATCGGCGACCTCCGTCCGCGGCGTGTTGTGGCCGCACAGCAGCAGCCCGCCGACCTGTACCAGGTCGCAGACGACGGTCGGCTGAGCAGTGCGCAGAACCCCGGTGCCAGTGAGGTCGAGCACACCGTCGCCGAACATCTCCACCCGGCGCTCGTCGAGCGCCCGCGCCCGGCTGCCCAGTTCGCGGGCCGCGCCCAGCAGCCGGTCCCGCAGCACCTCGTACGTCCCGTCCTGAAGCCCGGCCCCCGGGCCGCCCGCCGGTGAGGCCGCGTCCTGGCTCGTACTCCCTGCCGCTCGCGACGCGGCCATTGCCTGCCCGTCGGTGTTCACGTCGTTCCTTCTCCTCACTGGCGTCGGCACGCGGCCCTGCGGCAGAACCCCGAACCGGGGACTACCGGACAGTCCCGTTGGCCTGGGCGGGCACGGCGAGTTCGAGCAGCTTCGTGTCGCCGAGACCGCTCGCCCGTACGGACTCCAGCAGACCCTCCAACGCGCCTGCCTTCGGGCCGGCGTCGGTGACCAGCCGGGTGAGCGCACCGGCCAGGGTCAGGTCGCGGAGGCCGCCGCTGCCCAGGCCCGAGAGCATCGTGCCGATGTCCTGGGTGAAGGTCGAGGCGTCCTTGTCGAGCCACGGGGCCGCCATGGCCTGAACGGACTCCGAGCGGTCGACGAAGGCGTCCACGCCCTTGCCGAGCGAGATCGTGTTCACCAGCCGGTCGAAGAAGACGCTCTCCCCGCCGACGATGTCGATCTTCGCGTTCTCCAGGCCGGTGGCCAGCACGGTGGCCTGGGCCTCGGCGACCTGCCGGTGTACGTCGATCCCGGCGAGCCGTACGTCCTTCTCCGCCTCCAGCCGGAGGCGGAACTCCTCGTGGCCGCGGCCGGCCGCGTCCAGCGCCGCCATCGCCGCCGCTTTCTCCGTAAGGCCCTCGGCCTCGGCCTTCAGCTTCTCCCGCAGACCCTCGGCCCCCGCAACGGCCTTCTCCTTGGCGACCTCGGCCTCCGCGTGCCCGACCTTGGCGATGGCCTCCGCCGTGCGCTCCTGGACTTCGGCCTGGGCGAGTCCGGCGGCCGCCGCGTCCGCGCGCTTGCCCTCGGCGAGCCGGATCGCGGACTGCGCGTCCAGATCGGCGGCCTTGCGCCGTGCCTCGGCCATCGTCAGCTCCTCGGCGGCCCGGTGCTCCGCTGCCTGCTCGGCGGCCTCGGCCGCCTTGATGTCCTTGACCAGGCGCTCCTGGGCCTCCGCCTCGGCGTGGATGATCAGTGCCTGGCGCTCGCGCTCGGCCTCCTCCACCGTACGGAGCTTCTTGATCTCCTCTTCCTGCGCCGCGACGGTCTTCTCCACCGCGATCCGCTCCCGCACCACGTCGGCGATCTCCCGCTTCTCCGCTTCCACCTCCTTGTCGGCAGCGATGCGCCTCAGCTGGGTCTCCCGCTCCCGCGCGATGACCTCCAGCAGCCGGTCCTTCTCGATGCGCTCGCTCTCGATGGCGATGACGCGCTCGCGGTTCTTGACCGCGACGGCGATCTCCCGCTCGCGATTCTCGTTCTGGATGCCGAGAGTCTCTTCGGTCTTCAGGTGCGCGCTGTGCGACCGCAGCCGCTCCTCGGCCTGCACCCGGGCGGTCTCGGCCTCCTCCCTGGCCCGTACGGTCTCGATCTCGCGCGTCTGCTTGATCTCGGCGTCGGCCTGTCGCCGCTCCAGCTCCAGGACCGCCTCGCGGGCCTCGACGTTCTGCCGGGTGATCTCCTTCTCCTCCGTGCGCTGGTACTCATTGGTGCGCACATGCTCGATGGCCGTCAGCTCGGTGATCTTCCGGATGCCCTGGGCGTCCAGGATGTTGGCGGCGTCCAACTGGTCCATCGGCGTCTGTTCGAGATAGTCGATGGCCGCGTCCTCCAGGCTGTAGCCGTTGAGGTCGGTGCCGATGACCGCGATGATCCGGTCCCGGAATTCATCGCGCTTGGTGTAGAGGTCGGCGAAGTCCAACTGCTTGCCGACCGTCTTGAGTGCCTCGGAGAACTTCGCGTTGAACAGCTCTTGCAGGGTGCGCGGGTCACTGGCGCGCGCGGTGCCGATCGCCTGGGCGACCTTCACCACGTCCTCCCTCGTCTTGTTGACCCGTACGAAGAAGGCGATGCGGATGTCGGCGCGGATATTGTCCTGGCAGATCAGCCCCTCGCGGCCGGTGCGGCCGATCTCGATGGTCTTCACCGAGATGTCCATCACCTCCGCCTTGTGCAGCACGGGCAGCACCACGGCCCCCGTGAAGGTCACATCGACCTTGCGGTACTTGGAGACGATCAGCGCCTGGCCCTGGGGCACCTTGCGGTACAGCCGGGTGACGGCGAGGAACACGACGAGTACGACGAGCAGGACGACGGCGATGACCACGCCCAGCCCTACGGTGATGGCATCCATCGGTGAGATCCCTTGGTTGTCCGGGATGTGGGAAGCGAGAAGTGTGTTCAGATGGCCGGGCGGTGGGGGTCGAGCGCGCTGTCGAAGGGTGCGACCCGGAAGAACTCGCCGTCGGCGTCGTAGTCGAAGATGAGCGCGTGGGAGCCCGAAACCAGCCCGGTCTCCTCGGTGCGGACCTGGACGGTCGCGGTCGATCCGTCGTCGGACGTCACCTCGGCCTGACCGAAGTCGGCGCTCACGCGGGAGGTACGGATCACGCAGACGCGGCCCACGAAATGCTCGCGCGACGGCACGCGTTCAGGAGGCAGGAAGCGGTGGGCCAGGCGCCGCTGCAACCTGATGCCGACCCAGGCCGCCCCCAGCGCGGCGGGCAGCACGGCGAGGCGCAGCCAGCGGTGGTCGATCAGCGCGTCACCGGCCAGGGCCACGAACCAGGCAATGACGATTCCAGTCGAGACCATGGCCGTGACCGGTATTCCGGCGGTGCCGGCGTGGACGCCGTCTCCCCCGTCGAAGGCGTCCACGCCGATCCCTCCCAGCAGCACCACAAGCCAGTACCCGGCCACGACGAGGAGCGCGAAGCTGAACAGAACCGTGGGAAATTCCAGCGCGGCCCGCAGGAACCCAGCCACAGCACCACCCCCGTCTCCTCGTCTCGGTGCCACGGCATCGTGACACCGCGGGATGCGGCCGAACATTGCCGGATCCCGGCAATCTTCACGCGCTCCTGACGTCCTGTTAACACGGGAACCGAACGGGCCCTGGGAAGCGTCTACAGCGGCTCGTGCGGCCATCCCAGCAGCCGCGCCCCCATCGCCGCCGTCTCCAGCGTGAAGCGCTGTAGCGCGTCCCCGGGGTCATAGCCGGTCAGGCTCTTGATCCGCGCAAGCCGGTAGGAGAGGGTGCGTACGCTGATCTTCAGGCGGCGTGCCGCCTCGGCGTTGACATAACCGGCCGCCGCGCAAACGGTGAGCGTCTCCAGCAGTGGCCCGGCCCCGCCGCGCGATACCGTGAGCGGGCCGAGCACCGTCCGCACCAGGTCGGACATGGCCGCCCGGTCACGCAACAGCACCGGAAAGACCAGCAGGTCGGCGGCGTGCAGAACGGGCCCTGGCAGCTCCAGTCGCTCGGCGAGTTCCAAGGCGCCAAGGGCCTCCTCGTAGCTGAGCACCACACCGCCCGCTCCCGGGTGCTCACGGCCGATGGCCACCCAGCGCGCCCCTGAGTACCCGGTGCCGGGCCATTCCGCGTACTTCGCGAAAGTGTCCAGGATGACCCGCTCACTGCTCGCGGCGACGCACACCAGCCGCCCGTCCTTGGTGGTCAGCAGTATGTCGTGCTCACCGAACCGGGCGATCAGCTCCCGCTCGACACGGCGCACCACCGGATGGACGTCGTCGTACGGCTCGTCACCCTCGGCGATGGCGACCGCGTGGGAACGCGCCAGTCGCAGCCCGAACCGCTCGGCGCGCTCGGCCAGCCTCCCCAGGTCACTACGCCCGTACAGCAGATCATCGATGAACTCTCGCCGGACCGCTTCCTCCTGCCGTACCGCCAGGTGCTGCGCCCGCTCGTGCCCTTCCCCCAGCGCGCTGATCGCCGCGTCCACGGCGCCGAGCAGCGCGTCGTCGATACGGGCCAACGCCGCCGCACTCGGCGCCCGAGTGACGCCGGGTAGCGAACCCCAGAGTCTGCGGGTCTCGCCCAGATACAGTCCGATCAGCTCCCGCAGCCCGTATCCCGCCTCCGCCGCCCGCTCCCCCAGCTCGCGCAGCGCGTCCAGCTCGGGCCGCCGCAACAGCCGACCGGTCCCGGAGACATCGGCGAGCATGCCCGCGTAGTCTCCGAGGAAATGCCCGGGTATGCTGCCTCGCTTCACCCGTCCGCCCCTTCTGGTCCTTCGGCCCCAGGACCGGAATCCGTCGTTCCCTTGGTTGCTCCCGCGTCGGTCATCGGGTCTCCGGGTCCCCTCGCGCTGCGGGGTTTCCGCCGAGGAGTTCACCCAGGCCCTGGCGGGTGGCGGCCAGCACCACGCGGTCGTGCGGCTTCAGTACGTAGCCGGGGTGCGGGTCCCACACCAGACCGGGCTCCCGTGCGTCGCCGTCGTACGGGAGCGCCGCGGCGAGGTCGCGCTGCCGGTCCGCCGGTTCCGCCGCGTCGAGCGCGATCACCCGCCAGGCGCCGGGCTTGAACGCTTCGGCGACCGTGCGGTCCTCCAACTGCGGATGGCCCGCGACGTGCAGTGCGGCGAAGAGCAGCACTGTGCGTTCGACTGGTATGGCGCCCAGAACCTGGCGGCCCATCATGGCCCCGGCGAAGGCCGGCGCCGCGAGTGTGGAGACACTGCGGCTGCGGGTCAGGGCCTGGGGGTGAGCGGCCCGCAGGGTGCGGTAGACGGCGGTGGCGAAGCGATCGTCGTACAGGCGCAGTGCTACCCGCAGTCCCGGTTTGACCGAGCGGGCGTACAGCGTCGCCTCCAGGTTGGTGGTGTCGGAGCTGGTCAGTGCGAGCAGCGCATGCGCCCGCCGGATCTTGGCGGCCTCCAGCACACCTTCCTGGGTGACGTCACCGACAACCGTCGGCACCCCCAGCCGCCGGGCGAGCGGGACACCGCGCGCTTCGGGGTCCTCCTCCACACACACCACGGGGATGTCCAGTTCACGCAGTCTCGCCAGCACACGAGTGCCCACCTTGCCGAGGCCGAGCAGGACGACATGGCCGGAGAGCCCGCGCGGCGGCCGACGCAGCGCGGACGCGGTCCGGAAGGTGCCCAGCGCTTCGAGGGCCGCAGCCACCAAAACGGGCAGCAGGAGCAAGCCGATCAGCCCGGACAGCAGTTGGAGGACCTTGCGCGCGGTCGGCTCGTCGAGCGCCGGGTCGTCGATGGCCAGCACGTCCAGCACGGTGAGGTAGGCCGCGTGCGGGAGGTCGTCCCCGGTGAACCGCCATGAGGCGAGGGCGAGCGCGAGAACGGCGGTCACCATCCCGGCGACGGACCAGCGCAGTCGGCGGGAGAACAGCGAGGCGAGCGGCACCCTGCGGCTGCCGAGCCGCCGCGGTGGAAGGGACGTACCGGTGGAGGAGACGGCTTCCAGCACCACCGTGCCGCGCCCGGTGGCGGCGGCGACCTCCGCGTCGCCCGGCAGCAGGCGCGGGCCTTCGTCGCCGCTGCTGTCCGAGCCCTCGCTGCCGCCGGGGTCACTGGTGGTGGACGAGAGCAGGGCGAGGGTGCACAGCCCCGGGTCGGCGACCTCGTCGCGGCCGGGCGGGGTGCGCTCGGCCGCGTGCAGCAGCAGCCCGTCGGCCTGCACCACTTTCCGGGTGCCCGCGACGGCGGTGGCCGCGAGCGCGGGAGCCACGGTGTCGGCGTCGGACAGTACGGTGGTGGCGGCGTCCAGCTCCGCCGGGTCCATGCCGGGGTCGGCGACCACCGCGGCCTGGTCGAGCAGGTCTTCCAGGTGCTGGCCCAGTTTGCGGTTGTAGAGCCGGATGACCAGCCGCAGGCGGGGATTGAGCCGGCGGGCACGTAGTGCGGCGTGGATGTTGGTCTCGTCGTCGTCGTGGACCAGAGCCAGTGCCGTGGCCCGCTCCGCTCCCGCCTCGGTCAGCACGTCATCGGCGAGGTCCGGCGCCTCCATGACCCGAACACGCGTATCCGGAGCCTCGCCGGACGCACCCTGGCGGGGAAGCGGCGCCCGTCCGACCGCCGCTGCCACGCGGCCGAGGAGGGCGGACGCGCGAGCGGGTCCTGTGGTCCGTAGCCGCGTGGTCTCCCGTACCTGGGCCGCGACCGGAACGACGACCGTCACCTGTGTGCGGTAGACCTCGTGCAGTTCGGCCGCGAGGCGGTGGGCCAGCGCGTCGTCACCGCAGACGATCATGTGCGGGACGGCAGGATCGCCGGGTGCCCCATGAGGCGAGGAAGACATGATGGTGGAGACCCCCCGTGGGTCGGTGATGTCAGCCGTCAGCCGAGGGCGAAGTACCGCAGCCACAGGTATCCGGCGGCGATGGTGACCGTGACCGCGGTGACGACCAGCCCGTATTTGGTGAACTGCCAGAAGGAGATGGGCTGCTGGTTGCGTTCGGCGATGCCCAGGACGACGACGTTGGCGGATGCGCCGATGGCGGTGGCGTTGCCGCCGAGGTCGGCGCCCAGGGCCAGGGCCCACCACAGCACGTGGACGCCGTCGCCGCCGAATCCGTGCGCGAGGTCGGCGGTGATGGGGGCCATGGTGGCGACGTACGGAATGTTGTCGACGACTCCGGACAGCACGGCGGAGCCGAACACCAGCAGCATCGTCGCGCCCAGTTCGCTGCCACCGGTGGCATCCGCCAGCGCTCGGGAGACCTCCCCGATGACGCCTGTTTCGATGAGCGCTCCGACCATGATGAACAGCCCGGCGAAAAAGGCGAGGGTCGGCCACTCGACCTCCTTCAGCGCCTCGCCGGTCTCCACCTTCGATATGGCGATGAGTATCCCGGCGCCGAGCAGGGCGACCACGCTCGGCGCGTAGTGCAGCACCGGATGCGCCACGAACCCGAAGACGACCAGGGCGAGGACGCCCAGGCCCTGGTACAGCAGCCGGTGGTCGCGAATGGCTTCGCGTTCTCCCAGCACCATCACGTCGGCGGCGCGGTCCTCGTCGTACACCAGCACCCTGCGGAACATCACCCGGCACAGCACCACCAGAACGGCGGTGAGAACCGCGGCGATGGGCGCCAGGTGGACCAGGAAGTCATTGAAGGTCAGCCCGCCCCGGCTGGCGATGATGATGTTCGGCGGATCACCGACGAGCGTCGCGGTGCCGCCGATGTTGGACGCCATCACCTCGGCGATCAGGAACGGTGCCGCGGGCAGCGCGAGGCGCTCGCACACCAGCAGGGTGACGGGGGCGACCAGCAGGACCGTGGTGACGTTGTCCAGCAGCGCGGAGGCGGAGGCGGTGATGACGATCAGCATGGTCATCACGCGGAAGGGCTTGCCGCGGGCGCGTTTGACCGCCCAGATCGCCAGATACTCGAACAGGCCGGTCTGCCGTAGCACTCCGACGATCGCCATCATGCCGAGCAGCAGGAAGACGACGTTCCAGTCGATTCCGGAGTGCTCGTCGAAGAAGGCGGCCTTGTCGTCGGTGGCACTGATCGCGAGCATGGCCGCCGCCCCGGCCAGGGCGGCGGCCGCGCGGTGCACGCGCTCGCTGATGATCGCCACGTACGCGATCACGAAGACCGCGATCGCCGCCCAGCTGTGCCAGTCGCTCATGTCACCCCAAGAAGACGTTCCAGCAGATGCGCGGCGGTGATCACACCGAGCAGCCGGGAGCCGCCGCGCTCCCCCCGCTCATCCCGTTCCACCACCGCGATCAGCGGGCTGCGTTCGCGCGCCATGAGCGCCGCGACCTCCAGCGCGGTGTCATCCGGGTCCGCGACCGGCGGCTTGTGACGTTCCCGGGGCAGGCAGTCGGCCACCCGCCGTCCCGCCAGTGCCTGGCACAGCCGGTCCGCGTGCGGCTCATCGACGACCGCCGCGAGAGTCGGGTCTTCGATCACGTAGCCGGGCACGAGCAGCTTGACCAGAGTCGACCCGGGCAGCACGGCATAGGGCTCCGCTCCGTCGTCCATCACCAGCACCCCGGGCAGCCGCCGCTCCGCCAGCAGCCGTGCCGCGTCCAGCGCATCGCTGTCCAGGTGCACCGACGGATATTCCACCGCCAGATCACGTGCGCGCATTGCCGTCCTCCTCCATCCGGGCCGCAGGCTCCGCGGCCACCGCGGTCCGTTCCCCCTTGTGCTCATCGTCATCGTCGTCATCCGGTATGCCGACGAGGTCCTCGACATCGAAGAGACGGGCGACGGGCACATCCGTACTGCTGTGGGCGGCGATGGAGAAGGCGATGCATACCGCGATCAGGGTGTATGCCTCCTGGCCCTGCGGGATGCCGGACTGGAGCACCAGCAGCCCGTAAACGACGGAGGCGAAGCCTTTCGGGCCGAACCAGGCCGCCGCCAGCTTCTCCCGCCGGTCGAAACGCGTGCCGATCAGCGAGATCAGCAGCGACGCCGGCCGGACCAGAACGATCGCCAGGACCACGGCGACATACCCGCCGACCGACAGGTCACCGAACAACCGCGGCGTCAGCAGCGCCCCGAACACCAGTAGTGCCGCGAACTTGCTCAGCTCCGCCAGCGCCTCCCCCAGGGGTTCGAAGGCATGCCTGGACTCCGGCGACACCGAGGCGAGCACCGCGCCTGCGGAGAAGGCCGCCAGGTAGGGGTTGGCGTGGGTGAGATGGCAGGTGGCGTAGAGGATCACCCCGGTCGCCAGCGGCAGCAGCGGCTGGAGCTTCGGCTCCGCGCCCAGCAGCCGGAACCGCACGAGCCCGTTCACGACCAGCGGCAGCACGACGCCCAGCGCCAGACCGCCGACCAGCTCCAGGGCGATCTTCGACAGCGACGCTTCCGCCGCATCCGAGGTCGGCCCGGCCGTCGCGATGAGTACCAGCACGACCGGCAGCGCCAGCCCGTCGTTGATCCCGCTCTCCACATTCAGCAACTGCCGCAACCGCGCCGGGACCTCCTTACGGCCCACGATCGCCGACGCGAACACCGGGTCGGTCGGCGCCAGCACGGCCCCGACCAGGAAGGACGTCGTCCAGTCCAGACCGGCCAGGAAGTGGGTGATCAGCGCCATCCCCACGAACGCCAGCGGCATCCCCACGCCGAGGGCACGCGCCGGATTCCGCCAGGCGCCGCGCAGGGCGGGGAACGAGACATGCATGCCGTCGGTGAACAGCACCGCGAACAGCGCGAGATCGGCCGTGACCGAGACGATCGGACTGTCCGCCGTGATGTGGATCAGGCCGAAGGCCCCGTCGCCGACGAGCGCGCCCGCGACGAGGAAGAGCAGTGATGTGGAGAGTACGGAGCGGGCCGCCAGGCCCGAGACCAGTACCGCGATGAGGAGTGCGACGCCGAAAACAGCGATGAGCACCATGGGTTGTTCCGCCCCCGATCGGCAAAGAGAGTGATCCCCTGTTCGCCGACCAGACTTCCCGGCACTCCGCCAGGAACCTTACAGGATCCTGACGCGTTGACTATGGAATCTTGATCCTGGTTGTCACCGCTCTTGGCAGAGCCCGCCCCGTACCCCGAGCTGGGGCGGTTATGCCTGTTCCTGCGTCGGAGTCCGCCTGCCGGGCCGCGCTGTTCTTACGCTCAGCTGTTCAGGTCGCGGCGCCCGAAGCGGACCGCGCCCAGCGCCACGAACGCGACCGCGGCAACGCCGAGCTCCCGGAGTTGGATGACATTTTCCACACCCGGAACATAGCGAGTATTCAGAGATCTGTAAACAAATGGAGATGTCTGATAGTTGAGTATGCTGAGAGCCATGGAAGGTGACGAGGGCACGCGGCTGCGCGAGACGGCGGAAAGACTGGCACTCACCCTGGCGCAGGGCGGCATGCAGAAGACCACCGCGCGGGTGATGACCGCCCTGCTCTTCAGTCGGCAGGAGACGATGACGGCCGCCGACCTCTGTGAGGAGCTGAACATCAGCTCCGGCGCCGTCTCCAGCGCGGTCAAGCAGCTCATTCCCACCGGCATGATCGAGCGCGTCCCGGCCCCGGGAAGCCGCCGTGACCACTACCGCTTCCGCGAGCACGCCTGGGCCACCTTGATGAGCAGCCAGAACGAGATGCTCGCCGTGATGGGCGATGCCGCTGCCGAGGGCATCAAGGAGGCCGGCGCGGACAGCGTCGCCGGGCGCCGCCTCCACGAGATGCAGGACTTCTACGCATTCATGCGGCGCGAGATGACGGCGTTGATCGACCATTGGCGGGAACAGTACGACGCCGGTCGCTGACGGAGGCCCCCGGTTGCGTTGCCTTCGACTGTTCTGACCAGCGTCAGGGCCGGTCCGGGCCACGCCTGCGGCGATGCAGGAAGCGGCCGTGCGCGGCCTCGGTGTGGGTGACGACGTAGACGTCGATGTCGTCACCGGACCCCTCGATGATGGACTCGCCCACACCCCGGGTGAACAGCTCCTTGACGCGACTGCGCCGGGTGGCGCCGATGACGATCTGGGTGGCGTTGACCTCGCGGGCCAGTTCCAGGACGGCTCGTGCGGTGTCGTCGCCGGTCACCGTGTGGAAAGTGCCGCCGAGGTCTTCCACCAGGGCGCGTTGGCGGGACAGGAGCTGTGGGGAGGCGGTGACCAGCCCGTCGCCGCGTTCGACGTGGACGGCGAGGAATTCGCCGCCCGCCCCGCGGGAAGCGGTCCGTTTGCCACGTCGGATGAGGGTGTCGCCTTCGGGCCCTCCGGACAGGGCGACCAGCACGCGTTCCCGGGTGCCCCACGGCTGCTGGATGCCATGGTTCTTGCGGTAGCGCAGGAGTGCTTCCTCGACGCGGTCGGCTGCCCACAGCAGTGCGATCTCCCGCAAGGCGGTGAGGTTGCCGGGCCGGAAGTAGTGGGTCAGAGCGGCGTCGATCTTCTCCGGCGGGTAGATGTTGCCGTGGGCCATCCGACGGCGCAGTGCCTCCGCGGACATGTCGACCAGTTCGATCTGGTCGGCGCGACGGACCACGTCGTCGGGGATGGTTTCCCGCTGCCGGATGCCGGTGATCTGTTCGACGATGTCGCCCAGCGACTCCAGATGCTGGATGTTGACGGTGGAGATGACGTCGATGCCCGCTTCCAACAGCTCTTCGACATCTTGCCAGCGCTTTTCGTGCCGGGAGCCGGGGACGTTGGTGTGGGCGAGCTCGTCGACGAGGGCGACGTGCGGGTGGCGGGCGAGTACGGCGTCGAGATCCATCTCGGGGAAGGCCGTTCCGCGGTAGGGGATGCTCGCGCGGGGCACGGTTTCCAGGCCCTCGGCCATCTTCCGGGTCAGCGGCCGTCCGTAGTCCTCCATGAAACCGATGACCACGTCGGTGCCCCGACCGGCGCGGCGCTGTCCCTCGCCCAGCATGTCGTAGGTCTTGCCGACCCCGGGAGCCGCACCGAGGTAGACCCGTAGCCTGCCGCGCGGCACGTGTCACTCCTTTCGGGCGGGGTCCGGGACGTAGCCCTGTGGCTCGTCGAGGAAGCCGAAGCGCCCTCCTCTCCATGGTCGTACGCCGACCGGCCGTGCGCGCTTCCCAGGCTCATGTGGTGGCTTTGGTCGGGAGGTCGGCGGGCGGCGCGGGCACGCGGCCGTCGGCGACCCGCAGGGTGAGGACCATGGTCATGCCGCCGCCGGGTGTGTCCTCCGCGGTGAGCGTGCCGCCCATTGCCTCGGCGAAGCCGCGGGCCACCGCGAGCCCGAGGCCGACGCCGGTCCCGCGGGGGGCGTCGCCATAGCGCTGGAACGGCTCGAAGATGCGGTCCTTCTCCTCGTCCGGAACGCCCGAGCCGCGGTCCACCACGCGCAATTCGACCCGGTCGCCGATCGCGCTCGCCGAGACCTTCACCGCCCGCCCCTCGGGGCTGTACTTGACGGCGTTCTCGACGATGTTGGCCACGCTGCGTTCCAGGAGTCCCGCGTCGACCGCGACCATGGGCAGATCCTCAGGGATGTCCAGGACGACGTCGGCCTCGGGCACGCCTACCAACGCCATCGGCGCCACCTCGTCCAGATACACCTCGCGGATCAGCGGTGTCAGGGTGCCGGTCTGCAACCGGGACATGTCCAGCAGGTTCCCGACCAACTGGTCCAACCGGTCCGCGCCCTCCTCGATGGCGGCCAGCAGTTCCGCCTCGTCCTCCTCGGACCAGGCGACATCGTCGGAGCGCAAGGAGGTGACCGCGGCCTTGATGCCCGCGAGCGGGGTGCGCAGATCGTGGGAGACCGCGGCGAGCAGCGCGGTGCGGATGCGGTTGCCCTCGGCGAGCTCGCGTGCCTGGTCCGCCTGGACCTGCAAGCGCTGGCGGTCCAGGACGACGGCGGCCTGGGCGGCGAAGGCGGCGAGCACCCGGCGGTCCTCGGCTGGAAGTACGCGGCCGCTGAGTGCGAGGACCATGTGGTCGCCGACCGGCATGTCGACGTCGGCGTCCTCAGGGCGTTGGAGTGGGCGGGCTTCGCCGACGCTGCCCGCGCAGGTCCACGGTTCCCGTTCGCTCTCGCGTTCGAAGAGCGCGACCGAGTCCATGGCGAAAGTCTCGCGTACGCGCTCCAGCAGCGCTTCCAGGCTTGTGTCGCCACGCAGCACGCTGCCGGCGAGAAAGGAGAGGATCTCGGATTCGGCACGCAGCCGGGCGGCCTGGTGGGTGCGGCGGGCGGCAGTGTCCACCACGGTTGCGACCGCGACCCCGACCGCGAAGAAGATCGCGATGGCGACGACGTTCGCGGGGTCGGAAATCGTCCAGGTGTGGGTGGGCGGGGTGAAGTAAAAGTTGAGCAGGGCGGAGCCGACCGTGGCTGCGGCGAGTGCGGGCAGCAGGCCGCCGAGCAGGGCCGCCCCGACGGTCAGTGTGAGGAAGAGCAGCACCTCGTTCGCGAAGCCCGGCCCCGTGCCGGCGGGTTTGGCGTTGAGCGTGGTGAGCACGAGGGTGAGCAGTACGGGCCCGATGGCACCGATCGCCCAGCCCGCGATGATCCGGGAACGGCCGAGCCGCGCTCCGCGGGCGACGGGGAGCCCGCGGCCCGTGCCGACCTCGTCATGGGTGACGATGTGCACGTCGAGGTCCGGGCCGGATTCCCTGGCGACGGTGGAACTGACGCCCGGCCCGAACACGTACTGCCACGTGCGCCGACGACTGGCGCCCAGCACGATCTGGGTGGCGTTGACGCCGCGCGCGAACTCCAGCAGCGCGGTGGGGACGTCGTCGCCGATGACGTGGTGGAAGGTGCCGCCCAGGTCCTCGACCAGGGTGCGCTGGACCGCCAGCTCCTTCGGGGAGGCGGAAGTGAGGCCGTCGCTGCGGGCGATGTAAACGGCCAGGATCTCGCCGCCGGAGCCCTTGGCCGCCATCCGGGAGGCGCGCCGGATGAGCGTGCGCCCCTCGGGGCCGCCGGTGAGCCCGACGACGATG
>NZ_JAIWIH010000053.1:0-37888 GCF_052851135.1 Streptomyces sp. BRA346 | reverse complement strand
AGGTGACGGTTCCGGTGGGGGTGCCCGCACCGGGTGCCACGGCGGTGACGGTGGCGGTGAAGGTGACCTCCTGACCGACCGTGGAGGGGTCGGGCGCGGAGACCACGGCGGTCGTCGTCAGGGCCTGCCCGACGGCCTGGCCACCCGTCGCGGTGGAGGGCGTGAAGTTGGTGTCGCCGTTGTAGGTGACGGTGACCGGGTAGGGGCTGCCTGCGGTCCCGGTGTACGTATGGGTGGCCCCGGCGGTGCCGCCGGTGAGGGGGACCGTGGTGGCCGGGCTGCCGTCGCCGAAGTCGAAGGTGACGGTTCCGGTGGGGGTGCCCGCACCGGGCGGCACGGCCGTGACCGTCGCCGTGGCGGTCACCTGCTGTCCGGTGACCGAGGGGTTCGGCGCGAGATCCACCCCGGTGGTCGTCGCGGCCTGTTCGACGGTCTGGGTGTCCGTCCCGCTGGAGGGCTCGAAGAGGGTGTCGCCGCTGTAGGTCGCGGTGATCGTGTACGGGCTTCCGCCGACGTCCGGGTACGCGTGGTCCACGGTCGCGGCGCCGGCCGACAGCGGGAGGACGGTCTGCGGGGTGCCGTCGCCGAAGTCGAACGTCACCGTGCCGGTCGGCGCGCCGGCGCCCGGTGCCACCGGCGCGACATGGGCGACGACCGTGACCGGCTGCCCGGGCTGGGACGGGTCGGGCGCGGAGGTCACCGTGGTGGTGGTCGCCGCCGCGCCGACGGTCTGGGTGTCCGTCCCGCTGGAGGGCTCGAAGAGGGTGTCGCCGCTGTAGGTCGCGGTGACGGTGTAGGGGGTGGCCGACGGGGCGGCGTAGGCGTGCTCGACCGTGGCCGTGCCGCCGGTGAGGGGAGCCGTCACGGCGGGTGTTCCGTCGCCGAAGTCGAAGGTGACGGCGCCGGTCGGGGTGCCGGTCTCGGGCGGGACCCCCGTCACGGTGGCGGTGAAGGTCACCGGCTGGCCGACCACGGAGGGATCGGGCGCGGAGGTGACGGCCGTCGCCGAGGGCGCCTGGTAATCGAAGGCCCCGGGCACCGTCACGGTGCCCCCGGGGGTGGTGATGACGAGGTCGGCGGGCCCGGCCGCACCGGGCGGTGTCACCACGACGAGCAGGGTGTCGGAGAACGCGCGGAAGGACGCCGCGGGGACGCCGCCGACCGTGACGGCGGTGGTGCGGGAGAGCGCCGTGCCGGTCACGAGGACGGTGGTGCCGCCCGCGACCGGCCCCGTCCGCGGGGAGACGCCGGTGACGGCCGGAACGGCCACATAGGTGTAGAGCAGCCGGTTGCTGACCCCGCCGGTCGTGGTGACGTAGACCGGGACGGTGCCGGGCCCCGCGGCCGGGGGAGCGGCCACGAGGAGCTGTTGGTCGGACACGGCGGTGGGGTGTGCGGTGGCGGCGCCGAAGTTCACCAGCAGCGCGGTGGACAGGTTGGCGCCGCTGAGTTCGACGATGTTCCCGCCGCCGATCGGACCGGCGGCGGGAACGATGCCGCGCAGGCTGGGCCAGCGGATGTAGAAGAAGTAGCCGATGCGGGCGGTGCCGCCGGGGGTGGTGACGGTGACCGGCACCGCACCGGTCCCGGCGGGAGTCACGGCCATGATGGTCGCGTCGTCGAGGACGGCGAAGCTCGCGGCGGAGCGGAGACCGAAGCGCACATCCGTGGCGCCGGTGAAGTGGTGACCGATGAGGGTCACGACCGTGCCACCGGTGTACGGACCATGGTCGGGGAAGACACCGGAGAACCGGTTGAGGAGGTCGAACGCGCCGAAGGACGCGGCCGTGACCACACCGGTGGGGATCGCCAGACGGCCGGGGAGGCCCCGCACCACGCCCGGGGCGGACGCCCCGGACGTGCGGACGACCGTACGGGACACCGGGTCGACGACGGCGACGCGCTTCCCGCGGCGGTCGGTGAGGATGATGAGCCCGTCCGGGCGATACGGAGTCGGCATGGCGGCGTACCTTCCACTCCTCCGGAAAGGATGGGCGGCCCGCCGGAATCAACGGACCCAGTAACCCATTCCGGTGAGGCGGCGGCAACACCGCGCACGGCGGACCACCCGAACGGCGGAGCGCGCAGGGAGCGGCCCGGTCGGTGGGGCCGCTCCCTGCGCGCTCCGCGGCCGGTGGTCCTAGACCTTGGCCGCCGACGGGGAGCCGCTGTCGGCGTCGGTGCCGGTGTCCGTCCCGGGCGTCGCCGCGTGCTCGGCCAGCACGCCCGTACGGTGGCGCTGGACGAACCAGTAGTAGGCGAAGCCGCCGAGCGCGACCGTCCCCACGAAGAGGAACGTGCCCCAGCGCAGATACCAGTGGTGCGGGGGAGCCGCGTTGTAGACCGCCTCGCGCGGCCACGCCAGGTTGAGGGTCATGCCCGCGCCCCACAGCACCGCGAGCACATTGACCGGCAGCCCGAACCGCCCCAGCGAGAACCGCCCCTCACCCGCCGGAGTCCACCGCCCCCGCACCCTGGCCACCAGCATCGGCAGCGTGACCAGCAGATACGCCACGTAGATCATGATGATCCCGATGCTGGTCACCACCGAGAAGATCTGCGGCTGACGGATGTTGACGGCCAGCACCCCCAGCGCGAGCAGGCCCACGATCACCGCGGGCAGTACCGGGGTCCGGAAGCGCGGGCTCACCGGGGCCATCAGCGACGCGGCGGGCAGGTTGTTGTCGCGGGACATCGCGAACGCCAGCCGCACCGCCGCCGTGTGCACCGCCAGCGCGCACACCGTCACCGCGATCAGCACACACCACAGCATCGCCTTGCCGACCGTCGGCCCGAGCACGTCGAGCACCACGTACTGGAGGCCGTCCGTGGTCAGCCCCTCGCCGGTCAGACTTCCGACGCTCATCAGCGCCAGCAGCAGGATCAGCCCGCCCAGCGCGAACGAGGCGATGAGCGCGCGCAGGATCGCCCGCGGCGCGTTGCGCGAGGGAGCGTAGCTGCTGGTCGGGGAGTGCGTTCGAGGTCGAGTTAGCTCGATCGTGTGATGGTCCGGGCGTGGGCTTGTGGTGCCTTGGGCCGATCGGGTTAACGTGGCGGAGCGATCTGGGACACCGGGAACGGAGCCAGCGTGCGGAGCCCCCTTTCCTCCGGAGAGAAGGTCTGGGGCCTCTCCGTCGCCCTCTGTCCGTACCCACTGGCCAGGTCGTGAGGGAACTGGCCTCCCTGGCTCGGACCACGCACTGGATGCGTGGCGCCGCCCAGGGGTTGAGTACAGTTCGGCGTCATCCTGGGAAGCGGACACAGATGGACACTCCAGAGTCGGGCGGGCCCGCGCGGGTCACGGGCCCCGCGCGGGTCAGGTGAACCAACCCTGCGGCCTGGGGCGGGTGTTGCGCCAGATGTGCTTCGCCTGCCGGTATTCGGCGAGCCCGCTCGGCCCCAGTTCCCGCCCCGTCCCGGACTGCTTGAACCCGCCCCACTCCGCCTGCGGAAGCGTCGGGTGGAGGTAGTCGTTGATCCATACGGTGCCCAGCCGCAGCCGGGACGCGACCCGCTGCGCCCGCTCCTCGTCGCCGGACCACACCGCCCCCGCGAGCCCGTACACCGTGTCGTTGGCGAGCCGTATCGCCTCCTCCTCCGAGCCGAAACGCTCCACCGTGAGCACCGGCCCGAAGGACTCGTCCGCCAGCACCGACATCCCGCTGTGGCAGGAGTCGAGCACCGTCGGCCGGTAGTAGAAGCCGTCCGCCAGCTCCGGATCGTCCGGGCGGGAGCCGCCGCAGCGCAGCCGGGCGCCCTCCGCGAGCCCGGTGGCCACGTACGCCTCGACCTTGGCCCGGTGCGCGGCCGAGATCAGCGGACCGGTCTGGGCCCGCTCGTCGAACGGCCCGCCGAGCCGGATCCCGCGGGCGCGGCGCACCACCTCCTCCACGAACGCGTCGTGCAGCGGGTCCTGCACCAGCAGCCGGGCCCCCGCCGAGCAGACCTGCCCGGAGTGGTGGAAGACGGCGGTGAGCGCGTAGTCGACGGCCGTGTCGAAGTCCGCGTCCGCGAACACGATGTTGGGGTTCTTGCCGCCCAGTTCCAGAAAGGTCCGCTTGACCGTGTGGGAGGCCGCGGCCATGATGCGGCGCCCGGTCCGCAGGCCCCCGGTGAAGGACACCAGGTCCACATCCGGGTTGTCGGTGAGCGGGGCGCCCGCCTCGGCGCCCGGCCCCAGCACCAGGTTGGCCGTCCCGTCCGGCAGCCCCGCCTCCTCCAGCAGCCGGACCAGCGCGACGGCCGTGGACGGGGTCAGCTCGCTGGGCTTCAGGACGAAGGTGTTGCCCGCGGCGAGCGCGGGCGCCACCTTCCACGCGGCCTGGAGCAGGGGGTAGTTCCACGGGGTGATCAGCGCGCAGACCCCGACCGGTTCGTACACGACGCGGCTGACGGCGTCCTCGGTGCCGGTGTCCACGACCCGGTCCGCCCCGGTGCGCACCAGCTGTCCGTAGTAGCGGAAGCACGCGATCACGTCGTCGACGTCCCGCGCGCTCTCCGCCAGCCGCTTCCCCGTGTCCAGGGACTCCGCGCGAGCCATCGCCGCCTTGTCGCGGGCCAGCAGACCGGCGACCCGCAGCAGCAGATCACCGCGGGCGGCGACCGGGGTGCGCGGCCACGGGCCGTGGTCGAACGCCTGCCGGGCGGCGGCCACCGCCTCGGCCGCGTCCTTGCCGCCGCCCTCGTCGACGACCGCCACCAGCGTGCCGTCGGCCGGGCACCTGATCTCCCGGGTGCGTTCGTCGATCGCCTCGGTCCACTGGCCTCCTATGAAGAGGTCCCTCACGGGCATTCCTCCGCTTCCGGGGTCGGGACATGGTCGGTCACCCACCGGTGAAAGGCGCCGATGTGGTGTTCGCTGGGCACGAGCACCCCGCCGCGGCGGTAGGCGCGCGAGTCCATGGCGGGCTGGGTGCGCTCACAGGCGTCGAAGTCCTGGGTGTTGACCCGGTGGAACAGCTCGACCGACTTCGACAGGTCCCGCTCCGACGCCACCACGTCCGGTACGTACAGCCAGTCGCAGCTGACCAGCGTGCGGTCGGCGGCGAGCGGGAACATCCGGTGGAAGATCACATGGTCGGGGACCAGGTTGATGAAGACCTGCGGCTGCACGGTGATCGCGTAGTAGCGGCGGTCCTGTTCATCCGCGATGCCGGTGATGCGGTCGAAGCCCGCGCTGCCGTCCACCGTGAACCCCTGGGCCTCCTCGGCGAACTCGGCGCCGTGCCCCACGAAGTACTGCGCCGCCAGCCCGTCGGCGAACTCCGGCAGCACCTCGGTGAGTTCGGGGTGGATCGTCGCGCAGTGGTAGCACTCCATGAAGTTCTCGACGATCAGCTTCCAGTTGGCCTTGATGTCGTACTCGATCCGGCGGCCCAGCGACAGCCCCGCCACGCCGTACCGCTCCACGGCCTCGGCGTCGCCGAGCCGCTCGGCGACCGCCCCGACCACGGTCTCCTCGAACGACGGCGGCTCGTCGGACAGGCACACCCAGGCGTAGCCCAGCCATTCGCGCAGCCGCACCGGCAGCAGCCCGCGCTCGGTGCGGTCCACATCGGGCATGCTCTGGAGGTTCGGGGCGGCGGTCAGCCGTCCGTCCAGGTCGTACGTCCAGGCGTGGTACGGGCACTGGAGCGAGCGCCGCACGGTGCCCGACTCCTCGGTGCACAGCCGGGCTCCGCGGTGGCGGCAGATGTTGAGGAACGCGCGCAGCTCACCGGCGCGGTTGCGGGTGATCAGCACGCTCTCACGGCCCACCTGCACCGTGCGGAACGCCCCCGGCCGGTCCAGGTCGGCGCTGCGCACCGCGCAGAACCACATCGCCTCGAACAGGTGCTCCTGCTCCCGCCGGAAGACCGACGGCGAGGTGTACCAGTGGCCGGGGAGGGTGGTGATCAGGCTGGGGGACGTGGCGGCGGGGGACTCGGGAGCCACGGTCATGGGATTCTCCGTAAGGGGGCGCGACGGCGGTCAGCCGACGGGGGCGAAGAGTGTCGGTGCGGGGCGGGCCGGAACCGGTGCGGGGTGACCAGGGATCACCGGCGGATGCGTTCCATGCCCGGATCGAAGAGGGGCTCGGCGGCGACGGTCGCGGGGACCTTCTCGCCGAAGTACTCGATGTGGACGGAGGTTCCGGGGACGGCCGCCGCGGCGGGCAGCCAGGCGTAGGCGACGGTGCGGCCGATGGTGTAGCCGTAGGCGGCGCTGGTGACGTAGCCCGCGGGCAGACCGTCCACATACACCGGCTCCTTGCCCAGGACGATCGCGGCCGGGTCGTCCAGCGTGAGACAGGCCAGCCTGCGCCGCGCCGTCTCCTCGCCGCGGCCCTCCAGGGCCGCACGCCCCAGGAAGTCGCCCTTGTTCATCCGGACGGCGAAGCCGACGCCCGCCTCGTACGGATCGTGCTCGGTGGTCATGTCGTGGCCCCAGGCCCGGTAACCCTTCTCCAGCCGCAGGCTGTTGAAGGCGGAGCGGCCGGCGGCGATCACCCCGTGCCGCTGCCCGGCCTCCCACAGCGTGTCCCACAGCCGCAGGCCGAGATCGGCGGTGGTGTACAGCTCCCAGCCCAGCTCACCGACGTAGCTCAGCCGCATCGCGGTCACCGGAACATGGCCGATGTAGGTCCGCCGGGCCTTGAAGTAGCCGAACGCCTGGTGCGAGAAGTCGTCCGGGGTCAGCGGCTGGACCAGCTCCCGGGCGAGCGGGCCCCACACCCCGATGCAGCAGGTGCCGGGCGTGATGTCGGCGATGTGGACGTCGTCCGGCGCGTGGCGCAGCAGCCAGTCCAGGTCGATGCCGCTGTTCGCGCCCACCTGGAAGCGCCTCTCGCCGAGGCGGGCGACGGTCAGGTCGCTGCGTACGCCCCCGGCCTCGTCCAGCAGCAGGGTGTAGGTGACCGCGCCCGGCTTCTTGGCGAGCTGATTGGTGGTCATGCGCTGGAGGAAGTCCAGCGCGCCGGGCCCTGTCACCTCCAGCCGCTTGAGCGGGGTCATGTCGTACAGCGCGACGCGCTCCCGGGTGGCCCGCGCCTCGGCGGCGGCGATCGGCGACCAGTAGCGGGCCGACCAGGCGTCGCGCTCGGGCACCTCGATCCCCTCGGCGAGCGGGGCGTTGGACTCGTACCAGTGCGGCCGCTCCCAGCCCCCGCCCTCCAGGAAGTACGCACCCAGCTCCCGCTGGCGCCCGTAGAAGGGGCTGACCCGCAGCGGGCGCGGCCGCTCCATCGGCTGGAGCGGATGGATGACGTCGTACACCTCGGCGAAGCTCTGCGCGCCCCGCTCGGCGATGTAGGCGGGGGAGGTCTGGGCGTCCTCGAAGCGGTACGGATCGCATTCGTGGACGTCCCAAGACGGCCGTCCGTCGGTCATCCACTCGGCGACGGCCTTGGCGACGCCCGCGGAGTGGGTCACCCACACCGCCTCGGCCAGCCAGAAGCCGCGCACCTCGCGGGACTCGCCGATGACCGGCATCCCGTCGGGAGTGAAGGAGAAGACCCCGTTGAACCCGTCCTCGACGCGGCTTCCGCGGAGCGCCGGGATCAGCCCGACGCTGTCCTCCCAACTGGGCGCGAAGTCCTCCTCGGTGAACGGCAGCGAGGACGGCATCACCGGGGCGTCGTCGTAGGCGGGCACGGCGGCCGGGTCGACCGGCATCGGGCGGTGTGCGTAACTGCCGATGCCGATGCGGTCGGTGTGCTCGCGGTAGTACAGGTCGCGGTCCTGGAAGCGCAGCAGCGGCCGGCTCGCCTCGGTCCGCGGGTCGTTCACCCCGGCCAGCTCCGGCAGCGGCGCCGTCTTCGCGTACTGGTGGGCGAGCGGCAGCAGGGGGACGCTGACCCCCGCCATCGCACCGATCAGCGGACCCCAGAACCCGGCCGCCGAGACGACGATGTCGGCGGGGAAGGTGCCCCGGTCGGTGACGACCGCGGTGACCCGGCCGCCCTCCTGCTCGATGCCGGTGACGGTGTGCCGCTCCAGGAAGCGGGCGCCGTGCGCGGTGGCCCGCTCCATCTGGGCGCGGCAGGCGAGCAGCGCGCGGGCCAGCCCGTCGTCCGGGGTGTGGAAGCCGCCCAGGATCTTCTCCGGGTCCAGCAGCGGCCACAGCTCGGCGCACCGGGCCGGGGAGAGCAGTTCGCCCGTGACGCCCCAGGACGCGGCGAGCCCCGCCTTGCGGTGCAGATCGGCCCAGCGCTCCTCACTGGTGGCGATCTCCAGACCGCCGACCGGGTTGAAGCAGGACAGCCCGTCGACCTCCAGCGCGGAGAACTTCTCCACCGTGTAGACGGCGAGGTCGGTGAGGGTCTTGGAGGGGCTGGTCCGGAACACCAGCCCGGGCGCGTGCGACGTCGAGCCGCCGGGGGCGGGCAGCGGGCCCTGCTCCAGGACCGTGACCCCGGTCCAGCCGCGTGCGGTCAGCTCGTCGGCGAGCGAGCAGCCGACGATCCCGGCGCCGACGATGACGACGCGCTGGTTCCTCTTGTCGGTCCCGGTCATCACAGCGCCTCCTTGTTCGCTTCTCCGCCCGCGCGGCGCAGACCTGCGGGCATCGTCGTCAGCTGCGGCCCGGCGGCCGCGCGTGCTCCCCCAGCTACCGCTGGGAGGTGCCCCCTGCTCACAGCACCACCACCGAGCGCAGCACCTCGCCGCGCTGCATCTTGGCGAACGCGGGTTCCACCTCGTCCAGCGTGATCGTCTCGCTGACGAACGCGTCCAGGTCGAGCTTGCGGCGGAGATGGAGGTCGACCAGGACCGGGAAGTCCCGGCTGGGCAGACAGTCGCCGTACCAGGACGCCTTGAGCGCGCCGCCCCGCCCGAACACGTCGATCAGCGGCAGGTCGATCCGCATCTCCGGGTCCGGCACCCCGACCTGCACCAGCGTCCCGGCCAGATCGCGCATGTAGAAGCCCTGCCGGTAGGTCTCGGGACGGCCCACCGCGTCGATGACGATGTCGGCGCCCACGCCCCCGGTCAGCTCGCGGACCGCCTCGACCGGGTCCGTACCCCGGGAGTTGACGGTGTCGGTGGCGCCGAAGCGGGTGGCCAGGTCCAGCTTGGCGTCGTCGATGTCCACGGCGATCACCCGGCGCGCCCCGGCCAGCGCGGAGGCGGCGATCGCCGCGTTGCCGACCCCGCCGCAGCCGATGACCACGACGGTGTCGCCGTTGGACACCCCGCCGGTGTGCACCGCCGCGCCGTAACCGGCCATCACCCCGCAGCCGATCAGCCCCGCCGCCTCGGGCCGGGCCGACGGGTCGATCTTCACCGCCTGGCCCGCCGCGACCAGCGTCTTCTCGGCGAACGCGCCGATGCCCAGCGCCGGGCTCAACCCGGTGCCGTCGGCGAGAGTCATGGGCTGGGCGGCATTGCGGCTCTCGAAGCAGTACCAGGGGCGGCCGCGGCGGCAGGAGCGGCAGCCGCCGCAGGGCGCGCGCCAGGCCAGCACCACATAGTCGCCGGGGGCCAGCCCGGTGACCCCCGGGCCCACCGACTCGACGATTCCGGCCGCCTCATGACCCAGCAGATACGGGAATTCCTCGCCGATCGCGCCGTCCCGGTAGTGCAGATCGGTGTGGCACACCCCGCACGCCTGCACTCCCACCAGCACCTCGCCGGGTCCGGGATCGGGCACGAGGACCGGCAGCACCTCCACGGGTGCGCCCCTTTTCAGCGCGACGGCGGCGCGGACTTCTTGCGGCATGGCTCACTCCTCTGTTCTCCTGCGCTGGCAGGGACCGGTGCGTGGGAGCTGGCACGAGCTGGCATGAGGTGTTCGGAAGAAGCGGGGAAGCCAAGCCGCTGGAAACGGCCGCTGGTTACCCCCCAGTTGCGTAATGCGCGGCGTGTTGCGCGATGAGGGACATCCTGAAAGCCGTGTCCACGGCACGTCAAGAGGTTCGCGTAAACCGTCCGTAAACCGGTGCTGACCCCGGGTTTCCCGCCCAGCGCACGACGAAGGGGCCGGATCGGATCCGGCCCCTTCGGGTGGTTGTCGGGTGGTTGATGGACGGAATTCGGTCAGCCGGGGAAGCCCATGCGGCGGGACAGCTCCGCGGCGGTCTTCATGGCGTGCTCGGCGAGATCCAGCAGCTGGCTCTGGGCCATCCGGTACACCGGACCCGAGACGCCGATCGCCCCGATCACCGCGCCGTCGTGGCCGCGCACCGGGGCGGCGACCGCGTTCAGCCCGATCTCGAGTTCCTCGCACGAGTAGGCGAAACCGCGCTCGGCGGCGGTCTCCAGCTGCTGCCGCAGCTCCGCCGACGTGGTGATGGTGTGCTCGGTGAACCGTGGCAGCTTCCGCGTCACCAACCGCTCCCGCCGCTCGCCGCTCAGGTGGGCCAGCAGCATCTTGCCGCTGGCGGTCGCGTGCAGGGCGGTGCGCCGCCCCAGCCAGTTGTAGGCCGTCACCGCGGCGGCCCCGCGGGCCTGCATGATGTTGACCGCCGCGTCGCCGTCCAGCACCGCGATGTTGGCCGTCTCGCCGGTCTCGTCGGCCAGCGCCCGGCACACCGGGGCGCCCTCCTGCGAGATGTCGAGCCTGATGGCGGCCGCGCCCGCCAGTCTCAGCACCCCGGCGCCCAGGTAGTACTTCCCGCGGTCGCGTTCCTGGTCGACCAGGCCGCGGTTCTCCAGCACGCCCAGCAGCCGGAACGCGGTGGACTTGTGCACGCCCAGCTCATCGGCGATCTCGGTCACTCCGGCCTCGCCGAGCTTGGCGAGGATCTCCAGAACGCTGACCGCTCTGTCCACCGACTGCACTGACCCGGCGGCCCCCCGCTTGTCCTCGGCCCGGTCCTCGGTCGTGTTCGTCATGGGTCTGATCTCACCATCCGGCGGCTCCGAGTGGGGCCTCTCGACGGGCAACTCTTGACGGCTGCCCTCCTCATCTGGATTCTGTTGCGCATCGCGCATTTCGATGCGCCATTAACAACGCATGGTACCGATCAACGTGAGGGGGGCCAATGATTCCCGTCTGCCGTATCCAAGATCTGCCGGAAGGCGAGTCGGTGCGCATCGAGGCCGGCGACGGCCACGCAGCCATCGCCGTGTTCCACACCGAGGGCGCGTTCTACGCCGTCGACGACACCTGCAGCCACCAGGACGCCTCCCTCTCCGAAGGCTGGCTCGAAGGCTGCTACGTCGAATGCCCGCTGCACGCCGCCCTGTTCGACCTGCGCTCCGGCATGCCCACCTGTCTGCCCGCCCGTAAGCCGGTACGGACGCATGCGGTCACGGTGGTGGACGGAATGCTCTATGTCCACCCCCTGGTGCCCGCGGTCCAGGAAGAAGCCGTCGCGTGATGCGCACGGTCACCGTCGTCGGGGCCTCGCTCGCGGGACTGCACGCGGCGCGGGGCCTGCGCGACCAGGGCTACGACGGGCGGCTGGTGATCGTCGGCGAGGAGCGCCACCGCCCGTACGACCGCCCTCCGCTGTCCAAGGACTTCCTGACGGCCGAGGGCGAGCCCGACAGCGGCCTCGGCCCGCTCGCCCTCACCGACCCCGAGGACGAGGCCGAACTGGACGCCGAGTGGCTGCTCGGCGTCCGGGCCGACCGGCTCGACCCCGCGTCCGGCACGGTCGGGCTGGCCGACGGCCGCACCCTGCGCACCGACGGTGTCGTCATCGCCACCGGGGCCGCGCCCCGGACGCTGCGCGCCACCGCCCTGCCCGGCGTGCACACCCTGCGCACCCTCGACGATGCCCGCCGCCTCCGCGCCGAGCTGCGCGCGGGGGCGGCCCGGGTGGTCGTCATCGGCGCCGGATTCATCGGCGCCGAGGTCGCCTCCTCCTGCGCCGCCCTCGGGCTGGACGTCACCGTGGTGGAGGCCGCGCCGCTGCCGCTCGTCCCGCAACTGGGGGAGCGCATGGCCCAGGCGTGCGCCTCTCTGCACGCCGCGCACGGCGTGCCTCTGCTGTGCGGCACGGGCGTCGCCACCCTGTGCGGCACCGATCGCGTCACCGGCGTCGAGCTCGCCGACGGCCGGGTGCTGCCCGCCGACGTGGTGGTCGTCGGCGTCGGGGTGCGCCCGGTCACCGGCTGGCTGGAAGGCTCCGGGCTGGCCCTGGACGACGGGGTGCTGTGCGACGAGGGTTGCGTCACCGCGCTGCCGGGCGTCGTCGCCGTCGGCGACGTGGCCCGCCTCGCCCGGCCCGGTACGGGCGGCACCGTACGGGCCGAGCACTGGACCAGCGCCGCGGAACAGGGCGCGGTCGCCGCCCGCAACCTGCTCGCCGGGACCACCGTCGAGCCCTTCGCGGCGCTGCCCTACTTCTGGTCCGACCAGTACGGGGCGCGCATCCAGTTCGCCGGGCGGCGCGAGCCGGGCGACACCGTCCGGATCGAAGAGGGCGACCCCGACGGTGTCGCGGGTGGCTTCCTCGCCGTCTACGAACGCGACGCGATCCCCACCGCCGTCCTCGCCGTCAACCGGCCCAAACCCTTCACACGGCTGCGCCGCGAGCTCGCCCGCGGTCCCCGGCTCGCCGTGCGCTGACCGCCTCCTTACGGGCCCGCCGGCGCTGCCGGCGCATCTCCCGCGCCGTGCTGCTGGGCCGGGAGACCACCCCGTACCGCTGGTTCCACACCTGCCGGGTCACCCATACGTCCAGCACTCCCCAGGTCGCCACCACCGTGCTCGCCACCGCGGTGAGCACGGCGGGGAAGGCGAACCACGAACCGGCGAACGTGCACAGCACCGCCACCATCGCCAGCACCAGCGTCACCGCCACGATGATGACCGCCCGGACCGCCGACGTGCGCACCGGTTCGGGCAGCCGCCGCCTGCGGGCGGGCTCCTCGGTCCATAGCTGCCGGGCCTGTGGTGCCGGGATGTCGCGATCCTTGTCCATGGTGTCCATGACGTTCCCACCCCTTTCGGCGCTGCCCCGGTCCGGTCGGTCAACATGGCGGGACTTGGGTCGTATGCCCCCCTAGTGTGCCTTGTTGGATCACGAATGGCAGCGATCGGTGGTTCCCGTGGGGAGAGGAAATTCGGCCAACGGTGTCCGGCCCTGCGCGCACCGTGACCGGTCGTCGGTGTGCCACGCCACGGGGGTTAAGTCCGATAATCATCGGACAACTGGTGATCATCGAATGGGGGGAGTTCCCGTAACCGGTCGGACAAGCCTTCGGGATGACCAGGCCTCAGTAGTAGGCTCGCGCCGCTCGTTGTCGGAGAACATCAGTCACCGCCCCGGTCCACGGGGACGACGTTGGGGAGGCCATGCGCTTTCGCGGGAAGTCCATCCGCAGGAAGATCGTGGCGCTGTTGCTCGTGCCGCTTGTCTCGCTGACGGCGATCTGGGCCTTCGCGACAGTGATCACCGGCCGGGAGGCGCTGCAACTGCTCGACGCCTCCGCCATCATCGACAAGGCCGGTCAGCCCGCCGAGGATGCCGTGAACGCCGTCCAGCAGGAGCGTCGGCAGACCCTGATCCTGCTCGCGGACCCACGCCAGTCCGACGCGCTGCCCCTGCTCCACACCCAGCAGCGCAAGACCGACGAGGCCATCGCACGGCTGCGTGACGCCGAGTCGGACAGCACCGTGCACGACCGGATGAACAGTGAATCCGAGGGCCTGCTCGACGACGTCCTCAAGGCATCCGAAGGCCTCGACAGTCTGCGCCGGAAGGTCGAGGACAACGGTACCTCGCGGACCGCCGCCTACGAGTATTACAACAAACTCGTCGACCTCTGTTACGCCTTCCGCAGTTCGCTGCACGCCGTACCCGATACCGATCTGGACAAACAGGGCCGCGCGCTGGTCGCCATGATCCGCGCCCGGGAGGCCCTGTCCCGTGAGGACGCCCTGTACGTCTCCGCGCTGACGGCACGGAAGCTGACGCTCGCCGACCTCAAGTCGATGTCCGACCTCATCGCCGAGCGCACCCTGCTCTACAACACCAACCTGCCGATCCTGCCCGCCTCGGAGCAGAAGGTCTTCGCCGACTACCGGCGCACCAACGCCGCCCCCGCGGCCCTGCGCATCGCCGAGGGCAAGATCCTGGCCACCATGGAGCCGAGCCAGGCGATCGGCGCCCTGGACCGGGAGCACTGGGAGAACGCGGCCGGGCCCGTCCTCAACGACTACGACCGGCTGGGCGACGAGGCCACCGACCGCCTCCAGAAGCGCATCGACCCGGTGGCCAACAGCGTCCTGCTCAAGGCGGGCGCCGCCGCCGTCCTCGGCCTCCTCGCCTTCGTCCTCTCGGTCTTCGTCTCCGTCCGCATCGGCCGCGGCCTGGTCCGCGACCTGTCCCGGCTGCGCAACGACGCCCAGGAGGCGTCCAGCGTCCGGCTGCCGAGCGTGATGCGCCGCCTCGGCGCGGGCGAGCGGGTCGACGTCGAGCGGGAGGTGCCCCGCCTCCAGCACGGCCCCGACGAGATGGGCCAGGTGGGCCACGCCCTCAACACCCTCCAGCGGGCCGCCGTCGAGGCCGCCGTCAAACAGGCCGAACTGCGCCAGGGCGTCTCCGACGTCTTCGTCAACCTCGCCCGCCGCAGCCAGGTGCTGCTGCACCGCCAGCTGACCCTGCTCGACGCGATGGAGCGGCGCACCGAGGACACCGACGAACTCGCCGACCTGTTCCGGCTGGACCACATGACCACCCGCATGCGGCGGCACGCCGAGGGCCTGGTCATCCTCTCCGGCGCGGCCCCCTCCCGGCAGTGGCGCAAACCCATCCAGCTGATGGACGTCGTGCGCGCCGCCGTCGCCGAGGTCGAGGACTACGAGCGGATCGAGATCCGCAGGCTGCCCCGGATAGCGGTGAACGGCCCCGCCGTCGGCGACCTCACCCACCTCATCGCCGAACTCCTGGAGAACGCCACCGTCTTCTCCCCGCCGCACACCGCCGTCCAGGTGCACGGGGAGCGGGTCGCCAAGGGCTTCACGCTGGAGATCCACGACCGGGGGCTCGGCATGACGCCCGACGCCCTGACGGAGGCCAACCTCCGGCTCGCCGAGACCCCCGAGTTCGAGCTGTCCGACACCGACCGGCTCGGCCTGTTCGTGGTCAGCCGGCTCGCCCAGCGGCAGGGCGTACGGGTCTCGCTCCAGCCCTCCGCGTACGGCGGCACCACCGCCGTCGTGCTGATCCCGGCCGCCCTGCTCACCGAGTCCGGCCCGGACGGCCCGGGCGGGGACGACCCCGGCGCGGACGCCGACACCGGCCGTCAACGGACGCGGCAGCGCGGCGCCGCCCTGCCCAAGCAGCGCAGGCCCCGCGGCCCGTCCCCGTCCGTGGTGAGCGCCCCGGCCGCCGAACAGCACCAGCAGGCGCCCGACAGCGGGTCCGGCGCCCGCGAAGGCGGCCCCGCGCCCCTGCCCCGCCGCGTGCCACCGGTGCTGGTCTCCGACCACGGCCACCCGGTCGACGACGGCGCGACCGGGCGGCACACTCGGCCCCCCTGGGCCGAGCGGCGCGGGCAGACCCCGGACGAGGCCGCGAACCAGACCCAGCAGCAGACCCAGGAACGGGACCGGACCCGGCACCCGGAGCAGGACCCGGGGGCCGGGAACGAGGGCGAGGACCGGCGCCATGACCAGGCGTCGGCCCCGGAGCGCCCGGCGCCGCCCCGCCGGGACGCCTCCGGGCTCCCCAAGCGGGTACGCCAGGCGAGCCTCGCCCCGCAGTTGAAGAACGACCCCGAACCACCGGCGGAGAGTGACCGATACGCTCCCGACACCGATCCCGAACGCGACGCCGAACAGGCGAGGGCCACCATGGCCTCGCTGCAACGGGGATGGCAGCGCGGTCGGCGGCAGACGGCCACCGGTTCCGGCGGTTCGGACACGGCACCAGGAACGAGAGATGAGGGGGACGGGCGATGACCGCATCGAACGCCGCAGCACGCAACGGATCGGCACCGTCGGGCGAGTTGAACTGGCTGCTCGACGAACTCGTCGGCCGCGTCGGCAGCATCCGCAAGGCGCTGGTGCTCTCCGGCGACGGACTGCCCACCGGCGGTTCGCGCGATCTGTCCCGGGAGGACGGCGAGCACCTGGCCGCCGTGGCCTCGGGATTCCACAGCCTCGCCAAGGGGGTCGGCCGCCACTTCGACGTCGGCCGTGTCCGGCAGACCGTCGTCGAACTCGACGACGCCTTCCTGTTCGTCACCTCCGCCGGTGACGGCAGCTGCCTCGCCGTGCTGGCCGATGCCGACTCGGACGTCGGACAGGTAGCCTATGAGATGACGCTGCTGGTCAAGCGGGTGGGCGTGCATTTGGGCTCCGCTCCGCGATCCGGTGGGTGACGGAGGCGGGGGGAGATGACCGGAGACGGTGCGACCGACGACCGCTGGTTCGACGACGCCGCCGGACCGGTGGTCCGGCCCTATGCGATGACGCGGGGCCGTACCCGCAGCGCCGCCGAGGACAAGCTCGACCTGATCGCCGTCGTCGTCGCGGACAGAGTGAACCCCGGGACCGTCGCCGACCAGACGTTGTCACCGGAGCACATCGACATCGTCGAACTCAGCCGCGACACCCCACAGTCCGTCGCCGAGCTGGCGGCCGAGCTGGACCTTCCGGTCGGCGTGGTCCGCGTGCTCATCGGCGACCTGCTTCACGCGGCACTCGTCCGAGTGTCCCGGCCCGTACCTCCGGCGGAACTGCCGGACGAGAGGATTCTGCGCGAGGTGATCAATGGTCTACGGGCACTCTGACCCGGGCCGCTCCCACATCATCGAACCCGTGACGCTCAAGATTCTGGTGGCGGGCGGGTTCGGTGCGGGGAAGACGACACTGGTGGGCGCGGTCAGCGAGATCAAACCGCTGCGCACCGAGGAACTGCTCACCGAGGCGGGCCGGCCGGTCGACGACATCGCGGGGGTGGAGGGCAAGAAGACCACCACCGTCGCGATGGACTTCGGGCGCATCACGCTCCGCGAGGACCTGGTGCTGTACCTCTTCGGCACCCCGGGGCAGGACCGCTTCTGGTTCCTGTGGGACGAGCTGGCGACCGGCGCCCTGGGCGCGGTGGTGCTGGCCGACACCCGCCGGCTGGAGGACTGCTTCGCCGCCGTCGACTACTTCGAGCGGCGCGGCATCGCCTTCACGGTGGCCGTCAACTGCTTCGAGGGCGCCGACAGCTACCCGGAGGATTCGGTGCGCGAGGCGCTGGACCTCGACCCCGGCACCCCGGTGGTGATGTGCGACGCGCGCGAGCGCGAGTCCGTCAAGCATGTGCTGATATCCGTCGTCGAGCACGCCATGCTCGCCACCGCGGCCACCCGCTGACCGCGCGCCGCACTCACCTCACCGCACGGCGATCACCGACGAACCATGGCCGAACAGGCCCTGGTTCGCGGTGATGCCCACCCGCGCCCCCGCCACCTGGCGGTCGCCCGCCCGCCCCCGCAGCTGCTGGGCCAGCTCGCACACCTGGGCGATGGCCTGCGCCGGAACCGCCTCCCCGAAGGAGGCGAGCCCACCGCTCGGATTGACCGGGATCCGGCCGCCGAGCGCCGTCGCGCCCTCCCGCAACAGCTTCGCGCCTTCCCCGGCGGCGCACAGCCCCAAGTCCTCGTACCACTCCAGTTCCAGCGCGGTGGACAGGTCGTACACCTCGGCGAGCGACAGATCCTCCGGCCCGACCCCCGCCTCCTCGTACGCCGCCCGCGCGATCGACGGGCGGAACGCGTCCGGCATCGGACCGGACGCCGCGGCGGAGTCGGTGGCGGAATCAGGAATGGAGTCGGTGGCGATGTTCGGCAGGTCGAGCGCGGTCCGCGGATACACCGGCGAGACGGACGAGACGGCCCGGATCCGCACCGGGGCCGCCACCCCGTGCCGCCGCGCGAAGTCCACGCTGCTCAGCACGAGCGCCGCGGCCCCGTCCGAGGTGGCGCAGATGTCCAGCAGCCGCAGCGGATCGGCCACCACCGGCGACGCGGCCACCTCCTCGGCGGTCACGGGGGAGCGGTAGCGGGCGTGAGGGTTGGCCACCCCCGCGGCCGCGTTCTTCACCTTGACCGCCGCGAAGTCCTCGGGCGTGTCCCCGTACACCGCCATCCGGCGGCGCGCCCACAGCGCGAAGTACGCCGGGTTGGTGGCGCCCAGCACCCGGAAGCGCAGCCAGTCCGGGTCGTCGGGCCGGTCGCCGCCGGACGGTGCGAAGAAACCCTTGGGCGCCGCGTCCGCGCCCACCACCAGCACGGTGTCCACCATGCCGGACAGGATCTGGGCGCGGGCGGTGTCGATGGCCCGCGCACCGGACGCGCAGGCGGCGTACACGCTGGTGACGCGCGCCCCCTGCCAGCCCAGCGCCCGGGCGAAGGTCGCCCCGGCCACCTGGCCGGGATAGCCACAGCGCACGGTGTTCGCGCCGACCACCGACGCGATGTCCGGCCAGTCGAGCCCGGCGTCCGCGAGCGCCGCCCGCGCCGCCTTCGTCCCGTACTCCACGAAGCTCCGGCCCCATTTGCCCCACGGGTGCATCCCGGCGCCGATCACCGCCACCTCGCCGGTCACGACGCCCCCTCCGCGTCCGCCGGGACCGGCCGCCAGTGCCAGGTGCTCCAGCCCTGTCCGCCCTCCCCGGCCAGCACCCCCGGCACCACCTCGACCTCCATGCCGACCGCCAGATCCGCCACGCTCACCCCGGGCACGCCCTGCCCGAGCACCACCATCCGCTCGGCGGCCAGCTCCACGGCGATCAGCGTGTACGGCTCCCAGTCGCGCGCGGGATCGGACGGGTACGGGGCGGGCGGGCGGTAGCGGCCGTCGGTGTACGACCACACCCGGCCGCGCCGCGACAGCGGCACCTCGTCCAGCTCCGCACCGGCGCAGCCGGGCGCCCGGCAGAAGGTGTCCTCGCGCGGGAAGTACACCGCGCCACAGGCCCGGCAGCGGGTCCCCAGCAGCCGGAAGTCCCCGTCGTCGGAGGTGAACCACCCGGCGACCACGGGCGTACGCGCAGATGCCACGGCTTCTCCCGGCGGTGAGGCCCTGAATACCTGACGGAACGTCAGAAGTGTTGCACAGGGACCGCACGACGGGTAACCCAGGTGCAGGACCGATGGAGGGGAGCCAAGCGTGGCGGAGACGGAAGAGGCGGTCCGCTGCACGGCCGTCACCAAGGAGTTCGGCACCGGCGGCACCGTACGGGCGCTGGACGCCGTCGATCTCACCCTCCGCGCGGGCGAGTTCTTCTCGCTCCTCGGCCCCTCCGGTTCCGGCAAGACCACCCTGCTGCGCCTGATCGCCGGGTTCGAGCGGCCCACCGGCGGCCGTATCGCACTCGCCGGACGGGACGTCACCGCGCTGCCCCCGCACCGCCGCGATGTGCACACCGTCTTCCAGGACTACGCGCTCTTCCCGCACATGACCGTCGAGCAGAACGTGGCGTACGCGCTCACCGTGCGCGGCGTCCGCAAGCCGGAGCGCACCGCCCGCGCCCACGAGGCCCTCGCCACCGTCCGCCTCGACGGCTTCGCGTCCCGCCGCCCCGACGCGCTCTCCGGCGGGCAGCGTCAGCGCGTCGCCCTCGCCCGGGCTCTCGTCGACCGGCCCGCCGTGCTGCTCCTCGACGAACCGCTCGGCGCCCTCGACCTGAGGCTCCGCCAGGAGATGCAGACCGAGCTGAAGGAACTCCAGCGCACCACCGGCATCACCTTCCTCCTGGTCACCCACGACCAGGAGGAGGCGCTGACCATGAGCGACCGCGTCGCCGTCGTCTCCGACGGCCGGATCGAACAGACCGGCCCGCCCCTGGAGGTGTACCAACGCCCCGCCACCGCCTTCGTCGCGGGCTTCGTCGGCACCACCAACCTGCTGCGCGGCGAGACCGCGGTCCGGGTGGTCGGCCGCCCCGGCGCGTACAGCATCCGCCCCGAGCGCATCCGGCTCGCCGACCCCGCCGACGCCCCGCTCGACGGCGAGCGCACGGTCACGGGGCGCATCGCCGACATCGTGCACGCCGGGGCGCACACCCGCTTCACCATCGCGCTCCCACACGGCGACCGACTCACGGTGCACCGGCAGAACCTGGCCGAACTCCCGCCCACCGCCCGCCCCCAGGCCGAGATCAGGCTCGTCTGGGACGAGAAGGACGCCTTCCCGGTGCCCGGTTGACCCATGGAGTGCCGGAGGCACCCTGGCGTCGGCATACGTGCCGCGCGGATACTGACGGGGCCTCGAGTGCCAAGTGGGACGAGGAGGACCGGATGCGGAAAAGGACGACATCCGCGTGGAGGTCCGCGGCGGCCGTGTGCGCGCTGCTGCTGACCGCCGCTGGCTGCGGATCCGACGACGACGGCAAGGCCGCGCACGCCCCCGACAAGCTCGGCAAGGGCGAGGGCAAGGTCAACATCAT
This sequence comes from Streptomyces sp. BRA346, assembly GCF_052851135.1. NCBI lineage: Bacteria > Bacillati > Actinomycetota > Actinomycetes > Kitasatosporales > Streptomycetaceae > Streptomyces > Streptomyces sp. BRA346. Next base: position 17,571 of record NZ_JAIWIH010000053.1, on the reverse strand, counting down.
CGCCTGGGCGGGCTACGCCGAGGACGGCTCCAACGACCCCCGGGCCGACTGGGTCCACCCCTTCGAGAAGAAGACCGGCTGCAAGGTCAGCACCAAGACCGCCGGCACCTCCGACGAGATGGTGTCCCTCATGAAGACCGGCCAGTACGACACGGTCTCCGCCTCCGGCGACGCCACCCTGCGCCTCATCGCCTCCGGCGACGCCGCGCCCGTCAACACCAAGCTGGTGCCGAACTACAAGGACATCTTCCCGGCCCTCAAGCAGCAGCCGTTCAACTCCAAGGACGGCCGGATGTACGGCATCCCGCACGGCCGCGGCGCCAACCTCCTCATGTACCGCACCGACAAGGTCAAGCCCGCCCCCGACTCCTGGCGCGCCGTCTTCGACGACGCCGACGCGCACCAGGGCCGGGTCACCGCGTACGACTCGCCCATCTACATCGCCGACGCCGCGCTCTACCTCAAGCACGCCAAGCCGTCGCTCGGCATCAAGAACCCGTACGCGCTCGACAAGAAGCAGCTCGACGCCGCCGTCACCCTCCTCAAGAAGCAGCACAAGGCGATCGGCGAATACTGGAGCGACTACCAGAAGGAGATCACCGCCTTCAAGGGCGGCGACAGCGTCATCGGCACCACCTGGCAGGTCATCGCGAACCTCACCCAGGCCGAGAAGGCGCCCGTCAAGGCCGTCCTCCCCAAGGAGGGCGCCACCGGCTGGTCCGACACCTGGATGGTGTCCGCGAAGGCCGAACACCCCAACTGCGCTTACAAGTGGCTCGACTGGATCGTCTCCCCGAAGGTCAACGCCCAGGTCGCCGAGTACTTCGGCGAGGCCCCCGCCAACCGCAAGGCGTGCGCCGAGACCTCCGACCCGAACCACTGCGCCGTCTTCCACGCCGACGACGAGAAGTACTTCCAGCGCGTCCACTTCTGGACCACGCCCATCAAACAGTGCCTCGACGGCCGCAAGAACACCACCTGCACCGACTACGCCCAATGGACCCGCGCCTGGACCGAGGTCAAGGGCTGAGGGGGTGCGTCGCGCCGGGGCCGGAGTCGGAGTCGGGGGAGCGCGGCTGCGGCTGGCCGCGCTCCTCGGCCCGCCCCTGCTGTGGCTGACCCTGGCCTACCTCGGCTCGCTCGCCGTCCTCCTCCTCTCCGCCTTCTGGACCACCGACTCCTTCACCTCCGACGTCGTCCGCACCTGGAACACCGACAACATCCAGGAGCTGCTGACCACCCCCGTCTACCGCACCATCGCGCTGCGCACCCTCGCCATCGCCGTCGCCGTGACCCTCCTCGACGCCCTCCTCGCCCTGCCCATGGCCTTCTGCATGGCGCGCGTCGCGGGCCCGCGCCGGCGGCGGCCGCTGCTGGTGGCCGTGCTCACCCCGCTGTGGGCGAGCTACCTGGTCAAGGCGTACGCGTGGCGGGTGATGCTGAGCGAGGACGGCGTGGTGAACTCCGTGCTCTCCCCGCTCGGGCTGCACGGGCCCGGCTACGGCACCCCCGCCGTCGTCCTGGTGCTCGCGTACCTCTGGCTCCCGTACATGATCCTCCCGGTGTACGCGGCCCTGGAACGGCTCCCCGAACGCACCCTGGAAGCCTCCGCCGACCTCGGCGCGGGCACCTGGCGCACCCTGCGCTCGGTGGTCCTGCCCGCCGTGCGCCCCGCCCTGTTCGCCGGGTCCGTCTTCACGTTCTCGCTCAGCCTCGGCGACTACATCACCGTGCAGATCGTCGGAGGCAAGACCCAGCTCCTCGGCAACGCCATCGCCTCGCAGGTCACCCTCGACCTGCCGATGGCCGCCGCGCTCTCCGCCGTCCCCGTCGTCCTCATCGTCTGCTACCTGGCCGCCGTACGCCGCGCCGGCGCCCTCGACGCGCTCTAGGGGGTGTCTTCCGGACCATGCCGGGCTCGCGGGCCCTGGCACGCTCCCCCAGCTACCGCTGGGAGGTGCCCCCTCTCGCCGCGTTGTCGTCGTCGCACGCAGCGCCGCTGCGCTCTCCTCCTCCGCCTTGCGATCGCACGCTCCCCCAGCTACCGCTGGGAGGTGCCCCCTGACCCCGCTCCCTGATCCGGCCTGGTCCGGAAGACACCCCCTGGGGGATGCCCCATGAGGCTCTCGCGCACCGCCCGGATCGTCCTCGGCTGCGTCACCGCCGCCGGACTCGCCGTCGTCTACGCGCCCCTGCTGCTCGTCCTGCTCAACTCCTTCAACGCCGACCACTCCTTCGGCTGGCCACCCAGCGGCCTCACGGGGGAGTGGTGGCGCGCCGCCCTGCACAACGACGGCGCCCGCGACGCCCTGCTCACCTCGCTCAAGGCCGGGCTCGCCGCCACCGGGATCGCCCTGGTCCTCGGCACCATGGCCGCGTACGCCGTCCACCGGCACCGCTTCTTCGGCCGACGGACCGTGTCCTTCCTGCTGGTGCTGCCGATCGCGCTGCCCGGCATCGTCAGCGGCATCGCCCTCAACGCCGCCTTCCGCACCGTCCTGGACCCGCTCGGCATCGGCTTCGGCCTGTTCACGGTGGTCGTCGGGCACGCCACCTTCTGCGTCGTGGTCGTGTTCAACAACGTGGCGGCCCGGCTGCGCCGGATCGCCCCCTCGATGGCCGAGGCGTCCGCGGACCTCGGGGCGCGCCCCTGGCAGACCTTCCGCCACGTCACCTTCCCGGCCATGCGCTCGGCGCTCTTCGCGGGCGCGCTGCTCGCCTTCGCGCTGTCCTTCGACGAGATCGTGGTGACGACCTTCACCGCCGGTGCCGGCACCCGCACCCTGCCCATCTGGATCTACGAGAACCTGGCCCGGCCGCACCAGGCCCCCGTCGTCAACGTCGTCGCGGCCCTGCTCATCGCCCTGTCCGTGGTGCCCGTGGCCATCGCGCAGCGGCTGTCCTCGGACACCGCGGGCGGGCGGCTGTGAGACCTCAGTGCAGCGACCGGCGGGAGACGGGGAAGTCGAAGTAGGTGTCCGGGAACAGCTCCGGCTTATAGGTGAAGTGCCACCACTCCTCGGCCAGGTTGACGAAGCCCTGGGCCTCCATCGCCCCCTTGAGCAGCAGCCGGTTGGCCCGCTGCGTGCCCTTGATCCGCGGGTCGAGGGTGTGCGAGAGCGTGTCGAAGCAGTCGTAACCGGTGCCCATGTCCACCGAGTTGTCGGGGAAGCGCTCCTTCTGCGGCGCGTAGCACGGCACCAGCTTCTCGCCCGGAACGTACGGCCGGGTCGGCAGCGCGGGCAGCTTCACGATCGTCAGGTCCATGGTGCTGCCGCGGCTGTGGCCCGACTTCTCGGCGATGTAACCGTCCTCGAACAGCCGGGTCTTGTCGACGTCCGGATAGAACTCGCGCTTCATCCGCTGGTCGTCCAGGTCCTTCGCCCAGTCGACGAAGGTATTCACCGCGCGCTGCGGACGGTAGCAGTCGTACACCTTCAGGGTGTAGCCCCGGCGCAGCAGTTGGCGCTGCGCCCGGTGCAGCGCCCTGGCCGCCGGTCGGGTCAGCAGGCACAGCGGCCTGCGATAGCCCTCGACGGGGCGGCCGGTGAAGTTGTGCGGGGTGAAGTACCGGATCTCCTGGCGGATCGTCGGATCCACATCGCTCAGCGCCACGAACTCCTTCGGCGCCTCGGGCTCGCCCTCCGCCTGCGCCGGGGCGGGCGAGGCGAGGGCCATCGATGCGGCGACGGGCAGGGCGAGCGCACGCAGCGCGGCGGTGATTCTTGGCATGGACACCGAGTTACCCAGTTCCGCCGGGTCATGAACCCCCGCGCACCCGCACCGGATACCCCGCCTCGACGCCGCCCTCCCGCTCGACCCGCACCTCGTCCCCGCGCGGCCGGGAGACGAACCGCACCAGCTCCGCCTTGTCCCAGCCGTCGCCCGCGTCCACCGCCAGCGACCCGCCGCCCTTGCGCCCCTGGCACGGCGGCCACACCTCCAGCTCCACGCCGCCGTCCGGCGACGCGACGGGTATCACCGCGCCCGCCCGGGCCAGCACCGGGATCCGGGACAGCGGGGCGTCGACCACCACCTGCCCGGGGCCCTCGTAGGCACGGCCCGTCGCCGTGTCGTACCAGCGGCCGCGCGGCAGCCGCACCGCCCGCCGCACCGCGCCCTCCTCCAGCACCGGGGCCACCAGCAGCGCGTCGCCCAGCAGGAAGGCGTCCTCGCAGTCGCGCAGGGCCCGGTCCTTGGGCTGCCGCCACCACACCGGCCGCACATAGGGCGCGCCGGTACGCTCCGCCAGCCGCGCCAGCGTCATGAAGTACGGCAGCAGCCGCTGCCGCTCGCGCAGCGCCGCCGCGGCGTGCTCCAGCACCCCGGCCCCGAACTCCCACGGCTCGCGCCGCCCGGCGTTGATCGCCGAATGCGTACGGAACAGCGGCAGATACGCGCCCAGCTGGAACCAGCGCAGATACAGCTCCGGCGACGGGGAGCCGGTGAAGCCGCCGATGTCCGGACCGGAGTACGGAACCCCCGACAGCCCGAGCCCGATCACCAGCGCCAGCGAGGCGCGCAGCCCCGGCCAGCCCGTCGCCACGTCCCCGGACCGGCTGCCCCCGTACCGCTGGAGCCCCGCCCAGCCGGAGCGGGAGAAGACGAACGGCCGCTCGTCGGGGCGCAGCTCGCCAAGACCCTCGTACCCGGCCCGGGCCATCGCCAGCCCGTACACGTTGTGCGCCTCCCGGTGGTCGCCGCCCCGGCCCTCCAGGGCGTGCCGGGCCGAGCGCGGCAGCGTGGGCTCGCCGAAGGCGGCGAACGACACCGGCTCGCACCGGTCGTGCCACACCCCGGAGAAGCCCTGCTCCAGCCGCTCCGCGTACAGCCCGCCCCACCACTTCCGCACCCGCGGATCGGTGAAGTCCGGGAACACCGACTCGCCCGCCCACATCACCCCGCGCACCTCACGGCCGCGGGCGTCGGTCACGAACCCCTCCGCAGCCGCCCCGCTGTCGTACACCGCGTTGCCCGGCTCCGCCTTCACCGCGGGGTCCACGATCGACACCAGCCGCACCCCGTCCGCGCGCAGCTCGGCGGCGAGCCCGGGCAGATCGGGGAACCGCGCCGCGTCCACCGTGAAGACCCGGTTCCCGGCCAGGTGGTCGATGTCCAGGTGCAGCGCGGACAGCGGCAGGTTCCGCTCCCGGTAGCCCGCCACCACCCGCCGCACCTCGTTCGCGTCGCCGAACCCCCGGCGCGCGTGGTGGTGGCCCAGCGCCCAGCCCGGCGGGACCGCGGGGGAGCCGGTCAGCGCCGCCCAGCCGTGCAGCACCCGCGCCGGGGTGCCCACGAACACCCAGTAGCGCAGCGGCCCGCCCTCCATGCGCATCCGGACCCCGCCCGGCCGGTCGTGCCCCGAGCCCGCGCCCTCCTCGCCCTCCCGCAGGGTGACCGTGCCGTCCCACGAGTTGTCGTGGAACACCAGATGGGTGCCCGCGTCGGCCACCACCAGCTGCACCGGCATGGTCAGATACAGCGGGTCGTCGTCCGGCCCGAAGCCACCGCCGGGGTCGGTGTTCCACAGCCGGTACGAGCCGTCCCTCAGCCGCGGGCCGCCCGCCCGTCCGCCGAGCCCGAAGAACCGCGCGTCCGCCGCCACCTCCGACCGCTGGTGCCAGCGCGCGTCCGTGACCCCCGCGCCCCGGCCCCCGCAGCCGCGGTCGATCACCGCCTCGGCCGGTTCCCACCAGCGCGGCGGCAGATCCCGCCGCAGCACCACCCCGCCCGGGGTGCGCACCTCCACCGTGCCCATGCGCGACACCGCGACCGTCACCCGCTCCGACACCACCCGCCAGCCGCCGTCCGTGTCCGGCTCCAGCTGGGCCCGCTCGTCGGCCTCCGGGCAGGCGCCGTCCAGCGCGTACGACGGCTCAGGCTCGGCCCCGTCCCAGCCGCAGAACACCGCGCCGCCCGCCGCCACCCGCACCCGCAGCGAGGACCGCGCGAACCGCACCACCCCACCGCCCGGCTGCGGATCCGCGCCCTCCACCACACCCGGCACCCGCGCCAGCTCCGCGCCCCGCCGCGGCAGCCCGGTCGCGTCCGAACGCCGGCGCCGCCACGCCCAGCGCAGGGATCGCAGCCCCTGCGCCGTACCGACCACCTTCACCGACCGCACCAGGTCACGCGCATTCATACTGATCACTGTGCCATTGACGAGGCAGGACGCGACCATAGTTCAACTGCCGTTCACCCGTGGTCGTCCCACATGCCACTCACCACGCATGTGTCGTCCCACATACCCCTCGACGGTGGATGTGGAGTGGCGCCCCTGGTGCACAAGTCGATCACATGGCATCGTCCTGCTCGGACGCAGATGCGGCAGACGATGCGGACCAACCGGATCACATGCACCGAAGCGGATAGAAGCGGACCGAAGCGGACCTCCCGGGAGCCGACACAGATGAACACCGCAGCGCACCCCGACGACCTGCCCGGCCCCCTGTGGCAGCCCGGCGCGGACCGGATCGAGCGCGCCCAGCTGACCCGCTTCCACGCCTGGGCGGCCGAGCGGCACGGTGCGCCCGCCGCCCGCCCCGGTGACCCGGCCGCGAGCTACGCCGCGCTGCACCGCTGGTCGGTGGAGGAGCTGGAGACCTTCTGGGGCGCGGTCGCCGAGTGGTTCGAGGTGCGCTTCGGCACCCCGTACGACACCGTGCTCGCCGACCCCGCCATGCCCGGCGCCCGCTGGTTCCCCGGCGCCACCCTCAACTACGCCGAGCACGCGCTGCGCGCCGGGGAGGACCCCGCCCGCGCCGACGAGCCCGCGCTGCTGCACGTCGACGAGACCCATGAGCCGCGCCCCGTCACCTGGGCCGAGCTGCGCGCCCGGGTCGGCGCGGCCGCCGCCGCGCTGCGCCGGCTCGGCGTCCGCCCCGGCGACCGGGTCAGCGGCTACCTCCCCAACATCCCGCAGGCCGCCATCGCGTTCCTCGCCACCGCCGCCGTCGGCGGGGTGTGGACCTCCTGCGCCCCCGACTTCGGCGCCCGCAGCGTCCTGGACCGCTTCCAGCAGGTCGAGCCGGTCGTCCTGTTCACCGTCGACGGCTACGCCTACGGCGGCAAGACCCACGACCGCACCGAGACCGTCGCGGAGCTGCGCCGCGAACTGCCCACCGTGCGCGCCGTCGTCCACATCCCGCTGCTGGGCACCCCCGCCCCCGAGGGGGCGCTGGCCTGGGACGACATCGTCCGCGACGCGAGCGAGCCGGTCTTCGAGCAGGTGCCCTTCGACCACCCCCTGTGGGTGCTCTACTCCTCCGGCACCACCGGGCTGCCCAAGGCGATCGTGCAGTCCCAGGGCGGCATCCTGCTGGAACACCTCAAGCAGCTGGGCCTGCACTGCGACCTGGGCCCCGGGGACCGCTTCTTCTGGTACACCTCCACCGGCTGGATGATGTGGAACTTCCTGGTGTCCGGCCTGCTGTCCGGCGCCACCGTGGTCCTGTACGACGGCAGCCCCGGCTATCCGGACACCGCCGCCCAGTGGCGCATCGCCGAGCGCACCGGCACCACGCTGTACGGCACCTCCGCCGCGTACGTCATGGCCTGCCGCAAGGCCGGTGTCCACCCGGGGCGCGACTTCGACCTGTCCCGCGTGACGTGCGTCGCCACCACCGGCTCGCCGCTGCCGCCGGACGGCTTCCGCTGGATCCACGACGAGGTGGCCGAGGACATGTGGATCGCCTCCGTCAGCGGCGGCACCGATGTGTGCAGCTGCTTCGCGGGCGCCGTGCCGACCCTCCCCGTCCACATCGGCGAGCTCCAGGCCCCCGGGCTCGGCACCGATCTCCAGGCGTGGGACCCGCAGGGCAGGCCGGTGGTGGAAGAGGTCGGCGAGCTGGTCGTCACCCGCCCCATGCCGTCCATGCCGGTCCGGTTCTGGAACGACCCCGACGGCAGCCGCTACCGCGACAGCTACTTCGAGATGTTCCCCGGCGTCTGGCGCCACGGCGACTGGATCACGGTCACCTCGCGCGGCACCGTCGTCATCCACGGCCGCTCCGACTCCACCCTCAACCGGCAGGGCGTACGCATGGGGTCCGCCGACATCTACGAGGCGGTCGAACGCCTCCCCGAGATCCGCGAATCCCTCGTCATCGGCGTCGAACAGCCCGACGGCGGCTACTGGATGCCGCTCTTCGTCCACCTCGCCCCGGGCGCCACCCTCGACGAGGACCTGCTGGCCCGCATCAAGACCACCATCCGCACCGAACTCTCCCCGCGCCACGTCCCCGACGAGGTCATCGAGGTGCCGGGCGTCCCCCACACCCTCACCGGCAAGCGCATCGAGGTCCCGGTCAAGCGCCTCCTCCAGGGCACGTCCCTGGACAAGGCCGTCAACCCGGGGTCGGTGGACGACATCGATCTGCTGAAGTACTACGAGCGCCTGGCCCGGACGAAGGGCGTCTCGGCCGACTAGGGGTGCGTGGTGTCCAACTGGTCGGCCAGGCAGGCCAGATAGAGGGAGAGCGCACGGCGGTCGCGCAGTGAGCGGCCGCTGATCTGCTCGATCTTGTTGATGCGGTAGACGAGGGTATTGCGGTGGATGTGCAGCGCCGCCGACGCCCGCACCAAATTGAAGCCGTTCTCGCACCACGCCACCACCGTCTCCCGCAGCACCGGCCAGTCCGGCTGCCCGCGCAGATCCAGGGTGGTCAGGGCGATGAGCCGGGCCCGGGTGTGCTGCCCGACGGCGGCCAGCAGCTGGTGGCCGCGCAGATCGCCGATGAGGTGGACGTGGGCGTCGGGGGCATCGGCGGCGACGCGGGCGCCGAGCCGCAGCGCGTCGCACGCGTCCTGGTACGAGTCGTGCAGCCCGCCGACCGAGGTGGCCGGTTCGCCGATCCCGGCGCGGAGCACCAGGCCGTACCGCGCGTCGACCACTTCCGTGAGCCGTCCGCACACGGCCGCCACGCCGGGGTGGAACGCCTCGCCCCGCAGCCGGTGCAGTACCCCGATCCACCCGGGGGCGGCGCTCGCGACGATGTCCTGCGGATCGGGGAACGCCTCGCGGACGGTGCGCAGCAGCTCCGGCCGGACCAGTGCGGTGTCCCGGGCCCTGTGCCCACCGGCGTACCCGGTCCCGTGGCCGCGCCCGCCGCCCCGGCGCTCCCCGTCCGGCACCGTCACCTCCATCGCGACCGCGACCCGGGCGAGCCGCAGGTCGAAGCCCAGCTCCGCGGCGCGGAAGACGATGAAGTCGGGCTCGACCACCTGGGCGTCGTACGAGGCGACGTCGGCGATCAGATCCTCCAGCACCCGCTCCCTGAGCACCCGCGAGCGCAGGAGTACGGACTCCCGCATCAGGATCTCCGTCTGCCGCTTCACCAGCAGCCCGAAGCGGCCCACCTGGGCGGGCGTGCCGGTGATCCCGACCGTGCCGACCGCGTGCCCGTCCCGGACCAGGGGGAGGGTGACGCCAGGGCGCACCCCCCGCAGGGACTGGGCCTGCGCGGTGGTGTGCGTGGCGGGCTCCTGGGTGCGCAGCACCTCGACGGACGCCTCGTGGAAGGTGCCGATGCGGCTCCGGTCGCCGCTGCCGATGACGGTGCCCTCACTGTCGGTGATGAGGACGTTGAATCCGATGACCGCCGAGGTGTCCCCGGCGATCTCCTGGGCGAGTGACGGGCTGAGCATGCGGAACCCCCGTCGAAAGGTGCGCGGAAGGGGCGCGCGGGGCGGTGCGAAGTGGGACGCACCATACAGTGCGCCCCTTCTTCCTCGCCATATATTCGTACGAAGCAACCAGTGACCGAAGCTCGGTGCACTCGTAGCGTATGGGGCAATTCACACCCCCGCCGCGGTGATGACGCGGTGAACGGCGGGCCCTGCCCAGCCCTGACACGGAAGGCCGATCCGATGGCCCGTGTACGCATCCTCCTCACAGCCCTGTCCGTCATGCCGCTCCTCGCCCTGACCGCCTGTGGATCGGACAGCGACGCCGCGGCCCCCAAGAAGGTCTCCGCGAAGACGGCCGCGCTCGGGACGATCGACCCCGGCGTCCTGAAGGTGGCCGTCCAGCCCTACGCGCCCTACACCACCGTCAAGGACGGCAAGATCGTCGGCCTCGACGGCGACATCCTCAGTTACGCCGCCAAGAAGCTCGGCCTCACCATCCAGCCCGAGACCACGGACTTCGCGGGCATGCTCGCCGGGGTCCAGTCCCGGCGGATGGACATCACCATCGGCGGCGTCGCCTGGACCAAGGACCGCCAGAAGCAGGGACTGTTCACCGACCCGCCCTACTACTCGCCCCCGGCGATGGCGGTCGGCTCGGGCAAGACGTACAAGACCATCAACGACCTCGAGGGACTGCGCCTCGGCACCGTCGAGGGCTACGTCTGGGTCAAGTCCATCAAGGCCGTCCCCAGCGCGAAACTCCGCGCCTACCCCGACGCCAACGGCGTCTTCGACGACCTCGCCGCGGGCCGCATCGACGTCGGCTTCCTGGACCCGCTCATCATCATCGCGGCCGAGAAGGAACGGTCCGAGCAGATCAAGACCCAATACCTGACGCCGCCGACCGCCGCACAGGTCAAGGCCAAGCCCGCCTACGAGTACTTCCGCCCGTACCAGACCGGCTTCTACCTCCCCAAGAAGGCCACCAAGCTGGAGAAGGCCATCTCCGCCCAGATCGACGCCATGTACGAGAACGGCGAGCTGACGAAGCTCATCAAGAAGTGGGGCGGCGACCCCGCACAGTTCCTGAAGCCCGCCTCCGACGTCGCCCCCGCACGGCGCGGAGTCGACCGGCCCGCCGACTGGAACGCCCCGTCCATCGGCACCGCCGGGCAGTGAGGAGGCCACGAACGTGACGACCGCCGCCGGACTCTTCCAGGTCCCCTGGACCGACTACCGCTCCGATCTGCTGGACGCCCTGCTGAAGACGATGTCGTACACCGCCGTGAGCTTCGCGGGCGCGGCCCTCCTCGGCCTGGTGGTGGCGCTGCTGCGGCTGAGCCGCGTATGGCCGCTGCGCGCGCTGGCCGCCGTGTACACCGAGCTGTTCAAGAACATCCCCCTGCTCGCCATCATCTTCCTGACCTACTTCGGCCTGGGCTCGGTCGACATCCGCCTCGACGTCTTCACCGCCGGATGCCTGAGCCTCATCGTCTTCTACTCCGCCTACCTGTCCGAGATCTTCCGCGCCGCCATCAGCGGAATCCACGACGGCCAGACGGAGGCCGGGGAGGCGCTCGGCCTGGGCCGCCTCAGCGTCTTCGGACACGTGATCTTCCCCCAGGCGCTGCGCCTGGCGCTGCCCGGCACCAACACCATGCTGGTCGACCTGCTCAAGGGCACCTCCCTGCTGGTCACGATCTCCGCCGCCGAGCTGATGTCCGAGGCGCGGCTCATCACCTCCTCCACCTTCCGGGCGCTGGAGGTGTACCTCGTCATCTCGGCCGTGTACTTCGCCCTCTGCTACCCGCTGTCCCAACTGCTGCTCGCCCTGGAGCGCGCCATACGCGCCGGAAAGCCGCTGACCCCGAGGCGGCGGCGACGGCTGCGGACCGCCCGCGCCCTGCTCGCCGAGGCACCCGCCCCGGCCGACCCACCGTCCCCGAAGGAGGCGACGGCATGACCGAGCCCGTCACCGCGGCGGCCCAGGCCCCCGGCACGACGACCGGGACCACCGCCCAGCGGCCCACCGACGCCGTCATACGGATCAGAGACCTCGGCAAGTCCTTCGACGGGCGCCGCGTCCTCGACGACGTCTCCCTCGACGTCCCGCGCGGCCGGATCGTCAGCGTCATCGGGCAGAGCGGCGGCGGCAAGACCACACTGCTGCGCTGCGTCAACCTGCTGGAGCGGCCGGACACCGGCACCATCGAGGTGGCGGGCGAGACGGTGCACAGCGACGGGCGGACCGTCTGCCGCGACCTCGCCCGGCTGCGCCGCACGGTCGGCATGGTCTTCCAGCGCTTCCACCTCTTCCCGCACCTGACCGCCGTCGAGAACGTCATGCTGGCGCAGGTCAAGGCGGGCGTCCCCGAACGGCAGGCCCTGGAGCGCGCCGTCGTGCTGCTGCGCCGGGTCGGGCTCGCCCACCGCGGCCTCGCCCACTCCGACCAGATGTCCGGCGGCGAGCAGCAGCGGGTCGCCATCGCGCGGGCGCTCGCGCTCAAGCCCGAAGTGCTGCTCTTCGACGAACCCACCTCGTCGCTCGACCCGGAGGCGACCCGCGAAGTGCTGCGGGTCATGCGCGAGTTGGCCGAGGAGGGGATGACGATGATGCTCGTCACCCACGAACTGCCCTTCGCCCGCGAGGTGTCCGACTGGGTCGCCTTCGTCGACGGCGGCCGGATCATCGAGGCGGGCCCGCCCGCCGAGGTGCTCGGCCGCCCCCGACAGACCCGGACCCGGGCGTTCCTGACCACCTACGAGTCCGCCGAATAGGGACGCGCCATGGACACAAGGCACGGCAGCGGACCCGTGGTGGTCGTCGGCGGCGGGGTGGTCGGCCTGTGCACCGCGTACTACCTGGCCGAACGCGGGCTGCCGGTCGAGATCGTGGAACGGCGCGGGGTGGGCTCCGGCGTCTCCCGCGGCAACGCGGGCTGGGTCTGCCTCAGCCACTCCACCCCCGTCCCCGCCCCCGGCGTCCTGCGGTACGCGGCACGCTCCCTCGGGCGGCCGGACTCCCCGCTCTATCTGCGCCCGCTGCCGGACCCCGCGTTCGTACGGTGGCTGTGGCGCTTCTGGCGCAGCAGCACGCCCGCGGCGTTCCGGCGCGGCTACGCGGCGATCGCCGAGTTGAACCGCAGCACGTTCGCACTCTTCGACGGGCTGCGCGAGGCGGGGGTCGAGACTACTCTCAGCCGCCCCGGCATGGTGCACGCGTTCCTCTCGCCCGGCGAGGCACGCCACCACCTCCAGCTCCAGCGGCAGATGGCGGACGGCCGCTATCCGCTCCCGGACGACGTCAGCACCGGCGCCGAGGCGACGGCTCTGGACCCTTCGCTGGCGCCGGCGGTCCGCGCCGCCTACCTCGTCCCCGGCGAAGGCGTCCTGGACCCGGTGGCCTTCGCCCGGGCCCTCGAAGAACGGCTGGCGGCCACCGGGGTGAAGGTCCACGAGAACGTGGCCGCGAGCGGCTTCCGGCGCGGACCGTCCGGGGACCGGGTCACCGCGGTGGTCACCGACACCGGCGAGATCCCCTGCTCGGCCGTCGTCGTCGCGGCCGGAGTGCGCTCCGCGCACCTGCTGCGCGAGCTGGGCCACCACCTGCCCCTCCAGGCGGGCAAGGGCTACAGCTTCTCCGTGGACCTCGACCCCGCACCGACGCACACGCTGTACTTCGGCGAACACCGGGCGGTGGCCTCCCCGATCGGCGGCACCACCCGCATCGCGGGGACGATGGAGCTGAGCGGCAACAACAACCGGCTCGACTGGCGCAGGATCGTCGCCGTCGCCCGGGCGAGCCGCCACTACCTCGGGCAGTGGTTCGACGATCCCGACGACCTGGTGGCGCTGATCCGCGACCCCTGGGTCGGCGGCCGGCCGTTCCTGCCCGACGGACTGCCGGTCATCGACCGCGTGCCCGGCTCCGGGAACGCCTTCACCGCCACGGGCCACGGAATGCTGGGCGTGACGCTCGGCCCGGTCACCGGCAACGAACTGGCCTCCTACGTCGTCACCGGCCGCCGCCCCGCCGCCCTCACCCCGTTCGGCCTCGACCGGCTCCGCGGCTGACGGCCTTCCGCGGCTGACAGCCCGATGACGCGTCCGCCGGAGCGTTGTCAGTGCCCCCGGTTACGGTGAGTGAGCACTGAACGTCCGCACTGAGGGGGAGTCATGGCGCACACCGACACGGGGGGCACGCACCGGGGGAAGCCCACCGCGATCCGGGCCTTACGCAGGGAAGTGCCCAGCGCGGTCGCGCTGTTGGCGGCCGAGGACGACTTCGCGGCGATGCGGGGATACGCGTCGTTCGGCTTCGACGACCACTCCCGGTACCTGCGGCGGATGGAGGCGCTGCTGCGGGCGCTGGCGTCACAGGGCGTGCACACCACCGTCGCCCTCTTCGACCCGGTCGCGTACGAGGAGTACTGCGCCCACACCCGGCTGGACCCGGACACCCCCGCGAGCCGCAGCCGGTACACGGCGGAGGTGGCGTCCACGGGCGCCACCGTCGTCTACGAGGGCCAGCCCATCGACGAGCTGCTGCCGCGCCTGATCACCGTTGCCGAGGAGCGCGCCACCTGGGAGTACGCCGCGGCCGTGCTCGCCCGGGCGGGCGGCTGCTGCGGCTGCGGCGGCCAGGGGGACGCCACCGCCCGCGCGGCGTTCGACCGCGCCGCCGCCGCGCTGCACGCGGTGCTCGACGCGGCGGGGCCGGGCCTGCACCACCTGGTGTGCAGCGTCCCGGTGGACGACACGCCCCTGGCCGCCGCGGTGCACGCCACCGCGCGGGAAGGGCGCCCGCCGACGCTCGCCGAGCCCGGCGCGCTCGTCTTCCGCACCGTGCTGGCCTGCGGCATCGCCACCGGAAGCCCCGGCGGCATCGTCCTGCGGACGAGTCGGTCCGGAGCCCCCGACACGGTCCGCGGCTGGTCGCTGCGCGACGGCTGGCCGCGCCCGCTGAGCGAGGCCGAGGTCTTCACCGCGTACTGCACCGACGCGCAGACCGGCGAGCCGATCCCACCGGAGCACGGCGTCGAGTACCGGGCGGGCCTCCCGCTGCCCCGGCCCGAGGACGAAGCGGGGTGACACGGCGAAGGGCCCGTCCCGCCGCGGTCACCGCGGCGGGACGGGCCCTTTCGCCCTGCTCAGCCCATCGCTCAGCTCATCGGCTCACTCGCCGGACAGCACCGCCTGCGCGGCCCGGCGGGCATCCTCGGCGGTGTCCGCCGCGCGCGCCGCCGAAGCGGCCCGCTCGCACTGGGCGAGGGTGTGCTTGGCCAGCGTGGCGCGGACATACGGAATCGACGCGGCACCCATGGAGAGGCTGGTGACACCCAGACCGGTCAGCACACACGCCAGCAGCGGGTCGGACGCGGCCTCACCGCACACCCCGCAGCTCTTGCCCTCGGCCTGCGCGGCCTCGGCCGACGCCGCGACCAGGTCGAGCAGCGCGGGCTGCCACGGGTCCTGAAGCCGCGACACCGCACCCACCTGCCGGTCCGCGGCGAACGTGTACTGGGCCAGGTCGTTGGTCCCCAGCGACAGGAACTCGACCTCCTGGAGGATCGAGCGGGCCCGCAGCGCGGCCGACGGGATCTCCACCATCGCGCCGAACTTCGCCTGGAGCCCGGCCTCCCGGCAGGCGTCCGCGAACGCCTTGGCGTCCAGCCGGTCGGCCACCATCGGGGCCATCACCTCGAGGTAGACCGGCAGCCCCTCCGCCGCCTTGGCCAGCGCCGTCAATTGCGTCCGCAGTACCTCGGGGTGGTCCAGCAGCGTGCGCAGTCCGCGTACGCCCAGCGCCGGGTTGGGCTCATCGGACGGGGTGAGGAAGTCCAGCGGCTTGTCCGCGCCCGCGTCCAGGACCCGCACCACCACGCGGCCCTCGGGAAACGCCTCCAGCACCTGCCGGTAGGCCTCGGCCTGCTTCTCCTCCGACGGCGCTTTCGTGCTGTCGTCGAGGAAGAGGAACTCGGTCCGGAACAGCCCCACGCCCTCGGCGCCCGCCTCGACCGCCGCCGGTACGTCCGCCGGACCGCCGACGTTCGCCAGCAGCGGCACCTTGTGCCCGTCGGAGGTCGCGCCCGGACCGGACGAGGCGGCCAGCGCCGCCCGCCGCTCCTCGGCGGCCCGGGTCAGCTCCGCCCGCTTCTCCTCGCTCGGCGATACGAAGATCTCGCCCGTGCTGCCGTCCACGGCGATCATGGTGCCCTCGATCAGCTCCCCGGCACCGGGCAGCGCCACCACGGCGGGCACCCCGAGGGCGCGCGCCAGAATCGCGCTGTGGCTCGTCGGCCCGCCCTCCTCGGTCACGAAGCCGAGCACCAGGGTCGGGTCGAGCAGCGCCGTGTCGGCCGGGGCGAGATCGCGCGCGATCAGCACATACGGCTCGTCGCTGTCGGGCACGCCCGGCATCGGCACACCCAGCAGCCGCGCCACGATCCGGTTCCGTACGTCATCGAGGTCGGCCACCCGGCCCGCCAGGTACTCCCCGGCCCCGGCCAGCAGCGCCCGGTACGCGGCGAAGGCGTCGTACACCGCGCGCTCGGCCGTGCTGCCCACCGTGATGCGCCGCTCGACGTCGGCGATCAGCTCCGGGTCCTGCGCCATCATGGCCTGTGCCTCGAGCACGGCCTGGGCCTCGCCGCCCGCGAGATTGCCGCGCGCGACCAGGTCCGCCGACACGGCCTCCACCGCCTGGCGCGCCCGCCCCTGCTCCCGCGGGGCCTCGTCGGCCGGAATCTGCTTCGCCGGTGGCTCCAGCACCGCCGTGCCCATGTGGCGCACCTCGCCGATGGCCACCCCGTGGCTCACGCCGACGCCTCGCAGCGTTGTCTCCATGTCACCTGTCCCCGGTTGATACGGCGGAACCCCGCCGTGGTGGATGTCGTACTAGCCGTCGACGCCGCCCGGACCGGTTCCGGACGGCGTCGAGGTCACGTCCAGCTGAAGAGCGCGTCGCCCGGCTTCATGTCGCCGTCCTCCCGGACCGCGGAGAGGGATTCGGCCGTGGCCTCCAGGGCGACGACCGGGCAGATCGGCGACTTGCCGGCGGCCACGGCCACCGCGGGGTCCCAGCGCACGATCGCGTCACCGCGCTTGACGGTGTCCCCCTTGTTGATGAGCACCTCGAAGCCGTCACCGTTCAGCTGCACGGTGTCGATCCCGAGGTGGGTGAGCACCCCATGTCCTTCCTCGTCCACGACCACGAACGCGTGGGGGTGCAACGAGACGACGATGCCGTCGACCGGAGCCACCGCCACGGAGGGCTCGAGCACCGGGTCGATCGCCGTACCCGGACCGACCATGGCGCCCGAGAACACCGGATCCGGAACCGCTGTCAGTCCGATCGCGCGCCCGCTGAGCGGAGACGTCACGGTGGTCATGGGAAGCCTCCCGGGGTGAAGATCCATCTCGCGCCGTCACCGCCTGTCCGGGCAGCGCACTGCCCAGAAGCGTAAGTCATAGGAACTTGGGATTCCGCACAAGCGGCGCAGGCCGGAGACCCACCCAGGGGCCCCGAAACGATTTGCCACGGCCGCGTGAGGCGCTGTACTGTCGTACTCCTGCCCATCCGGATGAAGCATCGCAGTCAGCTGCGGGCGCGTCCAGGTGAGGGCGGCACCTTCAGTCACTTGATCCAATTCCCGGATCTGCTTTCGCATGCATGCGAAGAATGCGGATTCGGAAAACGGAAAAGCGTCTGATAGCGTGTGAAGCACCGAAGGGAAGCGCCCGGAGAAACCGGTGATACGGTTTCAAAGGAAGCGTCCGTTCCTTGAGAACTCAACAGCGTGCCAAAAGTCAACGCCAGATATGTTGATACCCCGTCCGCATCACATGATGTGGTCGAGGTTCCTTTGAAGAAAAACACAGCGAGGACGCTGTGAACGAGCTGGACTATTCCTCCGGCTTGTTCCGCTCTCGTGATGTGTCACC